>NZ_LQXW01000032.1:0-35264 GCF_001586765.1 Pseudomonas sp. ABFPK | reverse complement strand
CCCGGTTGAGTGGCCGGATGACCGTGGAATCAGTGGTCGGATACGCGTGGAATGGGTGGCCGGATCACCGTGGAATCGGTGGTCAGATGCTTATGGAATGGGTGGCCAGATGACCGTGGAATCCGCACCCGACAAGCAGATGCGACAGGACTACTACTCACCTGCCCCTACCGCCATCAAAGGAGCTGCAGATGCCCTGGCAGAGCTCGCGGTGGTCAGACAGATCGTTGTAGTAGGGTACCAAGACTGCAAACCCAAGAGAGATCTCTTGGACCGCATTGGTAGGTGCGAACAGCAAGTCCAGCGGTCCGATTCCCGTAGAAACCCGTAGCCTCCTGCTTCACAGCCGGCCTCCAACAACGAAGCCCGCCAAGGCGGGCTTTGCGAGCTATGTGAGGCATCAATGATGCCGGGGCTTGGGTGTACCTGGTACGAATTTTTAGACCTTTGGGGCAAAGCCGCCTAGTTCGAGCACATGCCCGGCCTTCGACACATCAACACTTTCGGTGCGCCCGTCTTGGAATCGAAAATCAACGTGCTGCGGTGGGACTTGAGCATCGTCGGCCAGCTCAATGTCGAAAATGGCCTTGGCTGGTTCATCCCAAACCAGCGCGAAGGCTTCGATGATCTTCTGCCGGAACGCTTCAAGCACTGCCTGGCGATTTTCAGGTGCCAGGGCATCGAGGTCGATTAAGAAATCGCCCGCCGCATGGATTTCTGCACCTTCGCCATCGAGGCCGACTGAACGGTCCCCTTCAGTCGAAACGAGCACGGACGCGACCTTGCCACCTAAAATACCCATTGCCTATCTCCATGAATTGAGCCGCAAAACGCGCCCTCTGGTACTGCATTTATGCTGACCAATTATGTAAACAAATCTTGTTAGACAACGAAAAATAAGGCCCTTGGAGAGTCAAGGTTTCTAAAAAGTGGAAATTAATACCCGAGATTCGACGAGGTGTTTACAAAACTCAGAAATCGCCCCAGCCCCCCCTCATATGCCATCGGGGGAGTCGTGGCGGGAATCCGGGGCGAATCAGTGAACAGCATTACACCAAGAACGGGATTTTTATGAGGACCATCACGAATATCACGAATCGGCGACTAAAAATGTTTACTTATGATTGTGAATGATTATTATTAACGCGCATCCACCCTGAAGGATATGCGTCAGTGATACGAACCTCTCCGGTGTTTTCCCGGTTACAAGCAGGGAACAACGTCTACGGCTTGCTCAATTCTCTACCTTCACCGATGCTCTGCGAAATGCTCGCGTTTGCGGGCTACGACTTCGTGATTCTCGATCTTGAGCATTTACTGCGCTCCGAAGAAGACATCATGCATTGTGTCCGCGCGTGTGAGGCCGCTGGCATTTCGCCTTGGTTGCGCATACCTCAAGTGGACGAAAAACTGATCGGTCGGGCACTGGATGCCGGTATCGAAGCCATCGTACTTTCACGCACCGAAAGTGCTGCGCAAGTTCAGCGCGCCATCGAAGCGGCCTTCTTCCCCCCCCTGGGGAAACGCGGAATAACCGGTGGCCGTATTACCGGATTCGGTCGCCTGCCCTTACCCGAATACATTGATCTGGCCAATCGCCAGACGCCGATTATTCCCATGATCGAAAGCAGCGCCGGGGTCGACGCTCTCGGCGAAATCCTGCAACTGCCGGGCGTCGGCATGATTATGGAAGGCGCACTGGATCTGTCGCTCGATCTCGGTCTGGGACCCGACCCTCTCAATCCCCAAGTCTGGCAAACGCTGCAATACATGGCTGATGCCTGCCTCAGCGCCGCAATACCATTCTGCGCAAACCCCCGCACTGCTGAACAGAACACGCTGTGGCGCGCTCGCGGGGTCCAAAGCTTTCTGGCCGGTGAAGACCGGGGATTGCTGCATAACGCATTGAAAGCCCGCCTGCATTCTCTCCAACAGTAAAAATGAGCCAACGTAGTCCACATGAAAACAACAAACTCCCTACATTTTTCACTCAGTCTTATCACTTTGGGCATCTGTCACAGTGCCATGGCCGCCGATCAATCCGTCGAACTGTCCACCGGACCTGCCAACGGCCTGTCACTGGCGCCCGTGGTGATTCAGGGTGACGTTCTCGGCACGGCCAGCGATCAGGAGGTGCGTACCTATGCCGGCAGCCGCAGCGTTGTCGACTCCAGCGAACTGAAAAAAGCCAGCGTCCGCGGTGTGGACGACGCGCTGCAACGGGTACCGGGCATCAAGATCTTTGACGAAACCGGCACCGGCGCCTTGCCACAGATATCGGTACGCGGTCTGTACGAGAGTCGTAGCGGCCGGATTCAAGCGTTGTCGGATGGCATTCCACTAGCACTGGCGCCGTACGGCCAGACGGGTCTGTCGCTGTTTCCAGTGACCATGGCCACTGTAGACCGTATTGATGTCGTGCGTGGGGGCGCAGCGGTGCAATACGGTCCGAACAACGTTGGCGGGGTGATCAACTTCATCAGCAAGCCGATTCCGCGCGAGTGGGAAACCACTCTGCAGGAGAAGTTGACGTTCAACGCTGGCGGGCGCCAGTTGTGGGACAACTATGTGGGCACCGGCGGCTACCTGACCGACAACTTCGGCCTGCAACTGGACCTCAATACCCTGGGGGGCGAATACGGGCGCGAGCACTCCGAGACCGATGTGCAGAACTACCGTCTGCGCGGCCAGTGGAACATCGACGACGATCGCGATCTGAGCTTCGGTATCCAGCACTACAAGGCCGATATGGACCTGGCCGGAGCACTCAGCGTGCAGGATTACAAGGATGATCCACGGCAATCGACGCGTCCGCTGGACCGCTTCGAGGGCGACACCAATCGCGTGTGGGGCACCTACACCCAGCGCCTGGGCGCCATGGGGCCGTTCGACTCAGTAGAATACAGCTGGACCAACTTCGCCCACGACAGCTACCGCAACTTCGTGGTCGGCCTGCCGTTCACTCCGGACGGTACGGCGGTGACCAAACAGGACGGCCCACGCGACTTTAAAGTCTGGGGCACGGAGCCGCGCATCAGTGCCACTATCGATGGCGACACGGTTGGCCAGACCTGGTTGCTGGGCGCCCGTTATGTCAGCGAAGACATCGACTACAAGGTCAACCGCCAGCGCGTCGCTACCGGCGTGACGACGCCGTTCCGGGACTGGAAGTTCGATGACGACGCCCGCGCGTTCTACCTCAGCAACGCCATCAGCCTGCTCGATCATCGCCTGACCATCACCCCCGGCGTGCGCTACGAAAACGCCCGCATGGATTACGCAGACGGCATCACGGGGTTCTCGCGCGAGAACAAATCCGAAGAATGGCTGCCGAGCCTGACTGTTGGTTATCAGGCGACCGACGCCTGGTACGTCTACGCCAACGCCCAGAAGTCCCTGCGTCCACCGCAAGTCACGCAGATCGTTAAGGAAGGCGATGTCGGCGCCGAACTGGCGTGGAACTACGAGACCGGCGTGCGCTATACGCCATGGGACGGCATGCGCGTCGACTTCAACTTGTACCGCATCGATTTCGACGACCAAATCAGCTACAACGCCACGACTGACCGCTTCAATAACCTTGGCAGCACACGTCACCAAGGTTTCGAGAGCGAGATTTTCTGGACGCCGCAAGCTCTACCTGATCTGGACCTGCACGCCAGCTATGCGTACCTCGATGCCAAGCAACGCAACGGCACGTTCAAGGACAACGAGGTGCCTTTCGCTTCGCGCAATCAGTTCACGGTTGACGGTCGTTACCGTTTCGCCGAGCACTGGACCTACAACCTCGACGGCTTGTACGTCAGCAGCGCGTACACCGATGCCGCCAACTCCGGCGATGAAAACGCCACTGCCAGCGTAGGCAAACTGCCTGCTTACTGGCTCTGGAACACCGCCCTCGAGCGTGAGTTCAAGCTGGCAGACAAGAGCGTCCTGACCGCGTCCGCGGGCATCAGCAACCTGTTCAACCGCGAGTACTACTTCCGCGGCATCGACACCAGTCCATGGGGTCGTCAACCCGCGCCCCAGCGCTCGCTCACTCTAGGCGTCAACTACCGCTTCTAAACCGCGCACTTGCGCCCCTGTAAACCAGTTGCCCGATCCCCCGGGACGGGCAACTGCTGCCCCCAGGAACCTGCCATGCAACGTCCATTCATCATCCTTGCCCATGTCGCCCACCCTGCCATTCTCGAGGGCTTCCTGCCTGCCGCGCACAAACGCGGGTTACCGATCGTGGTCATCACCGACCACGCTCAGGAACACCGGCGACTGCTCGCCACCTCGCCTATTTCGCCGGAACAGCTGCACGTCATCGAATGTGATGTGTTCAATCCGCTAGCGGTCATCGAGACACTCAACGGTCAGGGCTTGCGCCCCGTCGCCGTGTTCTCCAACAGCGATCACCTGCAGACCGCGACAGCGATGGTGGCCGAGGCCTTCGAATGCCCTGGCAAGGACTGGCGGTTGTGCTATGCAGCGAAGAACAAGGCAGCCATGCGCGAGCGCATGCAACGTCTAGGTCTGCCCGGGCCATGGTTCCAGGTGCTCACATCGAACTCCAGATTGCCGACCGATGCGCCGTGGCCAGTGGTCGCCAAGCCTCGTGAAGGCGTCGCCAGCCTGGACGTCAGACTGTGCCACGACGCCGCCGAATTGACCGCTTACTGCGAGCAGTTCTGGCAGCAGCAACCGGATCGGGCGCTGTTGCTGGAGGCGTACATGGAAGGTCCGTTGTTCACCCTCGAAACCCTGGGCGACGGACGCAACCTGCAAGCCATCGGAGGCTTCGACGTCACCCTTTCACCGCCGCCGCATTTCGTAGAAATCGCCGCGCGCTGGAATGGACAACTCAGCCGCGCCCAACGTGCCGCCGCGCTGGCTCAAGTGGCCGCGTTCGGGGTCAATTTCGGGGTTTGCCACAGCGAGTTCATTCTGACCGCCCAAGGCCCGGTACTGGTTGAGATCAACTACCGCAGCATCGGTGATGGTCGCGAGTTCCTGCTGGATCGGCTGCTGCCACAGGGCTGGTTCGACCGCATCATCGCTTTGCATCTGGGAGAAAAGCTGGTCGACACGCAACCCGCACAAGCCGAAGCAACCGTTCATTACCTTGTGGCCGACTGCTCGGGACGGCTGAAACAGGCCAGTGCCAGCTTCAATATCGAACGTGAGAGCCATTGGTGCGATTACCGCGCACTTCACAACACCGGCGACACCGTGACCATCAGCCATTCCAACAAGGACTACGTCGGCGTACTGAGACTGATCGCGCCGGATGAGGTGAGCCTCGAAACGCAACTGAATTCGACGCTGAACGACCTGAAGTGGGTGATGGCATGAGCCTGTATCCGGACGCCGCGGATCAGGCGTTCATTACTCGACGCATCATCGATTGCTGCCTGCGCGAGGACATCCGAGGGATCGTCAGCACAGGACAGATTTGTCGGTTGCCGGAAGAACTGAGTCAACACTTGCAGTATCAGCCCGACGCAAACTGGCTGCGAATCGCCCATCTGGGCGCCGACGAACTATGGCTGCCGGTGGTCAACGCGTATCCGTTGCAGGACTGGATCGGTACAGGCGACGCTTGGATCAAAGTGTCGCCGCAAAGCCACGGCGAGACTCAACGCGGCTACGGGCTCTGGCTGGGCCACCTGAGCCACGGTCTGGACGAAGAAAGTCTGGCACTGTTCGCGGCGTATCTGAAAGAAGCAGATTGCGCGAGCGAACAACGGACCCTGTGCAATCAGGCGTATCGCCAACATGCGCCCGCGCTGAGCGACGTGACCGACCTGAAGGACTGGTCGCAGAGGCTGCTGAAGATCGATCAACTGGCGAGCTACCTGGATCACCCGTTTTATCCAACGGCGCGGGCCAAAAGCGGCTTCGATGCCGCCGCGCTCAGAGGCTACGCGCCAGAGTTCGCGCCGCGCTTCGAACTCAATTGGCTGGCGATTCCCAACAACGCCCTGACCCTGACCAGCCCGCAGCCGCCGCACTGGCCGAACTTCGAGGAAGTCGGCTTGTCATCGACCCTGCAAAACAGCCATTCATTACTGCCAGTACACCCGCTGACATGGGGCGAACTGGAGCAATACGGCTTGCCTGAAGGCACGCTCAAGGCTCCACGTACCGCCATGCAGGTCGAGCCAACGCTGTCTGTGCGCACGGTGGTCTGCATCAATCAACCTCAGTGGCACATCAAACTACCGTTGTTGGTCAGCACGCTCGGTGCGCGCAATTTGCGCCTGATCAAGCCCAGCACCCTATACGACGGTCACTGGTTCCAGACCACCCTGCAGGCCTTGACCGAGCGCGATCCGGCACTGGCGTCACGTTATCTGCACGTCGACGAAAAACATGGTGGTCATGCCGCCGAAAGTCGTCACCTAGCCTATATCGTGCGCCGTTACCCGACGGGTCTTGAGAACACCACACTCGTACCTGTCGCCGCGTTGGCCAGCCCGCTTGCCGATGGACGCCTTTTCCTCGAACAGTTGACCGAGCGCTTCTACGCAGGTTCGTTGCAACACTGGCTGGACGATTATCTCGATCTGCTGCTGCAGGTCCATCTGCGACTGTGGCTGCATTACGGCATCGCGCTGGAGGCCAACCAGCAGAACGCCGTATTGATGTTCGAACAAGGTCAGCCATTGCGTCTGCTGATGAAGGACAACGACGCCGCTCGCCTCTGGCCTCAGCGCTTGGCCGCTGCCTGCCCGGATCTCACTGACCTGCCGGCAGCCTTGCAGGATGAGCGCATTCGCGTCGACAGCTGCCAACCGTTGGCCGAGATGTTCTGCACCATCACCTTGCAGCTGAACATCGTGGCGATCCTGGAAGCGATAGCAACCGCAGGCCTGGCCTCTCGCTCCAGCCTGTACGGCACGCTGCGTCAGCGTCTGATGACCTGTCTGCAACAACTCGAAGCCGAAGGCATCGACTGTCACGATGCGCGTCGATGGCTGCTCGACAGCCCGAAATTGCCGGTGAAATACCTGCTCAGCGCCGGCAGCCTGTTCAGCAAGGCGCATTCCGGTGCCAGCGACATCAACAAGTTCTATGGCTACAGCGCGGCAAACTTCCTGCTGGAGGACGCTCCATGCAACGACGTTTGATCTCCAGCGTCTTGCTGGGACACTACCTCTCGGCCTTCACGGCGCTGGGTATTCCGTTGTACCTGCCGCGCATCCTCGCCGACCTCGCACCTGACACACCAGGCTGGGCCATCGGTGTGCTGTTCGTACTGCCGACACTCTGCACCGCACTGGCGGCGCCGATCTGGGGACGCTGGGCCGATCGCAACGGTTGTCGCCTGTCGTTGCTGCGCGCCCATGTCGGGCTGTTCGCGGGCTTTCTGCTGGCAGGCTTCAGCCCCAATCTACCGGTGTTCGTCCTGGCGCTGATCATCCAGGGCACCTTCGGCGGGGCGATGGCGGCGTCCAATGCCTACCTGTCGACGCAGTTCAAAGAGGGCGATCTGTCCAGCGCCCTGAACTGGACGCAGTATTCGGCACGCCTGGCGATGATCAGTGGCCCGATCCTGTTGGGGCTGCTGACCGCGCAAGGCTTGGGATTGAGCCTGTATCGTTATCTGGCCTGGTTACCGCTGCTGGCCTTCGTGCTCATCCTGCCGCTGCCCAAGGACGCCCCCAAACATGCCTTGGCCACCAAAAAAGCCGAGGCATTGGGCGAACTGCCTGAAGACATGCCGCGACTACTGGCGGTGCAGTTTCTGTTCAGCTTCGCGATGGTCGTCACCTTTCCCTACTTCGTGCCCTTCGGCGAGCAACTGAACATTGGCAACGATGCCTTGATCGGCATGCTCTACAGCCTGCCGCATCTGGTTTATCTGCTGGCCCTGCCCTGGGTGCAGAAGCATCAGGGCAACCTGCTGTTGCCGGGACTGGCGCTGCTGGCAATCAGTAACGCGCTGCAATTCTGGAGCGTACAGGCCGAGCCGCTGTTCGCTCTGCGTCTGCTCAGCGGAGCCGGCATGTTGCTCAGTTTTGTCGGGTTGCACCGCTGCCTGAGCCAGCGCAGCCGCAAAGGCAGCGCCGGTCGCCTGTTCGGCTGGTTCGACTCCAGTGGCAAATGGGCCGGCACCGCGGCCGGTGTGACTGCCGCTCTGGTCAGTCAGACCTGCGGCATCGCGTCCCCCTTTCTCGTTGCGTGCCTGGCAGCCATGGCGGCCATGGTGCTCGCGCGCCCTCTATTGATGACTTCCCGGGAGATTCCGGCATGACGCTCGCTCTGAATACCGTATCGCTGAACACCGTATCCTTGCATGACCATGCCCTCGATGGCGAAGCCCAGCGACATGCCATCGAGTGCCTGCTCAATTGCTATTTGCGCGAATACGCATCGCCGCGCAACGAAGTGAACCTGAACTATCAAGCCCAGGATCTGCCGATGAGCCTGCGCCAGGCCAATAGCCGTTGCATCAGCATTCGCCTGCCCAGTGGCCGCTTGGTCGTACGCATCGACCGCGCCAGCCTTCTGGGCCGCTGCCACTACATCAGCGCCCCCTATTTCAAAGGCAACAACCAGAGCTGGCGACCGTTGAACGCCCCCGAACTGGCACGCCTGCTCTGTACCCCACTGAGTGGCGCCGAGCGCGTCGGCGAGATGCTGCAACAGGTCGCCAACAGCCTGCAGATCACCCGCACCTTTCTGCGTCATTCACGCCCGGCCAACGAAGCAACCGACAGCCTGCTGGCGTCCGAGCAACACCAGCTATGGGGCCACGCCCTGCATCCGACGCCGAAAAGTCGCGAGGGCATTTCCCATGACGATTTGCTGGCCTGCTCGCCGGAAGTCGGGGCGCGCTTTCAGTTGCACTGGTTCAAGGTCGATCCGACGCTGATTCGTCATCAAGGCGAGGATCCGCGCAGCACGCTGCGCCAACTCTCGGGGCGCGACGACGCCTATCCGTGCCACCCCTGGGAAGTCGCCCGCGTGCTTGCCGACCCGCTGGTACAGCGTGCGCAACAACAGGGTTTGATCGAATACCTCGGCCCCCTGGGTCAGGCCATGTACCCGACGTCTTCGGTGCGCACGCTCTACCATCCGCAGATGGCCTATTTCATGAAGTTCTCGATGCACGTGCGCCTGACCAACTGCGTGCGCAAGAACGCCTGGTATGAACTGGACAGCGCCGTCGCCCTCACTCGCCTGCTCCGCCCCGTCATGAGCGAGTTGGCGACGCAACAACCGGGCTTCATGTTGATGCCCGAGCCCAGTGCCACCAGCCTGGACCTCAGCGCCCTGGGTACGCTGGAGGAGGCCCGCGAAGCCACCGAATGCTTCGGTATCGTTTACCGGGAAAACCTTCCCGTCGCCGACCGCGAGCGGTATCAGCCGCAAGTGGCAATGGCGCTGTTTACCTGGGATCAACAAAGTCGCAGTGTCTGCCACCCACAGGTACAGCGCTACGCCGACAACACCGGCTTGACCATTGAGCAAGCCACGCTGAACTGGCTGGATGCCTATGCCAGTCAGATGCTCGGCGGTGTGCTGTATTGCCTGTTCCGTCAGGGCGTGGCGCTGGAGCCGCATTTGCAGAACACGGTCATCGGCTTCGCTGAAAACGGCCTGCCCAGTCAGGTCTGGATTCGCGATCTGGAAGGTACCAAGCTGGTCCCTGAAATCTGGCCCGCTGAACGCCTGAGTGCGCTGGATGAACGTACCCGCAGCTCGGTGTACTACAGCGCGCAAAAGGCCTGGCAACGAGTGGGCTACTGCGCACTGGTGAACAATCTCGGCGAAGCGATCTTCCATCTGGCCAACGGCAGCGGCGCGCTGGAACAACAATTGTGGGACCGAATCGGCGACCTGCTGCACGCGCAATCCACGCGTCTGGGCCATCCGACAGAACTGCGTGAGTTGTGCGCCGGCGCGCCCTTCCCAAGCAAGGAAAACTTCATGACGCGCCTGATGATGCGCGCCGACCGCGAGGCCGGTTACACCTTACTGCCCAGCCCGCTGGCGATGACTGAAAAGAGGAAACACGCATGAGCCTTCCTGCCTCCGTCACCCGACGCATCGAGCAGCTCAAGACTGAACACGACGCGCCATTGTGCGCCTACGTCTACGACCTGCCTGCCCTTGAACGGCACGTAAAGGCAATGCGTCAGGTACTGCCCGAAAACTGCGAATTGTTCTACGCCGCCAAGGCCAACCCGGAAGCTCTGGTGCTGAAAACCCTGGCGCCGTGGGTGGACGGTTTCGAGGCTGCCTCCGGCGGCGAGCTGACGTGGCTGCATGAACAGTGCCCCGACCAGCCGCTGATCTTTGGTGGCCCCGGCAAACTCGATCGCGAATTGGGTATCGCCCTGCAGTACCGGATTTCGGCGTTTCACGTGGAGAGCGTGACCGAACTGCGAAGTCTGGCGCGCATCGCCCGCGAACGCGGTGTGCGGGCTCCGGTGATGCTGCGGCTGAATCTGAAGCTGGCCCAGACACCGCAGAGCCGATTGGTCATGGGTGGCAAACCCACGCCGTTCGGTCTGGATGAAGAAGGCCTTGCAAGCGCCCTGCAATTGCTGCGCGAAGAGCCGTCCCTAGAGCTCAAGGGACTGCATTTTCATCTGTTGTCGCACCAGTTGGATGTCGACGCGCACCTTGAATTGATTCGCAGCTACTTCCTGACCTTCCGCCAGATATGCGCCAACCACGACCTGCAACTGCCGCTACTGAATGTCGGCGGAGGGATGGGCATCAACTATCAGGACGCGGCGCAGTCGTTCAACTGGCCACGGTTTTGTCAGGGCCTGAAGGGGTTGATCGATGAGTACGACATGGGCGCGACGCGCATGCGTTTCGAGATCGGCCGCTTCATCAGTGCTGCATGTGGCTACTACGTGATGCAGGTGCTGGACATCAAAAGCAGCCACGGCGAGTTTTTCGCCATCGGACGCGGCGGTACTCATCACTTTCGCACTCCTGCGGCTCAAGGCCACGACCATCCGTTCACGGTACTACGAGGCACTCAGCCGGCACAAATCAGCGATCAGTCCGTGACGCTGGTGGGTCAGTTGTGTACGCCAAAGGACGTCCTTGCCAGACAACAACCGGTGGCGCAGCTAGCGATTGGTGACCTGCTGGTATTCACTCTCGCGGGCGCCTATGCCTGGAACATCTCGCACCAGAACTTCCTGATGCACGAACCACCGTTGAAGGTTTTTATCGAGGGCTGATTCCAGGTTACTGTCAGCCTCTGTGCTGCCCATTCCCGTATCCGTGATTGCTTGTCCGATGTGTCCTTCAAACTCTTCGGACAGCTTTCATCCTTTAACTGAATTTTCAACGGATGGGAAGTAGGTGGCGATAACTCCTTTCGAAGTCCCATATTGAGGCTTCGGCACTTGCCGATGGGGTTGCCGTCTGCCAGCGGACAGCATGCCGAGATGACAATCCGGGTCATATGATGAGTGGGTCAGAGCAATTTTGACACTCCCTGTGAACAATCGGGATAAACTCACTCGCGATCTTGCAGTTCAAGCACAGGGTGCAAAATGCGAGACCTTTCGAGTAATCGGTCAGAAGCGTCATAGATGCCGTGTTCGCCGCATTTCAGTAGCCATATGGGGCTCCATCGATTTCGGGGGCTGCACCATGCGATGTTCACGACATTACTTTTTGTACACCGCCTAGGGCGTCTGCTGTCGATTTATAACGGGTAGAGGCCGGGATAGAAATTGCTCATCTAAGCCCTTGCTGTAAGCGTTATAGGCCCACCGCACAAATTGTTCGAGTAGTCGATCATTCTCCATTTGCAGGCGCCCATTCTCACCTTCCAAACGTGCAATGCGGTCGTTTGCCACTTGCAATTCGGGGCTGACGACTTTCTTCGCCCAACCGAAGTTTCGAGTATTTGCTTACGCAACATGCACGCACGTTTAATTCGTTCATGCTTATGCAACGCTTGGCGCGTATAGGTCCCCTTCAAATGACGTGCGATGCTTATGATCAGCAGATCCCAAGTCAGTTTCCCAGACCAGCCGTCGAGGATGGATACAATATGCTCAACGGCACTGGGGGTTAGGTTTCTCGAACGAGTCATTTTAAGTCCTCAGCCTCTATGCGTGGCACATTTGGACCCACAGAGCCCTGTCCAGTATCCCTGTGATCATCTGACCCTGCATGTTGGGCAGATTCACTCGTTTAGCCCTCGCAGCGCCGCAGATAGTGAAGACCTTTACCCTTCAATTGGCGGCCGTGTGCCACTCAGGCCTATGCTCAATTGGTGTTCGAGCGCTTGGGTGAATTGCGAGAAAGTCACGTAGGTGATTGCCAACGCCTTGGCGTGTTTATCGAGCGTCGCTTCAAACCCACCGTCAGGTACTGCACCGCTACCGAACAGCGACTGGAGCATTTGGCCAAAAGCGTGGCCAACCTAGGCGATCTGTTGCAAGCACGGGTCCAGGTACCGCGCCGCCCACGTGACACGTGAGCGGCGTTTCTATTTGAAGGCCTGGCTCCAGAAACACCCAGAAGTCGATTTTATGAAGCTAAGAGCAAGGCGTTTCTCCAATAAGTAAAGACTAACAACAAGCCCGAGCCATCCTTTGGTCGTGGTAGGAATGGCCGATTTCTGCCTTTGGTCAACGGCTGTTTTGGGTCGTTATGAGCCTCTCAACTTTGATGGCTGGTCGGATGTCTGGATGTCAAAGCGCCCATTCGTGGCCTTCTCCAACGACTTGGTGCGATTCGCTGACCACGATGAGCGACTTACCGCGATGCACCAAGCAGAAGCTAGATACGAGGTCAGCGTCGACACCGACTGCGGACGTTGTATCGCCAAGCGTGCCGATCCAGACATAGCGGTGGGTTTCCAGGCAGGCCAAGTAGTAGCCGGTCGGCATAGCATTGCTCCATCGATGAAATTGCGGACCCCAAGCGTGCTGAAGTTTTAGAAGACAGATGCAGTCGAAGCAAAAGTGAAAAGTCAAAGCCCGCCCGCCTAAAATAGTCGCTGCTGCCTACTCGATACCTGCCCCATCATGTAAACATCTCCTTGACCACGGAAAAATCCGAGGATGGAGCCGCATCGCGTAGTCTGTGCTGTCACCTTCGAACGGTGCAGTATCGACCGGCGCAACTACAATCTTCGAACCAAGGAATAGCCAATACTGCAAGCGGCGACGGAAAGGCTGTTTACCAAAGGTAATGATCCACGTACCCGTACGCTACACAGCGTGATCTACACCAACCTAAGCCTTTACCACTCGCTAGGGTGTTTGCTGTCGATTGATGGCCGGTAGAGGGCGGGATAGAAACTGTTCATCCAAGCCCCGGCTGTAAGCGTTGTAGGCCCACCGCACAAATTGCTCAAGAAGTCGATCATTCTCCATTTGCAAACGTTCATTCTCTCCCTCCAAACGTGCAATTCGATCAGTTGCTACTTGTAACTCAGGGCTAGTGACCTTCCTCGCCCCAAGCGAAGTTGAAAGTACCTGCTTGCGCAAAATAAAAGCGTGCTTAATCCGTTCATGTTTATGCAACGCCTGACGTGTATAGGTCCCCCGCAAGCGACGCTCGACACTTATGATCAGCAGGTCCCAAGTTAATTTTCCAGACCAGCCATCAAGGATGGAGACAATCTGCTCAACAGCAGCGGGGGTTAGATTTCTTGATCGAGTCATCACAAGTCCTCAGCCCCTATGCGTGGCACATTCGGGTCCACAATTCCTTGTCCTATCTCCCCGTGCTCGTTCAGTACTCGATGATGCACCAGTATCTGCTCAAGCTTTGACGCGGGGACGATTCCACATGGCTGGATAACCGCATTTAGGCCAACAGAGGGGTCGTCAAGAATTGCACACAGCTCATCTAATCGTTTCAGCGTCAATGTCTGATGCTCTACCCAACGGTTGGCACCAAACTCCTCCTCTCCGAGGGCCTTCAAGGCTTGCGCCAAAAGGGCTTGAGTCTCCTGACGATGCTGGCGAATGGCACGTTCTCGGGCCCCATCGCCCTTGATACACACATGCTCATCACAATTCAGGCAATCTCGGTGTAGCTGGCAGGGGAGCATTGAAAAATCGTGCAGGCAATAACCGAGATCCGTTGTATGGGCACTCATGATCTTCAGGGCCGCAAACTGATCACGCGCGATCAAGCTACTTGGGGGAATACTTGCCACATGCCCGGCTGATTTTTCCAGGTCACCTAAGGCAGATCTGACCAAGGCCAGCACATCCCTGTCAGATTGGTGGTCATAGGACCTGTTCTGTCCAACCTTGGCGCGACCACTCCATTTGGCGATGTCGAGTTGCGACAACCCTCCCATCTGCGCCACGGTGTTCAAATAGTGGCGAAACTGATGCGTCGTGATTTTAATCCTGCTGCCGTCCTGCTCAACATAGCCAAAACGATCAAAAATGCTGAGGACAGTTCTCGTGCCGGATAATCGCGCCTGGATGTAGCTGGTATCTGGTAAGACTACTACCCCACGATACGTCCCCCACACATCATTCAACTCGTTTAAGCGAGTTAAACAAAGCGCGTTACTGTACTTCAGAGAGTTCTTTCGGTCCGCCAGCGGAAAGTTTGCGGGTAGCATCGTCAAGATCACTCGCTCAATGTCGGAAAAGTGAAATCTCGGAGCATTTTTTTTCCGCGGATTGTAGGGGACTTGTGCCGCCACCCCCTGCTTTCTACACCATTCGGCCCCACGTTTTGTATGATTGCCATTGGGTGGCGGTGTGGCAAAGACAATGGCACTGACCTGTGCAGGGGTAATCAACGGCTGTCCACGTAGCGCCTCCAACTCCATAGGCAAATAAATGGCATGGGGATGCTGTTCATACCAACTCGCTACTTCCCGAGCAGGTGCGGAAATAGCCATTAGCTTGCTCACGGCATCGCGCGCAACACTGACCATCGACTGCACCACCCATTTAACTTGCGCCTTCCCGCCCTTTGAGGGCGACCAGCGCAGCCCGTACAGCCGTTGGTTTGTTTTCGAATCAAACTCTTCCACCTCACACTGCGTCGAAACGGAAAGCGCCTCGTTAATACGGCTCGGTGCCGAAGCCAGCAAGGCGCAAATGCTGCTGGTGAAGACATCCTCTGACGCCTTGGCGGCGCCAAAAATTTCCGCAATCGCAGCTAACGAGGCCGGCGATGGCAAGCGGGCCTGGCGCACAGCATCAAACTCCGGCCCGACGCGGCGTGCAGTATCCATCGGCATCCGAAGGGGGTTTCGCCATTGAATGGGCATCGCACAGAGCTGATGCTCAACCAAAAACTGCGAAATACGCTTGAGCTCCACACTTGCCATATAAGCCGATTGAGTCTGATAGCGCTCATTAAGTATCGCGCAGGCCCGATTAAAATGCCCCAATGTCGCTTTGATCGGAGTGATGCAACTCTCCGTTTCTTCCAGTGCGACAGCGAGGGAGCGGAGAGCAGCCAGTCGTGGACTGACGGTTGTGTACGCGCCCAACGCATAGTCATAGCGGCAGTAAGCTTTGGCAAAGTCTTTGTAAGGCTGAGGTAAACCGCGAGAGTCTTTTTGGCCTCGTCCACTGGGAAATCCATGAAATCGTATACTCGAACAAGAGTTGCGTCGCTTCAATCGAACAAAATTCGTGACGTCCCATGTATCCGCATCAAACACCAGATCACTGCCAAAAGCTGTCAGCTCCTCTTTAGCCAAGGCAATGAAGTCCCGCAAATTATCTTCGGCGATTTGCTCTACTCGCGGCTTGAATATAACTACGCGGTCATCCATAAGCTTGCGCCTTTATTTCACGGCACAGTTGAACCACTTCCGCCACCGCGAGCAGCGTTCGATCATTGATCGTCGCAATACGGGCATCGGGAAAGCGCTTGGCATCCTCCAACATAAAGTCCAAGACCGCCTCATGCGGTCCGTCCAGCCAAGGTTGAAAACACTGGCAGGTGTAACATGCGATAGGTGCGTTCAATCCGCAGAAACTATAGCTTCCACACGATCCCATTGGCTGTGCACTTTGGTCGATACGCAGATCGATAATTCGGCTGGAGCGATCTGCACCGCGAATCGCGTTGCGCTCATGGTCAACCAATTGACCTTTAAATGCTTGAGCCAACGGAGCCATGTACAGGGCTGTCGCCTTTTCAATCCGCATCGCGAGCTCAGGTGTCGCAGCGACATACACCGCCGCAGAGTCGGTTCGTGAATGGTCCAGCAAATCGGCAATAACCAACACCCCATGCCCTTCACGCGCAATGTTGGTCCCTACGGTACGCCGAAAGCGTATAGCGCACATGTTGATCGTGGCACCCGTGCGCTCTGAGCGGATGGATAATTGGTCCAAAGTACGCACCAACAATTTCCGTATATTTTCGCTGGTGCGGTGGTACCTGCTCCATCCTGGCTTGTCCGCCAAATATTGCGAGCGTGGCGGTAAAGGAAACAACGGCGCCTGCAGGGCGTCTGAAAACTCATCTGAGAACCGTTCCTTGATACGCATCGCGTAATCGAACAGTGGTCGGCCAATTTGGCTCACCAGCGCTCTTGGCTTGAGTTCCTGACGGATCAGTGGGTTTTGTTGCTTTGCCCGTGGGATGAACAGCATAAAAGACTCAGTTCCATCCGAAGCTAGAGAGCGCACTACATCACAGACTTTCAGAGCTGCAAATTGGATGGGGCGGGCCCCTAACGCAATGAACAACCAGGCGAGTAAGTAAGCCTCTTCATTCAAGCGCCCTGCGCCGTAAGCCTCATTCAAAGCATCTTGAATACCAACTTGCTCAATTAGCGTGAAAGGGCCCAACTCGGGATCCCAGGTCAAAACAGCAATGCCGGTTTCTCGTTTCCTGAGTTTTTTCCTGTCCAAGATGTACATCACGTCATCTTGCACACCTGGCAAGCCCAACGCATGCCACCGACGCAATAACGCAAAGACATTCCGAGTTCGAAAATTATGCGCGTCACAATGCTTCAACACGTCATTTCCGGCGATGGACTCCAAAGGCTCCAAGCCAGCCTCCTGCAACCGCAAGGCAAACGCTTTCAGCCCGGTGAAGTGCCCCATTAAGGTTCCGGGCGCTCTATTTTCAGCAAACCAAATCAAAGTTAAACGAAACGACGCCATGAACGCGGGGGTAAAATGCAGATCGGAAAAATCCATGCAGATTGAGTCCACCCCATCACGATAGGACCAAACAAGCTGGTTTGGGTCGAATAGGATGCCGCCTTTGCTCCTGACCATAGCTGGCAGTGAGGCATAAGCATCACCACGTACCATCACGATGGCTTTCTCTTGGGCTTTACTCATCGAGATAACCAGCGACGCGTAACTGCTCTTGCATATGCAATGACACTGCGGTTGCTTTCTTTTTAATATGACGCTGGTTATACACCACCGCCATCCCAGACGTTTCGGACCAGCCCATCAGGCGCGACCGTAGCTTTTGCTCTAGCACCGACGAAACGTTATTTTTGTCGATCGCCTCAGAAAAAAGATCGTTCCAGGTATGGCGTAGAAGATGGGGACAAAGATTTTCCGGTAAACCCGGACAATTTTGTCGCAAGGTAACAAACGTTTTATTCAACGCAGCAAGACTCATCGGCTTCCCCGACCCCGAGGCCACCCAAAGATATTCATGCTTACGCGCCCCACGAATATTTCTACGCATGGACATCACATACGTTCGGGTGAGTTCCGCCAGCTCCGTATCGAGCGCTAACAAGCGACCAGCCGTTTTAACATTGGGTTGTCGTAGCCGCGGATCCGCAGGATCATCCGCTCTTCTAGCGATTAACACCTCATTGGTCTGGAAGTTGATATCTGAGACTTTTACACCGAGTAACTCACCTCGCCGCACACCCAACGACAATAGCCAACGGATCATTAGGTAGTTTCTCTGGCGGGCATGTTCAAGACGCCAAGGATTACGTTCAGAATCCGGGTCGATTACTTGCTGCATCAAAGATAACATTGGTTCCGTTAATCCCTCTCGGGGCAAAATTCGAGAAAACCTATGTGTCGATGGCATGCGTGCTCTAAAGGATTTAACAACAAGCACTCGGAGCTTTTCCAACGCGAGAAAGTACGGGCTCTCTGCCCCGATTTTTAGTAGATGGCTGGTCGTTATCCAATCAAGGTACCGAGAAATGTACAAAAGCCGTATGACAGTAGTCGTAGTATGGATTGGCTGCAAACTAGGGCTAGAAGTCGACCATGCGGATATTGCTTCTGCATGCTGCAAAGTATTTATTTCCGCAATAGGTAGTTTGCAGGATCTAACGATGGACTCAACTTCATCCACCGTCAAAAGCTGACCACTCCACATGCGGGAGCTTATATCCACGTTTAATTCATCAAGGGTAATGAACAGGACCATAAGCGATCGAAGTGCTTGATGGAGAGTGCTCGTTGACAAATTAGCCGCTCGCAACTCCGCTAGCACCCAAAGGGTTGCGCTGTATAACGGCAGGCCGTTTTGGCGATAGCAAAGCACTGGAAAACGTTCGCCGTTATCAAACCTCACAACCTTGATCTTGTATGGATTCATTGTTTACACACCCATGAGGTGAACAATAATGAACCATAGCCTACGATGGATCTCTGCGCAAAAAACCAGTTACCCTGTTGATTCTACTAATCTATTTTCAATGTTATTTACTATAAAAAAGAAGTCATGCCTACTGCCGAAGCCCGCTCTCGGCGGGCTGGCGGGGCAGGTAGCTTCCCCTTACCTCGTGGCTTCCACATAGGTTCCAATAGTGGCCTCGTTCTTCCATTTTTGCACCATCTGAGCCGAGTCCCCCCAGAGCCACATAACCCCCACTGCCATCGGGAGAAGTAAGGTTGCATTTAGCTTCTTATGAAAAAGGATGAGGTCAAGCATCAGACCGAGGGCGACGGCGAATGCGGCAATAGCCCAAACGCGGTCAACGAAGAAATCTATTACTGCCATTCCAATGCCTCTCTCCACTTGCCCGTGTTTCGCGAGCGCTATAATCGGTTCTTCTTCTGCGTTCTCGGCCCCGGTTTTAGGCCAGAGCTTGGATGCAGCTGAGCGTTTACATGTCTCGTCTTCATGCCTGATGCTAAGCGCATCCTGTAAGTGCTATCAGAGCCCCCCTGTTCGGTGAGGCCCGTGGCTGGTCCTTGTTGGCCGGAGCCGGCCAACCTATCGGTACTACTCGGCGTAGGCGTCTAGTTGCTTCTTCATCTCAAGACGTTGCGCATCGAGCATCTGATTGAGCTGATCCGCTTTGAACACATCGAAGGGAGCTCGTACGAAGGCCAGCACCTCGATCGGCGCCGAGGACTGGCGCACGACCTTGCTCGACTGACCGGAGCTCGCGCTGTCTGGCAGCCCCAGCATCTCGGTACAGGCCCGGCTGGTGTAGTCGTAACACCCCACCTTCGCCTCACCTGCCAAAACAGCGCTCCGGAAAGAGACGCTCGGGAAGATGGTGGTACCACTCACAACCCCAGCCATGATCAGTACCAGGCCGAAGGCACTGCCCGCAAATGCGCGAAATGCCCCTACCAGGAATGCGAACAAGCTGACACCGGACGCAATGAACGAAATGGCTGGGGGATTTACTAACCAAGAGGCATGTTTCAGATCATCGGGGCTCACAGGAACCTTGAAGTTCAGGACGGCGGTGCTGATGGCAGCAAACACGACGTACAACACCAACGCTGCCAGGAAGACGCTCGCGAAGATCAGTGATCCCTCGCCTGCCTTACCCGGCGTGTGATCGAAGTAGTCATTGGAAGAATCGTGGTCACTCATGATGCTCACCTGCTTGGTTCGTAGTTGGGGGTGTGGGGAGGGTGTCGGTCTGGATTACCAAACCCTTGCGGATCTCTTCTTTCAGTTCCAGGCGCTGCGTATCGAGCATCTGGTTGAGTTGATCCGCTTTGAAAACATCGAATGGCGCCCGAAGGAAGGCCATCGCTTGGACAGGGATGAATTGGTGGACACTCGGCTGGGCCGACTGATCTGGGTTGGCTGCTCGACTGGGCAGCCCCAACATCTCGGTACATGCGCGAGAGGTGTACTCGTAACAGCCGATTTTGGCCTCCCCTGCCAGAACAGCGCTGCGTAAAGAGGCGCTCGGAGAAATGCCCCCAGTAAAACTGGCCATGAGTACGGCAACGCTGATAGTCATAGGGCTGATTAGTTGCAGCGCGAGCATGATGCTCAGCACCAACAACACCCCGTAGATAATGGGGAGAATCGAGGGGGCAGTTACCATCCAGGATGCATGCTGTAAATCCTCACCACTGACCGGTACCTTGAAGTACAGGGCGAAGATGCTGACTGCCGCAAAAATGCCGTACAGCCCTAGCAAGGCAACGAACAGCCCCCTGAAAGTCAGCTTCCCCTCGCCGGCCGTAGCACCGGCGCGAGCGAAGTATTCGCTGGATGAATCGAAGTCACTCATATTGCTCACCTACTGTGTTCGAATTCCGGGTTGGAAAGGTCCTGAGCTCTACAGCTTCAGGTCCCTGCGGATCTCTCGGGCCGACGGCATTCCGCGGTACCGGTGCACGGAAACCCCTACTGCTTTCATCAACTCGTCGCGGCGCCGGTCCTTTGCTTTGGCCTTCGAGCTGTTGTGCGTGGAGTCGTCGACCTCGACCAGCGCCACCGGCTTGAGCTTCTTGTCGCAGAGCAGGAAGTCGCAGCGGTTGTGGGCGACCATATGCCTTGCATGGTTCTTGTCGGTCATGGCGGTGGCCTTCACCTTGATGAAGGCACCGAACACCACCTGGGGAGCGATGACCAGGTCGTTGCCAACTGCCTCCCTGAGTCGCCAGAAGAAGTCCTGCTCGCGCTCGGTGAGCAGGGGGATGCACTGGTAGTGCTTGGTTGAATAGCCTTTGCGCCGCTTCAAGACCGCGACGACGAAAAACGCAAATGCAAAGGTGCAGATCAGCAGGATCGGGCCATTCATGCGCGAGGCATCCACAAGTGACATACATACCCCTATTCAGATTCTTAACGCGTACCAATACGCATAGTAGTTAAAAAAAGACGGATAGTCCGCCGGTGATATTGGTCAAGTTAATGTGATTTCAATCCAGATCGGGAGGTGCACCGCCGCCCTGTTTCTTCAACAAGCCTGCCCAGGGTATTGCTCGTTGGGTGTGGAAACGTTAGGGTGAGTCATCTCCTCCTAGCGACACGCTCGTGTCGTGCAACACCTCTCTACAAACCTCCCGTAGCCAAAGCAAGTCACCGTCCTGCAATCATGCGCGCCGACTTGACCAATCCCACAAACGAACTATTCGAAGCATGCCCGCCTGGCGCGATCATGAGCGCCAGCAACGCCGCTAGATGTGATCCTCCGAGAGGTGCCCGGTGACCGCCGGCAGCTGATGAGAGGGTTCGACACCCACCGCCCGCTTGCCCCGTCGAGAACCCCGGCCTTTCACCTCGCCCGCGGCCGCCGCCTCTTTCACCGCCCGGGCTGCCATGCCCTCATTGACCATGTCCAGAATTTCCTGAGACATCCGCTGCTGCACAATGCGAGAGTTCCCCATGCGGTTGTTCGCATCGGTACGCTCGGCATCCGCAGCCTTTGCCCATTCCCTCAGAACGTCCCGGGCCTCGCCGATGCTCCCCTTGATCTTGACGAAGATCTCGAACATCAGCGGGTCAATGGATACGGATGACTTCCTGGACACGCCTCCCGCTTCACGGCGGTAGAAGATCCGGATGAAATCGTCAGCCATGCCAGCCCCCAGCACTGATCAGTAGGTAGTCCATCAGGCCACATCCAGGTGAAGGTCACTGACCAGGCGCCAGGTGATATCTGGGCAACCGATGAACAAGCCGCCATGCAGGCGGCCCTGGCGAACCATCGAAGCCACGGTGTCGGCCGCCTCGGATACGGAGACACCGACAACGCCAGCGATCGCCACCGCGGTCAGTGCGGCATGCCGCAGGATGGCCAGCTCGATGCGCGACTCAACCACATCGCCTTCGAACAACAGAGCGGCATCGGCGCCGACAAGCTCGACCACTTTGGAGTGCGCCCCCGCGCCGGTGGTAGCAGCGAAGGAATCGGCCTCTTGTTCAGGGCTCACAACCAGCACGAGCCCCCCTGCTTGTTCGGTGTGCTTCGCCACAGGTCGTACCGCTTCACCCACAACCCCAGCGGCCTCGCAGTAACGCAGCACTGCCTGGATCTGCTCATTCACCTCAATGGATTCCATCGCACGGGTCAGTGCCACGTACAGCAGGTGGAGTTCTTGGCGTAACTCAGGGGTATCCAGCACCAGCGGCAGGCCGGCATCGGTGATCAGGTTGAGGAAGTCGCTCAGCAGTACGACCTGCGGGAACTCCAACCCTTTCGAACGGTGGGCAGTGCACAGAGTGACGGTCGTATCCTTGATGTCGCTGACGCAGGCATCCTTGATGCGCTGTACCAGGCTAGGGATTTGATCGCCGTACTGCTTGGCAACACTGATGAGGGCGTGGATCTCTTTGTCATCGGTGTCGTTGGCATAAGCTTCCAGATCCTGGAGCGAGCGGAACGCACTGAGCAAAGGATCGCGTAGACGGACACCCGTGTTGGCGCGCAGGTGGTGCACTTCAACCAGCTTGTCGAACGGGTACTCGTTGACGCCACCCACGAAGTGAAGACGCTGGCCTTCCAGCAACTGGACCGCACTGGCGAACAGCTTCGCATTGGTGCGCCCGATGATCGCGTAAGGCTTGGTGCGGTCGACGGCGAATCGGGTAGTCAGCTCATGGCGCGAACTGCGCACTGGGTCCTGCTCGCCGGCGAACTGACGCAACAGCATGGTGGCGAGCTCGGCAATGCCGGCGCCATAACGGTGGCTCTCGCTCAGCGTTACGACTTGATCGAACTGCGACGGCTCGAAGGTGTTGTAAGCACCTCGGAAGCCGAAGATGGCTTGGAAGTCATCACCGGCCAAGCGCAGTGGGCAGCTCTGGCGCAGGATCACCGCTGCAAAGACAGGATTGGTGTCCTGGTACTCGTCCAGCAGGATCTGGTCGTAGCGGTGGCTCAGGTCCGGGTCACCCAAGCTCCACAGTTTCAGGTAGCCGTCGTGCGGCATACGCAGGGGGGTGGATTCCAGAAACTCTGCTCGCTCGGCTTGGCTTTCGCCGCACCCACGAGACCACTGACGCAAGCGCTGCAGATCCGCCCAAACATGCTTCGCCCATTCCGCAGCCTTCTGACGGTCATCGCCAACGATCTTTGTAGGCACGTGCGCAGCCAGGATCTCCCGATCTGCCGAGACCATGAAGTTGTGCAGAGTGACGTACAGGTGGCGAGCAAAGGCCATGGGGATCTTGTACTGCTTGGCCAGTTGGGACGGATGGAGATCATCCTGCTTGCCAGTCTTCTTGAACTGGCCACCAACTTCCCAAGCAAGCCCATGACTGGTCCTGGTGGTGACGTTGGAAGGGAAGCGAGCAGCTGCGTCCTCCTTGTTGGCCTTGCCAAAGGTGACATACAGCAGGCGCTGGTCAGGGAAACGCAGGGCGTGCGCGATGAGCAGCGAGGTCTTGCCGCCCCCCGCCTTGGCGCGGATTAGCAATCGCTTGGCAGTGCTGCCCAGGGCAACAGCCTGGTCTGTGTTTGGGGTGAAAGCTTTCGCGGCCATTGCCGGCCTCCTTGAGGTGCGAGTGGTTGATCAGTCGTCTTTGTTTCTGGAGAAGTAGTTGAAGCTGTCTTTGAACATGTCGTGGCTCTCTTCCTGATCCATCAGCGGAACCTTCTTGCTGCGCTTCGCGTTTGGATCTGCAAACAGGTTGAAGAACACGACCATTGGGATGCTGGCTGCGACCACCAGGAGCAATGAGCCCGCGAACACCCAGCCACCAAAAGCGCGGCGGGCGTATGCAGCAAACAGACAAGCCGCTACAGCCAGAGCAATCGCTCCAACGCCCTTTCCAACCTGTTTCATCACACCGTACTTGCTCATTGCGGCGGCTCCTAAGCACAACCATTTATGGCTCAACGATACCTATAGATTTGCATGGATGCAAGACAAATTATAGTTCCGCGTTACGAATGCGGGCATAAGCATTTATGGATACTGGCAAGGCAAAGCTCCGGGTGCGAGCACAACCATTTATGACCAGGGGCAGGAAAAGCGTGGCTCAGGTGCATAACCATTTATACCCATACCAGCCCATAAAAGCCGGCCCCGGGGGCACCCACACTCCGACCAGGGATGGGAAGGAAGCCTGCAGGCAGAGTGCTGGCATGTAGGGAGCTGAGAGACATGAAGGGAATGAAGCTCCCTCCCCAGCGAGAGACAGATCAGAGAAAAGCAGCTCCAAGCAACCCGAGCTGAGACGGACCTGACCGGGTCACACACCGCACCAGATGAGCAGCCAGGCCCAGCATCGCCAGACAGGTCCTGTATCGCCACCACCGCCAGCCAAGCGTCACACGCCGCGAGCCGGATCACACACAGCCTGCTCAGATCCAACACCACCCGCCACCGGGCGCCACCCATCGCACTCTGCCAACCTAGTCAAACAGCAGCACCGGGCAAGCCAATGGTCGCGAACCGCCGCACAGATCCCACGGTACCCACCACCGACTGCTAGCGATCATCAGAGGCCAGCTGCAGGATCAGCACCGAGCTTCTGCACGGCGGCCGCAGCCCCCGTCGCATCCTTCTCAGCCCGTCGCTCTCCTCCCCCGTCAGATCCTTCTTGGGGTCGCCACCGACAGCTGGTGGACTGTATTGCTAGGCGCAACCGCAAGGTCTCCCGGCAGGGCCGGCCTGCTGAGACAGAGAGGCACAAATGGTTATGCTGTCGAAGGAAGCAAAAGCGTCAAGCACGCACCGGCAGCACAGACATCGGAATAATGAAATGCCAATGCGACAGCGCAACAAGAAGAACCCAAACTAGCGATGGCACAATTCACCAAATAGAACTGGCGCGAGAACAACAGGGCGGCACCTCACAGATTCGCACGTGCATGAGAAGACGTAGAAGTCGCAGTGGAATAATGGAGATGAAGAAGAGAAGAGAGAAAAGAGAATCTACAGCGGCAGAATGAGCTCAACGCCTCGCAGGCAGAAGGAGCCGGTCGGCGCAGAGTCACAAGCGGCACAGACAGAACTGGCAGGCAAACAACAGACAGCAGCACGGACGGACACCCAAACCAAACTTGCACAATGGGGCGTGGCACAACGGGCAGCTGCAAAAGAGGCTCTGACACAAGTGCCGGAGCCAGAACGAGATCTATGGTGCGACCGGAATAAGAGAAAATGAATGAAGGAAATAAAATTAGATTAAGGGGATGGGCGCGAGGCGGCTCGGATCCAACACCGCCCGGCCCAGGTAGAATTCGGCCCACCACCGAATGCGAATGCAAGTCTCCGCAACCAGATCACACTGCGCCCAGCAAGCCCGGGTTCTACTTGGCCAAACCACCGGTAGGCTTCTGGCCCGCTTAACCATAGCCGCGGGTCTCACTGCGCATAACACCGGTTTGCTTCTAGTCCGCTTTGCCCATAGCCCGGTTCCTACTTGGCCTGACACCGCAATGTTTCCGGTTCCGCTCAGCCACAAAAAAGGCCCTGCCGACGTTAATCGACAAGGCCTTCGTGAATCAGATTAAGGCTTACTCGTCCACGTCGAGCTCTCCTTCAAACTTGGTTTCGATCTGGTCCAGCATGCTGCCCACCAATGTCTCAAGAGAAGACAAATCATCCTCGCGTGCTTTGAGCGTTAGCTTTACGCCATGACTCATATTTCGTACTCGTTCGTGCATTTCCGCTCTAAGGTCAAAGAGCTTGGAAACCCTCTCGCACAGGATCAGTACCAGCTTGTGGTTCGGCTCGAACTCCCGTGCACGCTTCACTCTCTTCGTCAGCCCTTTATGACTCACGTTCGTGGACATCCATTTTCCCTTGCCGGCCTTGAGCTTGCGGTACACCCGCACGAATGGCCTGGATTGACCTCGGTGCTGGTTGAAATCGATCCCTATGCGCCCCGTCTGAAACGGCTGCATGACGTAGAGCAATTCGCCCATGCGCACCAGGAGCTGATCGATGCGGATCAGGTAGTCGACGGCGGTGTCGACCGACTCTTTGCCTTTGCGCCGCAGCTCTTCGAAATCGTCGATGGAGGGGGGGTTGTGTATAGCCATTGTTTAAGCGTTCGCCGGGGGGTTGTGTATAGCCGCGCCGAGGGGCGCGTTCTGGAGAATTTTCTTTGTGCTTATCCAGTATTGTCAATACGTGTTATGTATCTTAGACTCGCCTCAATGCATACAGGGCAGTAGCTACTGCGTACTGATCTGTAGGTACTGCACACTGTGCAGTGCGCATCATTAACCCCTCTAAGTCACTGGTTTATATAGGTTTAATTCCATGAAAGGTCGCGTAGCAATCGGTTTGGATGCGGGTCGTAGCGCCATTAAGGTGGTCGCGTATCACGAAGGTAAGCGCACTGAGGTCATGTACCCCACCCTGGCGGTTCCTGCCGTCGAACTCACCGACCCAACGACTGCCGCTCGCGCCAAAGCCGAGACCGAGATTGTCGACGGGAAGGCATACTTCACCGGCGATACCGCTCGCCTCCAGGGCAACCTCACCTCCTCTATTGGCTTGAACGACAATTGGACGGACACCCCGGAATATCTGGCTCTTATTCAGTCTGCTTTTACCCGGCTCCGTGCCAAGGGCGTTCAAGGGATTGATGAAGCATTTGTCATCATCGGTACTCCGTCTAAGTTGTTCGGCTCTCGCAAAGACAGTCTGGTTGAGCGCACCAAGAAAGCACTACCTGATACTGTCGAGTTGAAAGCGCTCCCTCAGCCAATGGGTGCTTACTGCGACTACATTTTGGATCAGTCAGGGATCCCAGTAGAGGAATTGATCAATGGCGCGAACGGAAGGCCAAAGTCCTATGGCGTCATTGAGGGCGGCCATTATTCGACTGATTTCCTTCTGATGCGGGAAGGTCAATACATTGAGCGGGGTGCTGACTCTTGTGCTGGTATGAGTGCTGCTGCAGAGCAGTTGCGTCGTATCCTCGGTAAGCACGAAATACAAGCCAGCCTTGTCGAGTGCGAGGAGTCGTTCAGCACTAAATTCCTTTTCCAGTTCGGCGAGCAAATTAACATTGAAGCCCAAGTGGCCGAAGCTCAACAGCATGTGGTTCAGGAGGTTATCTCTAAGGGTAACTCGTTGTTTTCCGATGATGCTCGCTCACTTAATGGCATTCTGGTTGCTGGTGGAAGTGCCGAGGCGATCTACGGGCGTGCTAAAGAGGTATGGAAACACAGCATTCTGGTGAAAAACCCTCGCTGGGCTGTTGCTGATGGTTTTGCTCGATATGCCCTTGGCCAAATCATCCGTAGTATCGTAAATGCGAATGCCAAAAGGATGTCCGCTGTAAATGGCTAAGTTAATTCGTGTATATGACCCTAATGAAACTGAGCGAAAAATCAATCTGAACATCCCAGAAGATGTTTGCCCAGGTTTGCTGGAGTTCATGTCCGAACTGCCATACGGAAAAGACACACCTCTAATCAGGGGTGTCTTTTACCAATGGTTTCTGAGCAACAATGCGGCCGGCACCTTAGACCAAGCTCTCAATGCCGCACTTGCTGGGCCAGGGGGCATGATTCCGACCGGCCGCCAATCCAGGCGTGAAAGCGCAGAACCGCCAGCTCGCAAAAAGCGGGTACCAAAGCAGCGGGAGGTCACAGCCAGACCTGGAACGGTCAAGGCCTCTGAGATTTTGGTTCACCCAGAACCTCAAGCTCCAGCGGCTCCGGCTATCCCGCCACACGTTGCCGAGGAGGTCCACTCTCCCCGGCAACCCGAGCCGGTAGCCGCTCCGGTTGGTGATCCATTGCAAAGTGGGGCGGATGATGTCCAGGCAGAACGCGTACAGACACAGCCAATCACTCCCCTATCCAACCCCATCCATAGTACGGATGTTCAGGAAGCGAACATCGACCTGCAGCCTCAGCAGCTCCCAACCGCAGGTACCCCGGATGAGGTCCACTCATTACCTGCCGCCCAAGACGCAACGCCGACTGAGCCAACACTCGTGCAGATGGCAGCATTGGACGCGATGGGCGATATGTTCTAGCCCCACAGGAGATAAGTTGAAAGATGAAAATTGGTTCCAAACTGTTGACAGTGGCTCAGCGCATAGCGGCAACCACTACTGACTTAGCCCTTGTCTCACTGGTACTAGGAGGATCGCTAGCGCTTCTAGTTTCCATCATGGCGCACAACGCGCATATCGATATGTCGGGCCCGTTCGACGCTGCCACTCCGGGCCTTAGCTGGACTGAAGGGGCTGCGCTGAGCCTCGCTCCGTACTTCCTTGTTCTGTTGCCTTTGGTGTGGTTGATCTATGAAGCAACACTGACCAGGACCTGCCAGGGCACAACGGCCGGTAAGCTGTTGTTCCGGGTCAGGACCATCTCTCTCACAGGCAATCTGGCTACTTGGCAGTGCATACTCCGCACCACCTTGAAGATCATGTCCGTCTTGCTTTTGCTGAGCATCGGTCACCCGCTCGCACTGGCCGGGGTGCTGGCTGTCTACGTCGCTGTTCCAGTTTTCACTGTGAAAACCCAGTTCATTTTCGACCTCCTGGCATCCACAACCGTAGCAAAGCGAGGAATGTGAGCTCCCCAGATTGTATGACCGGCCTAAGGGCCGGTTTTTTTTGTCCAGAGGAAAACCTGTTTATCAGTCCATGTTCGACATCACCTGAGGCAAAGTTAACGGATACTCCCACTGGAGAAGCCAGTCAGGTCCGAGGTCGCGAAGCCTCCTTTGTAGTCAGCAACACGGTAACGGGTTAGCGCATTACCCACATACCGCCTGATATCTCCGCTCCCTAATGCATCCCCTGTGTTTGCCTCTGTGTTCTCGACTCGGTGATGCACCGCCAGTTTTGAGATCAGACAATAGTCGAGTCCGGGCTTCTCCCAGGAACTGACAACACAGCTGGACGATTAGGTCGAAGCGGTTATCCCTCAGGTCGCTCACCACTACGTGAGCAGCGCAAATGACTTCCCCGGACATAGGTCCTTACATAGCAGCCAGGTGCAACTGGTGGGGATTCGCAAGCTAGCCAAGCAGGACGTCGTACTGCTGTCGACTATCCTAATGGCGATAAAGAGGTGAGCTCAGTCTTGGTAACGGTGGATTCTCCACCTACAGCGCCGCGGCAGCTGTGGTTACCAGGACTGGGCTCTTTGTATATCAAAGGCCCAGTTTTTTTGTCTGTCGTTGGCAGCCCGGGCTGTCGGCTTCTTACCCTAAGTCGTGAGTTACCCTGCCTCTCTCACGATTCCCAGTGACGCTAGGCCGCCCACTGACCCACACCTCCTCTGCCCTCCTCTTGTCCTGCTACACATCTCCGTGTTTTGTACGTAGACCAACACCGCGAGCTTCTGATGGGGATTTAAGGAATTGCCCAATCCCGCATCGATGCGCCACTCCACTTTCGGCACAATCATTTTGCTACTAGCCTGGAGCACCTCACCCCAGTATTATAGTTACATGTTATCAAGACTCCTGAGGCCTCCACGTGATCAACAAAGCAATCGCCGCATTAGCTGCCACCTGCGTCATCATCGCCTTACCAGGCTGTGCCGCAAAACCAATCACCGTTGAGGAAGGCTCGGTACGCGTTCAAGCAGCTCAGATCAACGCACGGCTTGTGGATGGCTTGACAGTAAAGGCTGTAACCGAAGACGCCGCCCTGGCTGATATGACTGCGTATGTGAATGAGGCTCTCAAGAAAGCTGGCTACAACCAGACTGCGGGCGATGCCAAGGTCACCTACACAATCAGTGAGGTCTATGCGGGTCCAGCCTCAGAGTACAAAGAAGCCCATACTGCCGTTGGCAATGCTGTGGCTACGGGCGCGTCCGTGGCTGTCTCTCTCACGACCTGCTTACTGTTGAGCAGTTGCAGTGACCCCGGAGTACTGGGGAACAACGTCACCTCAGGCCTAACCGCAGCATCTGACGCTGCACAAAACACCAACGGCCAGAACGTCGACAACCTCGCTGGAACGAACCTGGTAATCCACACGGTTTGCCAAAATTTCCGGGGCTGCGCCAGTTCAGCTGCTGTGTCGTCAGATCCCTCGATGACGCTGGATGATCTGCGTATGCAAAACGCTAAGCTGGGTATTCCTCGCACGATGAGGTTCGGCGAATAACGCTGGTGCCGTATGCGACCGGCTGCTTGGCAGCCGGTCTTCAGGGTTTGCGCCCTCCCCCCTCACTTCTCCTCTCCCTCACTTCTCCTCTCCCTCACTTCTCCTCTCCCTCCTTTGCTCATGGACCTAACCAAGGGCATCAAGATTCAGCTAGTACGTTATGCATCTCCCGTTATCAGGCCTCCCACCGTTCCGGTGCAGGTCACGTTTCCAGGAGATCGCAACATGGCAATGCGCATCATCACGGGCCCAGAGGCTCAGCAAAACTCAGCTGCATGGTTTGCCTGGCGAAGTGGAGGGATCGGAGCTAGTGAGGCGCCCCAAATTATGGGGACGTCGAAGTTCCGAAGCTCATACGAACTCTTCCGTCTCAGGCTAGGCATTGGACCTCCCCCGCCAGCGAACCCCTTTGTCGATCGAATTCGCGCTAGGGGCCATCAGTTGGAGCCCGTAGCAAGGGCTGCCTACGAAAGGCACACCGGCAGCACCGTAACGCCCATCATCGCTGAAAGTGACTCAATACCGATCATCCGTGCATCGCTAGATGGCTTCGACCCCTTCCAGCAGATCCCAGTTGAGATCAAATGCCCCGGGGAGACTGCTCATGGGCTTGCACTCAAAGGAATCGTCCCACCGGAATACATTGACCAGGTTCAGCACCAGATCTTTGTTGCTGAAGCCCGCTTCGCTCATTACTACTCCTTCGACGGATCTAACGGGGTGCTGCTCAAGGTCCCTAGAAATCAGAAGCGGATAGATCAAATCCTCAAGGCCGAGCTCGACTTTTGGGACCGGCTACAAACAGGAAAATGGAGCACTGATGAATGGGAGGCTGCAGCGGCCGCCTGGCAGCAAGCAAACCGGGTCCTTCAGGAAGCCACTGCTCGCGAGGAGGCAGCCCGGAGTGCTCTGTTATCGCAGATGCCCCCAGGCCGCAAACGACATCAAAGTGATGGTGTTTCTGTTCTGCTTTCCGCACGTAAAGGGAAGGTCGACTGGCGTGCCTTGCTAAGGGCACACGGTGTAACGCTGACTGAAAGCCAAATTGATGCCTACAGGAACCCCTCTGTAGAGAGTGTGATTGTTCGGGATCAGTTGGGTGCCCCCCTGAGTATCCCTGCGCTACCGGCGGTGAAGAACCCACACACTGTTCCTCCAACCGCACACTCTGGCCAGCCAGCATCTCAACCAACGACTCAAGACCTGAAGAGGGATTTCATCTTCTAACGCCACACAGCCCCCGGAAACGGGGTTTTTTTTGCCTTCTGTTTGCACAGCCATGTGCAGCATCACCTTTCATAAGGTAAACCCAGGAGAGCGAATGAAACGTATCAATAGGCATGTATCCACCTGGTTTGTCACAGTCTTTATTTACATTGTGTTAGTGGCAATGACAGATGTGGCGAACAAGCTAACGCTGTTTGGTTTGACAGTCCTTATATGTTTTCCGGTAATTGCCTGGTGGAAAACAGGGGATTTTACATACTGGCCAGCACTCCAGCCTCAGTCAAACCCCTCGGAATTTAGACCTCGCAAAACATACGAACAAAGAGATACAGAGCAACCTCAGCGCAAGCGGGATACGCCTAAGCCCTATGACCTGAGCGACATTCCATACCCCCCCAAAAGAAGCAGCGCCTCAAGCCTCAAGAGCCTCCCCCAAAGCAACGGCATAAGCCCACGCCCGACAGTAAAGCAGCCTAATGTTGCTCAGTGTGCCATCCTGACAAAAAGGACCACGCAACCGAGCAAAGTAAAGGCTGTACCTGTAATTGGATCTACCGGAGACCTGTTCGAGAGCGAAACCAGCATGGTAGACACCTCAGACGACATTCTCATTGTTCCTGATGGCGATGTCTTTCTCTAACTGCACCACATAAACCAGCGCCTTATTTAAGGTGCTGGTTTTTTTATTCCACAAATAAACTACACTTTCGATACGCCATTCCTTAACCGCATTTTTGCAGACGTAAAATCGTGCATACCAAATTTTGCACGCATTAAAGTTAGCTTGCTACGGAACTTTTCTGGCGCCGATTCGTTGACCCCTCCGACATCACGTCCCTATAATTTGACAAACAGCGCCAATCAACGGACTGCCAATCAACGGACTAGATAGGGAATAGGGATACTGTATGTCTTTCAGCTTTGACACATACCAGGGAGCTACGGAAATTGGTCTTTCGTCGCTCGGATGCCTTTCAACAGATGGCAAGCCACATTGCCCGAGATTCAATAAAAGCTGCTCCAACAAGTGCGCGTCGAAGTGCATGCGCAAAGCGATGACAGACTTCCCAGAAGCTAAGACGGAAATTTTGCTTGCAGGTGTCGTCATCGCGTCAACTTTTGCATCTGATGTCACAGAGGTTCGTGCGGCACTGTTCGGCTTCGAACAGGCAATCCAGCTGACCTGTATCTGACCCCTCCTGCCTCACCAATCTCATGCCTGCGTAATGCACAGTACAACGATTGAAACCTGCCAATCTTCCACATACGCGTTATGGATTTGATTGACGTTATCTGTCACGTACGTATAATCAATAAAGGCGACCCTATGTGGCCGCTACCAGAGGTAATGCTTCATGATTCACGAGTACTCCCCAATCGAGATCGGCCTGGACGCCCTTGGTGTTGAGCCTGGTCAGAACCCCAGCACAGTGTTTGGGGTGGATGACCTCAACAGAGCGGACCAGATGCGGATAGTAGGTGAGCGGATCGAGCAAGCGATGAGTGCCTACCCTGAGATCAAGACTGAGATCTTGGCTGCCGGCATCAATGTCCTCCTTGATGTCTCCAGTTCTCTGGCGCAATTCAGGAGTGTCGCTCTCCCTCAACTGGATCGATCTGTGGATACCGTGGCTGCGTAGGATTGATAAATCAACGAGCCCTTTATGGCAGTAGAAAAGTTTGATGCCCTGGAGCAAGAAACTGCTTCAGGGCTTGCACTAGGCACCGACATCGAGCATCTCCCCTCCTCCGAGCCTTCCGGCCCTCCCTCGACCTTCGAAAAGCTGTGCGGGACTTACATCTCGAACACGGACCGATCGCGCACCTTTGTAAACCGCTTGGCCTACGAGATGGACCGCGATGAGCGCGTCCGCAAAATCTGCAGGGTGAAGCTTCGGCAGAACAAGTGCGAACTCACAGATTTTGATGAGGTCATGCAAAGGACGCTTGAGGTCTTCTTTGGCTCGATGCTGGCAAAAATCGAAGATCAAGACGCTGTGTATGCCGTTGTCTACGCAGTAGCGCATAACGTAAGTAGAGAAGTCCTCCGGGACCGCCAGAAGCTACTGATCAATCATCGCTCCATCGAGGACATGGAGGAAAAGGGTGAAGAGCTGGAGCAGGTCGGTCTTGCCGACCAGGTAGAAGTAGACCACGATCGAGATATCGATACAGAAGCTGCCACCATCAAAATGGCCGCAGCACTTAAACGAGTGATCAACGGAGAACAAACAGTGGCCAGTTCCGGCATTTATGCCATGGATCAAGATCCAATGGTGCGCCTTGTACAACCTAAGCCTTCGGACGAAGAGCACGAGACGGACACTACGTCACAAACCAAACCAGCTGACGCTAGCAGCAAGCGTCCTCGCGGCGGCAGCCGTGCCGAGCTTTCGGCAGATCAGCAAGAATTGGTCAAGATTGGCTCTGACCTGGGCTTGCGCAATCAAGATTATGCCTTTGCCCTGGGTATCGGTCTCCCTCGCCTATCCTCCTACATTTATGGTCGTACAGCGTCGGTGCCGGATGAAGTAATGGAAAAGGCTCGGGGACTTCTGGCAGAAGAACCGCACCGCAGGGAACGCCTTAAGCGTTTCGACCGAGACATGAGCGTCATTCTGACCGATTGGATGAAACGCCTCGGTACCAATGACGACGAAGACATGGGCACCACACTTGGGGTGACCAAAATGACGATTTACCGGTGGCGCAACAACGAGACCAAGCCCGATGCCACGGCTCTAGCCCGGTATGAGCAGCGGATTGACTACGAAATTCGTATGAGAAAAGCTGTAGAGCAGCGGCTTCAAGGTAAGCGCTCTTAAATATAAACCCGCACATATGCGGGTTTTTTTATGGCCCAAAAAAACCGGCCTCTGCGGCCGGTCTTCAGCTGAGGAGCTAGGCTTGCTTAGTTCTTCCATCCTTCAACGACATCACCGCCCCACTGCGCTTTCCACTCTTTCAGCTGCCGGTGATTGCCACCTTTGGTCTCGATAGTCTCACCGGTGTGTGGGTTCTTGTAGACTTTGACTTCACGTGGCTTGCGCTGCTGGCGATTGCTATCAGGGCTTGTAAACGATTTGCGCTGGACCGAAGCCGGATCGAGAATAGCGATTACCTTGCCCAAATTCGCATCGTACTCTTGCATCAAGCTCTTGAGCTTCTCTTCGAATTCAATTTCGCGCTGCAGACCAGAATCATTCTTCAGCGCTTCCAGGGCAGAAAGTTGCTCTTGCAGAGCTTTTTCAGCAGCGCGAAACTCAGCCAGCTTGCTCATGTGTAACCCTCAATGATGTAAGATTCGGAAAAGTAAATATAATTAATCTGTATAAAAAATTACTATACCTTAGGTACAGCGCATTTTCTACTGACTCAACGGAATTTCTATGATTTGCAACGCTGAAACCTATGCGGCAAGCGGCCATCACCACCACATAGCAACACTTCTAGCTGGCCGGAGCTTTGAGGGTGTTTACTTGATTGCAGAACCACCCGAAACCACATGCATTGATGGGGAAATGGGGTTGATCTTCATCGCATCCGATCTGACTGGCAGTATCAAATGTCTTGTTGATCCTGTGCGGGCGGGATGGGTGCAGGGTGAACACTTTGCGAGTATTCGAGTGCTACTGAAAGGCCAGGTGATTCTCATCGAGGATCAGCTGTGTGCGCGCATCAGCGAGTTACACCAACTGAAAATGCAGTGGTAAAAAAAAAGGACCTTCTGGAGAGTGTCCAGAAGGTCTGAATCGCCCCTGGTTTCCTAGACACTCTCCAAGCTCAGGAAATAGCGTTTCTCATACTCTATTGGAGACAGCTGCATAGCACTGCTGTGTCGGCGTTTAGGGTTATAGAACATTTCGATGTAATCG
>NZ_LQXW01000031.1:0-35376 GCF_001586765.1 Pseudomonas sp. ABFPK | reverse complement strand
CTGGCCCTAATAGGCCAGCCGCCTTTTCTTTTTCAAAATGTCAGCGCTGCCACAGATCTGAAGTCATGCGCCTCATGTTTGCTGCGCGACAGCGCAGCCCGGAAGGGCTGGGTGATCTCCCACAGGAATATCAATCTCCTCAGGCCTGCGGTGTACCTGTAGGAGCGGGCGTGCCCGCGAAGGGGCCGGAACAGGTCAAGACTTGGCTCGGCGAGCCTTGAAGAAGTCACTGAGGATCTGCCCGCACTCCTCCGCCAGCACCCCGCCCTCCACCATCACCCGGTGGTTCAGGAAACCCTGCCCGAAGAACTGCCCCTGGCTCTGCACGATCCCCGCCTTGGGCTCTAGCGCGCCGAATACCACCCGCATCACCCGCGAATGCACGATCAACCCCGCACACATACTGCACGGTTCCAGGGTCACATACAGGGTGCTGCCGGGTAGCCGGTAGTTACTGGCGGATTTCGCCGCCGCGCGAATGGCCACCATCTCGGCGTGCGCACTGGGGTCACTGTCGATGATCGGCCGGTTGAAGCCCTGCCCGATCACCTGCCCATGCTGCACCAGTACCGCGCCCACCGGCACCTCGCCCATGGCCGCACCTTCGGCGGCCAGGGCCAGGGCCAGGCGCATGAATTCCTGATCGCGACTGCGATCGATGATCTGCGGGCGCATCAGACCACCGCGATCGCGGCCATCAGGCCGGTTTCCATGTGGTCGATGACGTGGCAGTGGAACATCCAGGTGCCCGGGTTATCCGCCACCAGCGCCACCTGGGCGCGCTCGTTCTTGCCCAGCAGGTAGGTATCGGTGAACCACGGCTCCTTGATGTCATGACGGTTGGAGCCGATCACCTTGAAGCTCATGCCGTGCAGGTGGATCGGGTGCTGGTATTGGGTCATGTTCTTCAGCTCGAAGATGTAGCTCTTGCCCTTCTGCAACGTGGCAATGGGGCGCTCGGCGCAGGTCTTGTCGGTGATGTCCCAGGCCTGGCCGTTGATCTGCCACATGCTCGACGGCTTATCCTGGTCCGTAGTGACCGAGACTTTCGCCGCCCACTCGAAATTGAAGTTGAGCTTTTCGGCATTCTCCAGGTCCGGCTCGGCGATCGGGTTGGGCGGTAGCGCCGGCGGCCAGTCACTTGGCGCGTCGTTGCTGGCAACCGAACGCAGGGTGCCCAGGCGCACGAAACCGTCGCGCAGGGAGATCTCCTCCCCCGCCTCAGGAATACGGATAGCGAGGCAGATACGCATGCCTGGGCCGAGCCAGTAGTCATCGTCCAATGGGCGCGGGGTTACCGGGTTGCCGTCCAGAGCATAGATTTTTGCCTCGCAGTTGCCCTTGAGGTTGATGCGGTAGGTCCAGGTGTTGTCCAGGTTAAGCAGACGCACCCGCACAACCTGGCCGGCTGGCAACTCGGTGACCGAATCGGCCTGGCCATTGATGGTGATCAGGCGCCCGGCGGTGCCGTTGCGCGCCGCCTCACGCGGGATGCTGAACGGCAACCAGGCGCCCTGCTCGTCCACGTGCCAGTTCTTCAGGCTGAGCGTACGCTCATGCCTGAAGCCGGTCGGCTCGCGCTCCTCGACGATCAGCGGGCCGACCAGGCCACGGCCCAGCTCTTCGGAACTGCTGACATGCGGGTGGTACCAGTAGCTGCCGGCGTCCGGCACACGGAATTTGTAGTCGAAGTACTCGCCCGGCTTGACTGGCAGCTGCGACACATAGGGCACGCCGTCCATTTCCAGCGGCAGGCGGATACCGTGCCAGTGGATGGTGGTTTCGACCGGCAGGTGGTTGATGAAGCGCACCCGCAGCCAGGTGCCCTGGCGTACGCGCAACTCGGTACCTGGTGCCGACGGGCCGAAGGCCCAGGCTTCGGTCTTGAAACCCGGTACCAGTTCCACATCCAGAGGCGCGGCAATAAGCTCGTAGTCGTGCCCTGCGTTCTCGTCCTCGACCTTGCCCAGCCAGTAGCGGGCCGCGCCTCCGGCGCCCAGGCCCACCACAACCAGGCCAGTGAGGCCTTTGAGCATTTGTCGACGAGTAAAGGACATCGGTGCGGGTACCTCATTCTGCGCAATCAGTCTGCCAGCAGGGGCTGGCGATAAAGGGCGAATACGATACACCTGCATTTGCGAAAGATTAAGTGAAGTCTTGTCGCGCGACCGGTTATCTGCCCCGACACCTGTGGCAACCTGCTCCCCCCGGTACCCAACTAACGCCCAGAGGCTGACTTGCCCGATTCAGGGTGGGCTGCTTAAGTTCAACAGACGGGGTGCACAGGTGCTGGCCTTCTGCCCGCCTATCGCTTCAGACAAGACGCCTGCACTGTGAATGCGAAGGTTTGACACCATGTGGCACAGGAATTCATTACTGTATTTTTCGCTGCTGCTCACTTCAGGCCTTCTTCTGGCACCGAAGATCATCCTGATCGAGTTTTTCTCCTATCGATGGGTGGAGACCGGTGTTCTCGATATTGCCCTGTACTTGCTTCAAGACGTGCTGCTGGTGGTCGCCTTCTTTGTGATTGCTGCCACCACCATAACCAGAAACAAATTCAATTTTTATCTGTTAAGCATCGCCTCAGGCGCCTTGCTGCTGTTCCTGCTGGTGGACATGCGAGTTCGGGAGCTATGGCTGAAGCCACTGGACTGGCAACTGATACGCTACAGCCTGCAGAACGCAAGCAACCTGACCTCCGGAGCCGAGGTGTTCCTCACCCAAGCCGCCGGGTTCGGGCACACATTCAGGTTCATTGTCTTTGTGCTTTTTCTTGCCTACCTGGTGACCTGGTCTTTCGCTGGGCTGGCAACCTACATCGCTTATAAAGAACAGCGCACGGTCACAATAAAGAAAAGACAACACCTCTGGGCGTCGCTGCTGGTGATAGGCGCCCTGCTCATCGGCTCCATCCATGCCAAAGACGCACGCTATCACCTGAACGAAAATATTGTCGTCAGTCCGCTGGTCACAACACTCAGAAGCACCACCTTCTTGAATGCAGCTCCGCATAGACCGCCGCTGCCATTCGAACAACCCGCCTACCCGCTAACCAGCGTCAACGACATCCGAAAACTTCAATCTCATGCCACACCAGACTTCAAGAACCTGGTCTTCATCATTCTGGAGTCGGTGCGCTGGAACAGCGTTTTTGCGCCCGACATCAAAACCGCCGAGAGGTATCCCACCTTCGATAAGCTCTCTCGGGAGGGCATGCTCTTCAAAACGTACGTATCAGTGCCTCACTCGTCCAAAGGCTACCACGCGATCCTGACGGGGCTGCACGCCTACCCAGATATTGAAATCAAAGAGGCCATGTACCTGCTACAACCCAGCGTCATCCATGAGCTGAAAAACAGGAAAAACATGGAAGCCGTTGCATTCAGCTCGCTGTACCTGCAATTCGAAAACATGGAGGGTTTCCTGAAGTCCATCGGCGTATCGAATGCCTATGCAGTTTCGGAGATCACCCATGCCGAAAATCGCTCACAACACGCCAGTAGCTTCGGAGAGAGTGATGAACAGCTGTTTTCATCCAGCATCTCTTACCTGGAGAAGATAAAAAATAATGGCCAGGGTTTCATCGCACTCTACTTCCCAAGCGCAGCCCACTACCCCTACCAATGCAGCCAAGGGCCCCCATTACTGAGCGAGCTGGAAAAGTATGAAGACTGCATAGCCAGAACAGACAGCGTACTGGGTGAAATGCTGACATCATTCGACAAGCAAGGCCTTCTGGACGCGACATTATTCGTGCTCGTGGGTGACCACGGAGAGTCGTTTGGTGAGCACGGTCTCTTCATTCACAACGCTTCCATGCACGAAGAAGAAGTGACCGTACCCCTGATTTTCTGGGCCAAGGAAAAGTCACTGCCCAAACCCGCCACAACGACCAGTCACCAGATCGATGTTGCGCCCACGGTCGCCGACTTTTTTGGCGTGATCGAGTCGCCCCTGTCTGTCCAAGGCATCAGCTTGTTGAGGGAACATGGCAAACGCACATTTTTCATGTCCACGTTCTTTGACCAACTGGCGTCAGCCTTGGTGGAGCACCCTTACAAATACATATACGAATTCAGTTCGGACACCCTGACCAAATACAATATCGAGAATGACCCGCAGGAAAAGCACCCGCAGCGCGTGGAGGGCGATGAGTTCGTCGCGGTGAAGAGCAGGTTGCTTTCCTATAATGTCTACCAGAAAGCGCTATTTGTCAAAAAGCCAAAAGAATAAGCAAATCTGAATGAGCAAGAACCAGAAAGCCCGCAATTATGCGGGCTTTCTGGTGTATCCGTGCCTACGGGCACCAGCCTGAGCTGGCTACCCGATCATTCCCACTCGATAGTCGCTGGCGGCTTGCTCGACACGTCGTAGGTAACGCGCGAGATACCATCGATTTCGTTGATGATACGGCCGCTGACGGTTTCCAGCAGCTCGTACGGCAGGTGCGCCCAGCGCGCAGTCATGAAGTCCACGGTCTCGACGGCACGCAGGGCCACGACCCAGGCGTAGCGACGGCCGTCGCCGACGACGCCTACCGACTTGACCGGCTGGAACACCACGAATGCCTGGCTGGTCTTGTGGTACCAGTCGGCCTTGCGCAGCTCTTCGATGAAGATGTGGTCGGCGCGACGCAGGATGTCAGCGTATTCCTTCTTCACTTCACCAAGGATACGCACGCCCAGGCCCGGGCCCGGGAACGGGTGGCGGTAGACCATGTCGTACGGCAGGCCCAGCTCCAGGCCGATCTTGCGCACTTCGTCCTTGAACAGTTCACGCAGCGGCTCGACCAGCTTGAGGTTCATTTCCTCCGGCAGGCCACCAACGTTGTGGTGCGACTTGATCACGTGGGCCTTGCCGCTCTTGGCGCCCGCCGATTCGATCACGTCCGGGTAGATGGTGCCCTGGGCGAGGAACTGGATGTTTTCCAGCTTGCTGGCTTCGGCATCGAACACGTCGATGAAGGTGCGGCCGATGATCTTGCGCTTCTTCTCCGGGTCGGCTTCGCCGGCCAGGTTGTCGAGGAACTGCTTTTCAGCGTCGGCGCGGATGACCTTGACGCCCATGTTCTCCTTGAACATGGCCATCACCTGGTCGCCTTCGTGCAGGCGCAGCAGGCCGTTGTCGACGAATACGCAGGTCAGCTGGTCGCCGATGGCGCGGTGCAGCAGTGCGGCAACGACGGAGCTGTCGACGCCACCGGACAGGCCCAGCAGGACGTTGGCCGAACCGACCTGCTCACGCACCTGGGCAATGGCGTCTTCGACGATGTTGGACGGAGTCCACAGGGCTTCACAGCCGCAGATGTCCTGCACGAAGCGGGACAGGATGCGACCGCCCTGCTTGGTGTGGGTCACTTCCGGGTGGAACTGCACGCCGTAGTAGCCGCGCGCGTCGTCGAACATGCCGGCGATCGGGCAGCTCGGGGTGCTGGCCAGCACGTGGAAGTTGCCCGGCATCTGGGTGACCTTGTCGCCGTGGCTCATCCACACGTCCAGGCCCAGCACGCCGTCGGCGTCGATGTGGTCTTCGATGCCGTCGAGCAGGCGGCTCTTGCCAACCACGTCCACGCGGGCATAACCGAATTCACGCAGGTCGGAACCTTCGACCTTGCCGCCCATCTGCTCGGCCATGGTCTGCATGCCGTAGCAGATGCCCAGCACTGGTACGTTCAGGTCGAACACCGCCTGCGGGGCGCGCGGGCTGTTGGCTTCGTGGACCGACTCGGGGCCGCCGGCGAGGATGATGCCGCGCGGGTTGAATTCGCGGATCGCTTCATCGTCCATGTCGAACGGATGCAGCTCGCAGTACACGCCGATTTCGCGCACGCGGCGGGCGATCAGCTGGGTGTACTGGGAACCGAAATCGAGGATCAGGATGCGGTGAGCGTGAATGTCGAGGGCCATGACTCAATCTCGTCAGTGGAAATCGGAAACGACGCGGGGCTGTCATGACAGCCCCGCTTTCTGTTGTAGCTGGAAGCCTCAGCCTACGCGGTAGTTAGGGGCTTCTTTGGTAATCTGCACGTCATGCACGTGGGACTCGGCCATGCCGGCACCGGTGATGCGCACGAATTCCGGCTTGGTGCGCATCTCTTCGATGGTTGCGCTGCCGGTGTAGCCCATGGACGAACGCAGGCCGCCCATCAGCTGGTGGATGATCGCGGCTAGCGCGCCCTTGTAGGGAACACGGCCTTCGATGCCTTCCGGTACCAGCTTCTCGGCGCCGGCCGAGGAGTCCTGGAAGTAGCGGTCGGACGAGCCTTGCGCCTGTGCCATGGCCCCCAGCGAGCCCATGCCGCGGTAGGCCTTGTAGGAACGGCCCTGGAACAGTTCGACTTCACCCGGAGCCTCTTCGGTACCGGCGAACATCGAACCCATCATCACGCAGGAAGCACCGGCAACGATGGCCTTGGACAGGTCACCCGAGAAGCGGATGCCGCCGTCGGCGATCAGTGGCACACCAGTGCCTTCCAGTGCAGCGGCAACGTTGGCGATGGCGCTGATTTGCGGCACGCCTACGCCGGCAACGATACGGGTGGTGCAGATGGAGCCTGGGCCGATACCGACCTTGACCGCGTCAGCGCCAGCTTCGGCCAGAGCCTTGGCGGCAGCGCCGGTGGCGATGTTGCCGCCGATCACCTGCACTTGCGGGTAGGTTTCCTTGACCCAGCGAACGCGATCGATCACACCTTTGGAGTGACCGTGGGCGGTATCGACCACAACCACGTCAACGCCAGCAGCCACCAGGGCGGCAACACGCTCGCCGGTGTCCTTGCCGGTGCCGACCGCGGCGCCGACGCGCAGGCGACCCTGGTCGTCCTTGCTGGCCAGCGGGTAGGCCTTGGCCTTTTCGATGTCCTTGACGGTCATCATGCCCTTGAGGTTGAACTTGTCGTCAACGATCAGGACTTTTTCCAGGCGGTGCTTGTGCAGCAGCTCGCGGACTTCGTTCTTGTCGGCGCCTTCGCGGACGGTGACCAGACGCTCTTTGGGGGTCATCACGTCGCGGACCTTGGCGTCCAGGCGGCTTTCGAAGCGCACGTCACGGGAGGTGACGATACCGACCAGGTCGCCATTCGCCAGCACCGGAACGCCGGAGATGTTGTTCAGGCGGGTCAGGTCGAACAGGTCGCGCACGGTGGCGTCGGCGTCGATGGTGATCGGGTCCTTGACCACGCCAGCCTCGAACTTCTTGACCTTGCGGACTTCGCTGGCCTGCTGTTCGATGGTCATGTTCTTGTGGATGATGCCGATGCCGCCTTCCTGGGCCATGGCAATGGCCAGGCGCGCTTCGGTCACGGTATCCATGGCAGCGGATACCAGCGGAATGTTCAGCTCGATGCCACGGGTCAAACGGGTCTTGAGACTGACTTCATTAGGCAGTACCTCGGAATAGCCAGGTACAAGGAGGATATCGTCGAAGGTCAGGGCTTCTTGGCTGATACGCAGCATCGCGGGGGCTCCCGGGCGGGAAAAATGGAAGCGCGCCATTATACTCATGCACGGCGCGCCGCTCAATGCAAAATAAGGGCCTTCGGTCAGCCTTGTGGCAGTTTTACCTGTACCACGGCCACCGGCTGGTCGAGCCAGTCGGCGAAGCTGTCGAGGAAGGCCTGGGTGAACCCGGCCTCGCCCCAGTTGTTGAAGATGAACCCCAGGTTGGAAAAGGCACATGGCTGCAGGTAAATGAAGCCATTGATGTCATCTTCGAAGCCGCACAACGGGCAGGTGAAGTTGTCGCTAACTGCCGGCATCCATTCTTCCAGGCTTTCGAACAGCGGCTCACCCACCTCGCGCCGGCACTCGGGGCAACCGGCCTCTTCGAGGAAACCTTCGGTAGGGGTATAGATGCAGCGCTTGAGCATCACCTCCAGGCCGTTGACCTGTTCGCCGAAGGGCAGTTTCTCCGGATGCAGGGCCACTTTGCGGGCACCTTCGGCCAGGGCATGGCCCATGCGATTGCCGGTGCGGCCACAGGTGGTCAGCTGTTCCTCGACGACTTTCTCGCGCACCAGCCAGCGCAGGATGGCGCGGGCACGGGCTTCGTGCACCGGGACGGTAGAAAGCTTGGGAACGATGATGCTCTGGGTGTTCATGAACGGGGCAAGCCTGAAAAACTGCGGTAATAGCGCAATTCTACCGCCTGCTCAGGCGCTCAGGTAGCGACCGATCAGCGCCAGGCCGCTGGCCAGCACCAGCCAGGTGACCAGGCGCACGAAGGCTTCGCGAGACAGCCGATGGGTAAGCCTGCGCCCTGCCCAGAGGCCGACGAGCATGACCGGCAACAGGCAGGCGGCGAGCAACAGCAGGCTCTGGTCGGCATAGACGCCTGCGATAAGGAACAGCGTCAGCCGCACCACCGTACTGCAACTGATCAGCGCGCTCTGGGTAGCGCGCACCTGTTCCTTCACCTCCAGCCGCGCGCTCAGGTACAGCGCATAAAGGAAGCCGCCGCTGCCGAACAAGGCGCCGAACAGCCCGCCTGCCGTGCCCATCGGCATTGCCCAGAAACCCGACAGACTAGCCGGCCGTACCTTCACCGCCAGCCCGTACAGGGCATACGCCGTGACGAACAGCCCCATCAGCAGCAGCAACAGGTCTGACTTCAGCTGTAGCAGGAATACCACACCCAGCGCGCAGCCAATGGCCATGAACGGCAGCAGCCGCAGCAGTTCGCCGCGCACGACATCGCGGCGCGAGGGCAGCAGGTTGCCGAAGGCGGCGACGAAGTCCAGCAGCACCAGCAGCGGAATGATCCGCGACAGCGGCATGAAATGGATCAGCACTGGGCCGGCCACCAGCGCGGTGCCGAAACCGGCGATGCCGAAGACGATGTAGGCAGCGCCGACACCAAGCAGGATAGGCAGCCAGTCGAGGCCGGAAAACGACAGTTGGGCGAGCATGGCAGCAGTTCCTGGAAAGACAGGCAAAGGTTAGCCAGCCATGAGCCATGCCGACTAATATGCCTTTGTCGCCACACTCATCTCGAAAAGGCATGACATGACGTCGATCCGCCAATTGCGTTACTTCGTGGAAATCGCCGAATGCGGCAGCTTCAGCGCTGCCGCCGAGCGGCTGTACATCGCCCAGTCGGCGCTGAGCCGGCAGATCAAGGAACTGGAGCAGCAACTGGGCACGCCGCTGTTCGAACGCACCGCGCGCCTCCCGCGCCTGACACTGGCTGGCCAGGCCTTTTTGGAACGGGCGCGGCGCTTGCTGGCCGACTTGGCGCAGGCCGAGCGTGTAACCCGCGACATTGGCGAAGGGCTGCAGGGCAGTCTGCGCCTGAACCACTCCAGTACAGTGCCGCTGACCGGCCCGCTGCTGGCTCGCCTGGGCGGTTACTTGCGCGACAACCCAGGTGTTTCGCTGGAAATTGCCCAGCAGTCGTCGGAGGCGCAGTTGGAGGATATCGCTGCCGGGCGGTTGGATATCGGCCTGCTGCGCTTGCCGGTGCTGCGCCAGCATGAAGGGGTGGTGCTGCATGAACTGTTCAGCGAACCCCTGCTGCTGGCGGTCTCCGCCGGGCATCCCTTGGCCAGCGCGCCACAGGTGAAACTGGAACAACTGCGGGAAGAGCGCTTCATTTCCATTCCGCACCGGGACCGTGGCGGGCTGAGCTACCTGTCGGCCTCGATGTGCATGGAGGCAGGCTTTTTCCCGCGAGCAGCGCAGGTGCTGTCGCGCAAGACCACCCAGTTGCAGTTGATTCAGGCGGGGTTTGGGGTGGCGTTGTTGCCGGAATGCATGCGTGAGATTGCGCCGGCGTCGGTCAGCTTCGTGGCGCTGGAGGGGGGGTGTGAGAGTACTGTGGCGATGGCTTGCAGGCGTGACGCAGGTTCGATGGTGCGCCAGTTCGTGACGGCGATGCAGGCCTGAAAGGCCGGCCCCCATAGAACTGCACTTAACTCATTGAATTAGCAGGGGCCCTGTGGGAGCGGCTTTAGCCGCGAACACCGGCCCAGCCGGTGCCATGCACCGCGTTGGATTCTTCGCGGCTAAAGCCGCTCCCACAGGGTATGCGGACTGCTTGCACTTTCAGTTATCTACGCGACAGCGCAGCCCAAAGGGCTGGGCCGGCTCCCACAGGGACAGCATGAGGCCCAAGCCAGCGCGATACCTGTGGGAGCCGGCTTGCCGGCGATAGGGCCAGGACAGACAACCGGGGCCGATGTCCTTTATGATGCCCGCCATGATCAGAGACCCTTTCGAACGACTCGGCCTGGACCGCGAGGTCCTTACCGTCAGCCAACTCAACGGCCGCGCCCGCGTGCTGCTGGAAGACGTGTTCCGCAGCGTGTGGGTGGAAGGCGAGATTTCCAACCTCGCCCGCCCGGCGTCCGGCCACATGTACTTCACCCTCAAGGACAGCGGCGCACAGGTGCGCTGCGCGCTGTTCCGACAGAACGCCACGCGGGTGCGCCAGGCCCTGCGCGACGGTCTGGCGGTGCGGGTACGCGGCAAGGTTTCGCTGTTCGAAGGGCGTGGCGATTACCAGCTGATTCTCGACACCGTCGAGCCGGCCGGTGATGGCGCCTTGCGCCTGGCCTTCGAGGCATTAAAAGAGAAGCTCGGTGCCGAGGGGCTGTTCAGCGCCGAACGCAAGCAGCCGCTGCCGGCCCACCCGCAGCGCATCGGCATCATTACGTCGCCCACCGGCGCAGTGATCCGCGACATCATCAGTGTGTTCGGTCGCCGCGCCCCGCAAGTGGAACTGAACCTGATCCCCACCGCAGTGCAGGGCCGCGAAGCCATTGCACAGATCGTGCGCGCGATCCGCCTGGCCGATAGCCGGGGGTTCGATGCACTGATCCTGGCCCGGGGGGGCGGCTCGCTTGAAGACTTGTGGTGCTTCAACGAAGAAGCAGTGGCGCGGGCCGTGGCCGCCTGTGTCACGCCGATTGTCAGCGCCGTGGGCCATGAGACCGATGTCTCGATCAGCGACTTTGTCGCCGACGTGCGCGCGCCTACACCGTCTGCTGCCGCCGAGCTGCTGGCCCCCGACAACAGTGGCCTGCAGCAACGCCTGGATGGCCTGCAACGGCGCCTGCTGCTGCGCATGCAGAACCGCCTGACCCACGACCGCCTGCGCCTGGAGTCACTGACCCGGCGCCTGCGTCACCCGGGCGAGCGCCTGCGCCAGCAGGCCCAACGCCTGGACGACCTGGACATGCGCTTGCGCCGCGCGTTCATGCTCAACCTCAACCAGCGCCACGAGCGCCTGGCACGCCTGGACACCCGCCTCGCCGCGCAGCACCCGGGGCGAACCCTGAAACTGTTGGGCCAACGCCTGGACAGCCTGGCCGAGCGCCTGCCACGGGCCATGCGCGAGGTGCTCAAGGACCGCCGCCAGCGCTTCCAGGCCCAGTTGCAGACGCTGCAGGTGGTCAGCCCGCTGGCCACCCTCGCCCGCGGCTACAGCATCCTGCTGGACGAACAGGGCCAGGCCATCCGCAGCGCCGAACAGACCCGCAATGGCCAGCGCCTGACCGCCCGCCTGAACGAAGGCGAGCTGTTGGTGCGGGTCGAAGACAACCACCTGACCCCGGTCACCCTCTCACTTCTGGACTGACACATGCCCCGCCTGCTCGCGCCCCTGCTTGCCCTTTCCCTCCTGCTGCTGGCCGGCGGCGCCCAGGCCAGCTACATCACCCGCACGCTGAACAAGCCGGTACCCGGCGGCGTGGCGGTGGTCGACCTCGGCCCCGCCGCCAGCGCGCCCAGCGCCCGCTTCGACGGCAAACCGGTGCTGGTGGTGAAGGAGCAGGACAACTGGCTGGCCATCGTCGGCATCCCGCTGACCCAGAAGCCCGGCACCGCGATGCTGAGCCAGGGCGGCCGTACCCTGCCCTTCACGGTCGGTAGCAAGAAATACCCCGAGCAGCGCATCACCCTGAAGAACACCCGCCAGGTCAACCCGAACCCGGCCGACCTCAAGCGCATCGATCGTGAGCTGGCCGAGCAGATCAAGGCTTACCGCAGCTTCAGCCCGACCCTGCCCAGCAACCTGATTCTCGACAAGCCGGTCAGTGGCCCGCTGTCGAGCAAGTTCGGCGTGCGCCGTTTCTTCAATGGCGAAGAACGCAACCCGCATGCCGGGCTGGACTTCGCGGTGCCGGCCGGCACGCCAATCAAGACCCCGGCCAATGGCAAGGTGATCCTGGTGGGCGATTACTTTTTCAACGGCCGCACGGTGTTCGTCGACCACGGGCAGGGCTTTATCAGCATGTTCTGCCATATGTCGAAGATCGATGTGCAGGTGGGGCAGCAGCTGCGCCGGGGCGAGGTGGTGGGGCGCGTGGGCTCGACCGGGCGGGCTACCGGGCCACATATGCACTGGAACGTCAGCCTGAACGATGCACGGGTGGATCCGGCGATTTTCATTGGTGCGTTCCAGCCCTGAGAGCGGTACTGCCTGTGCCGGCCTCTTCGCGGGTAAACCCGCTCCCACAGGGATGGCGCTGCACCTGTGGGAGCGGGTTCACCCGCGAAAGGGCCAGCACAGTCGACATCAGTTCAACTGTGTTGCGCCATCGAAAAATACTGCGCAACAATCAATAAGCCAGCTTTGCTTTCATGCCATAAAATCTCGCCTTTTAGCTTTTTTTAAGCATTCCTCTCAATTTTTTCTGAACGCTTGCCATCACCCACCCCACTGGTTAGGGTTGAAGGCATGAAAACCTACAGCACCCTCATCCTGCTCCGACAACATCGCAGCCTCTGCCTGGTCAGCGCCCGACTACCAGGCTGAATCGCGTCGCCTCGCCTTTTATCTCGTTATCGCTCGGCAGGCCCGATCTCGGCCGCACACAAAAGGATTGCTTCCATGACCATGCTCAAAGACCCTTCGAAGAAATACCGCGCTTTCCCGACCATCGACCTGCCTGACCGTACCTGGCCGTCGAAGACCATCACCGCCGCGCCAATCTGGTGCAGCTCCGACCTGCGTGATGGCAACCAGTCGCTGATCGAGCCGATGGATTCGGAGAAGAAACTGCGCTTCTGGAAGACCCTGGTGCAGGTTGGCGTGAAGGAAATCGAAGCCTCGTTCCCATCCGCCTCGCAGACCGATTTCGACTTCGTGCGCATGCTGATCGAAGACGGCCACATCCCGGACGACACCACCATCCAGGTGCTCACCCAGGCCCGTGAAGACCTCATCGCCCGTACCTTCGAATCGCTGCGCGGGGCGAAGAAGGCCATCGTCCACCTGTACAACGCCACCAGCCCGTCGTTCCGCCGTATTGTCTTCAACCAGGACAAGCAAGGCGTGAAGGACATCGCGGTGAACGCGGCCAAGCTGTTCGTCAAGTATGCCGCCCAGCAGCCGGAAACCCAGTGGACCTTCCAGTACTCGCCGGAAACCTTCAGCGCCACCGAGATGGAGTTCGCCAAGGAAGTCTGCGACGCGGTCATCGAGGTGTGGAACCCGACCCCCGAGCACAAGATCATCCTCAACCTGCCGGCCACCGTGGAAGTGTCTACCCCGAACATCTACGCCGACCAGATCGAGTGGTTCTGCCGTAATGTGAGCCGTCGCGACAGCGTGATCATCAGCCTGCACTGCCACAACGACCGTGGCACCGGTATTGCCGCCACCGAGCTGGGCCTGATGGCCGGCGCCGATCGTGCCGAAGGCTGCCTGTTCGGCAACGGCGAGCGTACCGGTAACGTCGACCTGGTGACCCTGGCGCTGAACCTCTACACCCAGGGCATCGACCCGCTGCTGGACTTCTCCGACATCGACGGCGTGCGCAAGGTGGTCGAAGAGTGCAACCAGCTGCCGGTACACCCACGCCACCCGTACGTGGGCGACCTGGTCCACACCGCGTTCTCCGGTTCGCACCAGGACGCCATCCGCAAGGGCTTCGCCAAGCAGCAGGAAGGCGAGCTGTGGGAAGTGCCTTACTTGCCGATCGACCCGGCCGACATCGGCCGCAGCTACGAGGCGGTGATCCGCGTCAACAGCCAGTCGGGCAAAGGCGGCATCACCTACCTGCTCGAGCAGGAATACGGCATCAGCCTGCCGCGCCGCATGCAGATCGAATTCAGCCAGGTAGTACAAGGCGAAACCGACCGCCTGGGCCTGGAAATGACCGCCCAGCAGATCTACAGCCTGCTGCACAAGGAATACCTGCAGGCCAACTCCCCGTATGCGCTGGTCAGCCACCGTCTGCAGGAAGAGAACGGCCACAGCGCCGTGGAAGTGGAAGTGGCGGGCGAAGGCGAGACTACCCTGCACTGGCGCGGCAAGGGCAACGGCGCACTGGAAGCACTGGTGGCCGGCCTGCCGATTGCCGTGGAGATCATGGACTACAACGAGCATGCCATTGGCGCCGGCACCAATGCCAAGGCCGCGGCCTATATCGAACTGCGCGTGGCCGGTGGTCGCCCGGTACATGGTGTGGGTATCGATGAAAACATCACCACGGCCAGCTTCAAGGCACTGTTCAGCGCGCTGAACCGCTCGCTGAGCCAGCAGGAAGCCAAGGCGGCCTGAGCCGTACCGCAATGAATGAGAAAGCCCGCATCGTTTGATGCGGGCTTTTTTGTTGGCCTGTGCCGGCCTCTTCGCAGCACAAGGCTGCTCCTACATGGGGCAGCGCAAGGTCCGGATGCTATGCAGTTCCTTGTAGGAGCAGCCTTGTGCTGCGAAGAGGCCGGCACAGGCACTGCAAGAATTTCAGGCAAAAAAAGGGGCGCCGACCAAGCGCCCCACAAGCCGTAAAGCACACAACAAATTCAGTTGGCGTCCAGCAGCGCCATCGCTTCCGCACTGCACGCTTCGATCCGCGCCCAGTCGCCGTTCTTGATCCAGCTGCTGTCGAGCATCCAGGTACCACCCACACACATCACATTGGGCAACGCCATGTAGTTGCGCACGTTGGCCGGGTTCACCCCGCCCGTAGGACAGAAACGAATATCGCCGAACGGGCCGCCAAAGGCCTTGATCGCCGCTACCCCGCCGCTGATCTCCGCCGGGAACAGCTTGAAGCGGCGGTAGCCCAGGGCGTAGCCCATCATGATTTCGGACGGCGTGCTGATGCCTGGCAACAGCGGGATCTCGCTGTCCACACCAGCTTCGAGAATGTCTTGGGTAATGCCTGGCGTAACGACGAATTGCGCACCCGCAGCTTCAACCGCGGCGAACATGCCACGATCGAGCACGGTGCCGGCACCGACACAAAGCTCCGGGCGCTGCTCGCGCAACACCTGGATGGCCTTCAGGCCATATTGCGAGCGCAAGGTCACTTCCAGGGTACGGATACCGCCGGCGGCCAGGGCGTCAGCCAGCGGCAGGATGTCTTCCTCACGGGCGATGGTGATCACCGGCAGGATGCGCGCCTCTTTGCAAATGGCGTCGATCCGTGCGGCTTTGTCGGCCATCGAGAGCTTGGGCTGTGGGCGTTCAAGGGTGGTCATGACTGTGGATCCTTGGCTCATGGGCACCAGTAGATGTCCAGGGGGGCGTGAAGAAAAGCGCGTATCGGCATTTCGGAAAGGTCGGTGCCAGCCAGCGCGGCGCGCAGGGTAGCGAGTTTGCCCTGCCCTTGTACGGACAGCGCGGTAAAGGCGGAGCTGGCCAGCAGCGAGCGGGTCATCGACAGGCGCTGGCGCGGCACGCTCGGTGCCAGCAAGGGCAGGCAGCGGCGTGAGTTGGCTAGGTCGAGGCCTGCCTCCAGGTTGGGGCTGGCGGGGAACAGCGAAGCTGTATGGCCATCATCCCCCATGCCCAGCACCAGTACGTCAATTGGCGGCAGCTCGGCCAAGGCCTGATCGGCCTTGCCTGCAGCGGCATCAAGGTTCTCCGCCTGCTGGTAAAGACCAACGAAGCGGGCCTTGGCTGCCGCGCCCTTGAACAGGTGGCGCGCCAGCAGGCCGGCGTTGCTGTCGGCATGCTCCACCGGCACCCAGCGCTCATCGGCCAGGCTGACGGTGACCTTGGCCCAGTCGAGGTTTTCGCTGGCCAGCTTCTCGAGGAACGGCACCGGGCTGCGGCCGCCGGATAGCACCACGCAGGCCTGGCCCTTGGCGGCAATGGCTGCGCGCAGGCGCTCGGCCACGTCATGGGCCTGGGCTGCGGCCAGAGCCTTGGCATCCGCCAGCTCATGTACCGTCACAGTCGCTGGCAGTTTCAGTTCAGATATCCCCATACCACGCCCTCCCATCGCGTGTGATCAGTGCAATCGAGCTCATCGGCCCCCAGGAGCCTGCGGCGTAGGGCTTGGGCGCATCGCCTGCGTTACGCCAGCCAGCAATCAGCTGGTCGCACCACTTCCAGGCATACTCGATTTCATCCTTGCGCACGAACAAGTTCTGGTTACCGCGCATCACTTCGAGCAACAGCCGCTCGTAGGCATCCGGGATCCTTGCACTGCGCCAGGTATCGGAGAAATTCAGCTGCAACGGGCCGCTGCGCAGTTGCATGCCTTTATCCAGGCCCTGCTCCTTGGTCATCACCCGTAAAGAAATGCCTTCGTCCGGTTGCAGGCGGATGATCAGCTTGTTACCGATCTGCAAACGCTGTTCCGGAGCGAAGATGTAGTGCGGCGTTTCCTTGAAGTGGATGACGATCTGCGACAGTTTCTGCGGCATGCGCTTGCCGGTACGCAGGTAGAACGGCACCCCCGACCAGCGCCAGTTGCGGATGTCGGCACGCAGGGCGACGAAGGTTTCGGTGTCGCTCTGGGCGTTGGCGTTGTCTTCTTCCAGGTAACCGGGCACAGGCTTGCCATCGCTGTAGCCGGCGATGTACTGGCCGCGCACCACACGGGTGCTCAGCCCTTCGCCGGTGATCGGTGCCAGGGCCTTGAGTACCTTGACCTTCTCGTCACGGATGGCGTCGGCCGACAGCTCGCTGGGCGGGTCCATGGCGATCAGGCACAGCAGCTGCAGCAGGTGGTTCTGGATCATGTCGCGCAGCTGGCCGGCCTTGTCGAAGTAGCCCCAGCGGCCTTCGATACCGACCTTCTCGGCGACGGTGATCTCCACATGGGAGATGGAATTCTGGTTCCACTGGGTTTCGAACAGGCTGTTGGCGAAACGCAGGGCGATCAGGTTCTGCACTGTTTCCTTGCCCAGGTAGTGGTCGATGCGGTAGACCCGGCTCTCTGGGAAGAACCGAGCCACAGCATCATTGACCCGGCGCGACGACTCCAGGTCGTGGCCAATGGGCTTCTCCAGCACCACTCGGGTGCGTGCGGCCAGCCCGGCCTTGTCGAGGTTTTCGCAGATGGCCCCGTACACCGCCGCAGCGGTGGCGAAGTAGGCAATCAGCGGCAGCTCGTCCGGCAACTGCTCGGCCAGGGCCTGATAGCCCTCGGGCTGGAGGAAATCCAGGTGCTGGTAGCTCAGCCTGGCGAGGAAACGGCCCAGTGCGGCGGGCTCGATATCGGCCTCGGGCACATGCCGGCGCAGGTGCGCCTCGATGCTGTCCAGGTGGCCCTGCGCGCTACCGGCCTCGCGGGCCAGCGCCAGCAGGCGGGTTTCCGGGTGCAGCAGGTTGGCCCGGTCGAGCTGATAGAGGGCAGGAAACAGCTTGCGCAATGCCAGGTCGCCTAAGGCGCCAAACAGGGCAAAGGTGCAAGGTTCGACACTGATCGCAGCCATGATGTTGGTTCTTTCCTAAAGTTGGTCTAGGAATACCGCTTTCACATACGGTTTTCAAGGGATAATGTAGTAAAAACCACAACATTACACACAAGTGTTACAGACAAGTGGTACGTCAACCGCGCCGACAGTACGATAGACGACCGTGCAAAAAGCCTGCTGCTCCAACAGCCGGCTGTCTTCCCGACCCAAGGACACACCCATGGACCGCGTGCGAAACCTCCTGGAACAGATCCAGGGCCGCCTCGACGAGCTGAACAAGGCCGAACGCAAAGTCGCCGAAGTCATCCTGCTCAATCCGCAACAAGCCACCCGTTTCAGCATCGCTGCGCTGGCCCAGGCGGCCAAGGTCAGCGAACCGACCGTCAACCGCTTCTGCCGCTCGTTCGGCGTCAGCGGCTACCCCGAGCTCAAGCTGCAGCTGGCGCAGAGCCTGGCCAGCGGCGCCGCCTACGTCAGCCGCGCGGTGGAGGCTGACGATGACCCGGCAGCCTACACCCAGAAGATCTTCGCCAGTGCCATCGCCTCGCTCGACAGCGCCTGCCAGCAGCTCGACCCGCAACAGGTCAGCCGTGCCGTGGACATGATGATCCAGGCCCGGCAGATCCACTTCTTCGGCCTGGGCGCCTCGGCGCCGGTGGCGCTGGACGCCCAGCACAAGTTCTTCCGCTTCAACCTGGCAGTATCGGCCCACGCCGACGTGCTGATGCAGCGCATGCTGGCCTCGGTGGCGCACACCGGCGACCTGTTCGTCATCATCTCCTACACCGGGCGCACCCGCGAACTGGTCGAGGTGGCCCGCCTGGCCCGGGAAAACGGCGCCTCGGTACTGGGCCTGACCGCTGCCGGTTCGCCACTGGCCAATGCCTGCAGCCTGAGCCTGCACATTCCGCTGCCGGAAGACACCGACATCTACATGCCGATGACCTCGCGGATCATCCAGCTGACCGTGCTCGATGTGCTGGCCACCGGCATGACCCTGCGTCGCGGCGTGGACTTCCAGCCGCACCTGCGCAAGATCAAGGAAAGCCTCAACGCCAGCCGCTACCCGATCGAGGACGACGAGCTCAACTGAGCCGGTGCGCCTGCAGGCGCAGGTGGGCACGCTGCCCCGGCGCCAGGCTCAGGCCCTCGCCACTGCCGCTGGCGGCCTCGACACAGACGAAGCGCTGGCATTCACGCCCGGTCACGCCCATCAGCGGGCGGTTGCCCGGGTGCCACACCACCGTGTCGTCGCTGTCACCGGTATCGATGCACAGCTCGCGCTGCCAGGCCGGGTCCTGCAATTGCACCCGCGGCGTGCCGGGGTAGACCTTCTGGCAACCGCCCTTGAGCTTCAGCGCGCCATCTTCACGGCAGGCCTGGCGGTTCAGGCGGTCGTAGCCTTCGATATCCTCCAGCCCGGACAGCGCTATCTCGGACACGTCACTGATGCGCCAGTAGGCCAGCAGGGCATGGCTCAGCTGGCAGGGTTCGCTGTCCTGGTGCTCGGTGCTCAGGCTCAGCTCCATGCGGCTACCCAGCCGGGCATGCAGGTCAACCTGCCAGTCGCACAGGTCCAGCCGCCATTTCAGGGTTACGCCCTCCTCGTCCTCGCGGCTGTCCACCAGCTTCCAGTCGAGCAGGCGCGCCCAGCCATGGGCGGGCCACAAGTCCTCGCTGGGGTGGCGGCCATACCATGGCCAGCACACCGGCACGCCACCGCGGATCGCCCCCACCTGCGGCCACTGCTCGGCGCACCACAGCCAGGGCCGTTCACCCGCTGGTTGAAAATGCAGCAGTTGCGCACCCTGGCGGCTGAACACCGCCTGGCAACGGGGATGGTCGATGATCAGCACATCGCGCTGCTGGTAACGCTCCCACTCGAATGTCGGCCGGGGCCGCTGCGAGGTGAAGAAGCGATGGAGCGGATGTTCGGGCATGGTTCAGAGCTCTTGTTGTTTGAGATAGCGCTGTCTCGGCCTATCCCCGACAACCACTGAAGACCAGTGGTTGTCGGGTACCGAAGTGGATTGGCGTAAATTTACAACAATTGCTCTCAGAATGACGACTGAATCTTCAAACCTGCGACCAGCGCGTTGTCCACCTCATCCACGCCGCCGGGGCTCTTGATGTACTGCAGGTTGGGCCGCACGGTCAGCCAGTTGGTGACGTGGAAGCCGTAGTAGAGCTCGGCGTTGTACTCGGTACGCTGCAGCGGCACGAAGCCTGGGTTGTCGTAATCGCTGATGCCGCTCTGGGCGTTGAGCAGTTCCGCGCGCTTCTTCACGTCGTCATTCACATGAATGCGCGCCACGCCAAAGCCGATATCGTCCTTGGGCCGGGCGTCGAATGCGCCTTTGTAGACCAAGCCCAGTTGCTGATAGTTGTCGACGACGTTGGTGGCCTTGTCGTGCACGGTGAAGTTGGCGAACAGGCTCAGGCCACGGTTTACATCGCCGCCATGGGCAGTGACCTGCTGCTGTGCCACCACCCACCAGCCATGCTTGCTGGAGTGCGACTTGAAGGCCTCGCCCGTCAGCGCCTGCGGGTTGCCGTTGACGTCATCGAACACATCGTCGGCCTTGGCCGTGCTGTAGTAGTAACCCAGACGGTACTCGCCCGGCAGGCCATTGACCTTGGGTGACCACACCGCTTCCACCGGCAGGATCGCGCCTTTGGTGCCGCTGCCACTGAGCTTGAAGCCGTTGCCGGTTTCCAGGTTGGAAGGGTTCTGCTCGAAGGCACCGACCTGAACGAAGAATTCCGGAGTGATGTTGTATTTCACCCGCAGCGCCCACTGGCTGACCGGCCAGTTGTACCAGATGCCGCCAACCCAGTTGCCCACCTGCGAGCCGCAGAAGGCCAGGTTCTGGAAGTCGCAGGGGAAACTGTTGAAATCCTCGCCCTCGCCGAAGCGGCCGAATTTCACGTCCAGCGCACCGTCGAAGTACTTCTGCTTGACCCACATCTGGGTCAGGCGCCAAGTCTGGCCGCGGCCCCACACTTCCTGCACCGAGCTGAACTGCCCGGCGCGCGGGTCGCTGATGCGGTCGTTGGACAGGTTGCGGCCGCTGCGCTCGGTGATCGCCAGCTTGAACTCGGCGTCGTGCCAGCCAAAGATTTTCTGCAGGTCCAGGTGCGCGCCGAGGGCGAACTGGTCGCTGTAGCGCGCAGTCTTGTCGTCGTTGTATCCACCGTGCAGGTTACCGGCAACCTCGCCGACGTAATCGAGGGTGAAGTCATAGCCCTTTTCCAGCAACTCGGTGCGGGTGCCGCCCCAGTCGCCGGTCATCCACTTCGATTCGCTGGAAAAAGCTTCGGCAGCCTGAACGCTGCTGCCAACAGCCATCGCCAGTGGCGCGAGCAAGGCCAGCGAGCCCAATGTCCTGATGCGTTTGCGCTGTTCCATCCCTTTGCGTCCTCTTTTTCTTATTTGATGGTGTAGACGAGTTATCGGCCCTTGAAGTGCGCCACGTTGTCTTTCATGGTTGCAGCAGTGGTGGCCAGGTGCAGGCGCTCGCCGCTGGCGGCGTCGAACAGCAGCACCCGGGCTGGGTCGAATTGCAGGTTCAGGTTATCGCCGACCCGGCACGCCACATCCGGCGCCAGGCGGCAGCAGACCTTGGTCTGGTTGAGGGTGACGAATACCAGCAGGTCTGGCCCGGTGGGCTCGGTCACCTGCACCTCGGCGCGAATGCCGGGCAGGCCATTGCCCTCGGCTGCACCCAGGGCAATCTGCTCGGGGCGGATGCCGAGGATGACCTCGCGGCCATCCATCTCGTCCGCGGCCATTCCCAAGGGCAGCTCGCAACGCGCCTGGCCGCTGTCGAGCACGGCCAGCAGGCGCCCGTCCTGTTGCGTGAGGCGCGCCGGGATGAAATTCATCGGCGGCGAGCCGATGAAGCTGGCGACGAACTGGTTGGCCGGATCGTTGTAGATCTGCTGCGGGGTGCCGAACTGCTGGATGATGCCGTCCTTCATCACCGCCACCTTGTCGCCCAGGGTCATGGCCTCGATCTGGTCATGGGTGACGTACACGGTGGTGGTCTTCAAGCGCTGGTGCATCAGTTTCATTTCGGTGCGCATCTCGACGCGCAACTTGGCATCGAGGTTGGACAGCGGTTCATCGAACAGGTAGATCTTCGGCCGCCGTGCCAGCGCCCGGCCCATGGCCACGCGCTGTTGCTGGCCACCGGACAGCTGCGCCGGCTTGCGCGCTAGCAAGTGCTCGATCTGCAACAGCTTGGCCACCCTCGCCACTTCCTCGTCGATTGCAGCTTGCGGCAGCTTGCGGATCTTCAGGCCGAACTCGATGTTCTCGCGCACGCTCATGGTCGGGTACAGCGCGTAGGACTGAAACACCATGGCGATGTCGCGGTCCTTGGGGCTCATGCCGCTGACGTCCTGCTGGTCGATGAGTATCGCGCCGCCGGTGATCTGCTCCAGCCCGGCGATGCAGTTCATCAAGGTCGACTTGCCGCAGCCCGAGGGGCCGACCAGGATCAGGAACTCGCCATCCTTGATCGACAGCTGGATGTCCTTGAGGGTGTCCGGCAAACCGCTGCCGTAGGTCTTGTTCACATTGCGAAGTTCGAGCGTTGCCATGACTTACCCCTTTACCGCGCCAGCAGTCAGCCCGCGGACGAAATATTTGCCTGCCACCACGTAGACCAGCAGGGTTGGCAGGCCGGCGATCATCGCCGCCGCCATGTCGACGTTGTATTCCTTGGCCCCGGTGCTGGTATTGACCAGGTTGTTCAGGGCCACGGTAATCGGTTGCGAATCGCCGCTGGAGAACACCACGCCGAACAGGAAGTCGTTCCAGATCTGGGTGAACTGCCAGATCAGGCAGACCATGATGATCGGCGTGGACATCGGCAGGATGATGCGGCGGAAGATGGTGAAGAACCCGGCACCGTCCAGACGCGCGGCCTTGACCAGCGCATCGGGGATGCTTACGTAGAAGTTGCGGAAGAACAGCGTGGTGAAGGCCAGGCCGTAGACCACGTGTACCAGCACCAGACCGGTCGTGGTGCTGGCCAGGCCGAGCTTGCCGAGGGTGAACGAGGCCGGCAGCAGTACAGTCTGGAACGGCAGGAAGCAGCCGAACAGCAGCAGGCCGAAGAACAGCTGCGAACCGCGGAAGCGCCACATCGACAGCACATAGCCGTTCAGCGCGCCGATGGCGGTGGAGATCAGCACCGCTGGCACGGTGATCATGATCGAATTCCAGAAGTAACCGCTGACCGTGCTCCAGGCCTTGACCCAACCGATGCCGGTAAATACTGCCGGCCAGCTCAGCAGGTTGCCGGTGCTGATGTCTTCCGGGGTCTTGAAGCTGGTCAGCAGCATCACCACCAACGGTACCAGGTACAGCAGCACCGCCAGCAACAGCACGGCGTGGATGGCGATACGGCTCGGGCTCAGCACCGCTTTGTCGAGAGGGCTATGCATGGCGTTTGCTCCGCAGCTCCGAGTACAGGTAAGGCACGAGGATCGCCAGGATCGCCCCGAGCATCAGGATGGCGCTGGCCGAGCCCATGCCCATCTGGCCACGGCTGAAGGTGAACGAATACATGAACATCGCCGGCAGGTCGGACGAGTAGCCTGGGCCGCCGGCAGTCATGGCCGCCACTAGGTCGAAGCTCTTGATGGCAATGTGCGCGAGGATCATCAGCGAGCTGAAGAACACCGGGCGCAGGCTGGGCAGTACCACGCGCCAGTAGATGCGCGGCAGGCTGGCGCCGTCGATCTGCGCGGCACGGATGATCGACGGGTCGACGCCACGCAGGCCGGCAAGGAACATTGCCATGATGAAACCCGAGGCCTGCCACACGGCGGCGATCACCAGGCAGTACACCACCCGGTCGGGATCAATCAGCCAGTCCAGGCGAAAGCCCTCCCAGCCCCAGTCACGCAGCAGCTTGTCCAGGCCCATGCCGGGGTTGAGCAGCCACTTCCAGGCGGTACCGGTGACGATCATCGACAGCGCCATGGGGTACAGGTAGATGGTGCGGATGAACCCTTCGCGACGGATGCGCTGGTCCAGCAAGACCGCCAGCACTACGCCGATGACCAGGCTGATGGCGATGAACAGGCCGCCGAACAGCAGCAGGTTCTTGCTTGCCACCCACCAGCGGTCGTTGTCGAACAGCCGGGCGTATTGCGCCAGGCCGGCCCATTTGTAGGTCGGCAGGAAGGTCGAGGTGGTGAAGGACAGAACGAAGGTCCAGAGGATGTAGCCGTAGAAGCCCACCAGGATGATGAACATGCTAGGCGCCAGCACCAGCTTGGGCAGCCAGCGCTGTAGCGCGTCCAGGGGTGAGGCCCGCAGTTGGGCGGTTGCTGTGGTCATGGTTCACCTCAAAGGCGCCGCACTCCCCTGTAGGAGCGGCCTTGTGTCGCGATGGGCTGCGCAGCAGCCCCAAAGGACTCAAGGTCGATTACCTACCTTAAAGATCGAGTGCGCAGGTTATGGGGCTGCTGCGCAGCCCATCGCGACACAAGGCCGCTCCTACAACGGAATCGCGTCAGCTTTACTGGGCAGCCTTGATCGCCGCCGCCAGCTTCTTCGCCGCATCGGCCGGGTCGGCCTTGGGGTCGTTGATGTAGTTGGTCACCACATCGAAGAACGCGCCCTGCACGGCCAGCGTGGTGGCCATGTTGTGCGCCATGCTCGGCTGCAGGCCGCCATTTTTGGCATCGGCCAGGAAGTCCTTGGCAGAGGTCTGCGCGCAGGCGTCGAAGCCATACTTGCCCATGTCGGCCAGCATGTCGTTGCGCACCGGGATCGAGCCTTTGTTGCTGCTGAAGACCTTCTGGAAGTTCTCACCCAGCACCTTGCGGGCAATATCCTGCTGGCCGGCAGACGTTCCGGCGTCGTTCTGCTTGAACACCACCAGCGAGTCGATGTTGTACAGGAAGGCCTTTTCGGTGCCGGGGAACGGCACGCACTGGTAGTCCTTGCCGGCGGTTTTCTTCGCCAGGGTCCATTCGCTCTTGGCCCAGTCGCCCATGATCTGCATGCCGGCCTTGCCGTTGATGACCTTGGCCGCTTCCAGGTTCCAGTCCTGGCCTTTGCCATCCGGGTCCATGTAGGTGGCGACCTTTTTCAGTTCGGTCAGCGCCTTGACCATCTGCGGGCCAGTCAAGGCCGTGCTGTCGAGGTCGACCAGGGCCTTCTTGTAGCCATCGGCCCCCATGACCGCCAGCACCACGCTTTCGAACACGGTGCTGTCCTGCCACGGCTGGCCGCCATGGGCGAGCGGGATGAAGCCGGCGGCCTTGAGCTTGTCGGCGGCGGCGTAGAATTCGTCGAGGGTGGCTGGCGCCTTGTCGATCCCGGCCTTCTTGAAGACCTCAGGATTGATCCACAGCCAGTTGATGCGGTGGATGTTCACCGGCACGGCGACATAGTCACCGTCGTACTTGACGGTGTCCGCGACTTTCTTGTCGAGCAGTGAGTCCCACTTTTCTTCCTTGGCCACATCCTTGAGCACATTGGCGTCGAGCAGGCCGGTGGCAGCCCAGTCCTGGATGTCCGGGCCCTTGATCTGCGCGACACCCGGCGGGTTGCCGGCCACGGCGCGGCTCTTGAGTACGGTCATGGCGGTGGCACCACCACCACCGGCGACGGCGCCGTCCTTCCAGGTGAAGCCATCTTTTTCGACCTGGGCCTTGAGCACATCGACCGCCGCTTTTTCACCACCGGAGGTCCACCAGTGCACGACCTCGACACTGCCTTTGGCATCGGCAGCCAAGGCACTCAGCGGGAACAAGGAGGCCAGTGAGATTGCGGCAGCGAGACGGAGCGTGGAATTCATCGAAGCACCTTTCTTGTTGTTATGCCGTGCAAGTCGATCGCTTGCGTTGCATGAAGTCTAAACAGCGTGCTCGCCTCGCCAGGTAACGAAGCGATGCGCGAATGTCATCGTTTGGTTACATTGCCGGCAAAGCTGCAGGCCAGGCTGGGTGCCAGTGGCAAGCCCGGCAGCAGCAGCGCCTGGTAGGCATGGTAGAGGTCGGGTTTGCCTGGCCAGATGGTCGCGGCCGGCTGGTTGTGCGCATCGAGTTCGTGGTGCCAGCTGCCAGCGCCATGGTCAATGAAATGGTTGGCGACGAAGGCCCAGCAACGGCGGTACCACTGTTCGTAGTGCCTGTCGCCCGTGCGCTGCAACAGTGCTGCTGCGGCGGCGCAGGCTTCGGCATGTACCCAGTGCAGGCGTGCGCGCACCACCGGGCGATCGTCCCAGTCCAGGGTGTAGACGAAACCGGGCGCGCCATCGACGTTCCAGGCCTGCTGGCAGGCTGTGTCGAATAATGCGCGGGCGCAGTCTGGCAGCCACCGCGGGGCTTGCAGGCCGGACCGTTCCAGGCTGGCCTCCAGGTGCAGCAGCAACCGCGCCCACTCCAGGGCATGCCCGGGCGTGGAGCCATAAGGCCGGAAGTGGTCTGCCGGGTACGCCTGGTTGTAGTGCGGCAGCGGCTGCCAGAGGGCGTCGAAATGCTCGATGACCCGGTAGCCGTTGGCGGCGGCATGGGTATGGATGATGCGTTCGGCGATGCGCAAGGCACGTTGCAGCCACAGGTTGTCGCCAGTTACGTCTGCCAGGGCCAGGAAGGCCTCGACCGCATGCATGTTGCTGTTGGCACCACGGTACTGCTCGGGCAGCTGCCAGGCGCGGGAGAAGGCTTCCCGCAGGGCCCCCTCCTCTTCGCTCCAGAAATGCGCTTCGAGCACCTGCACCGCGTCTGCCAGCAGGACTGGTGCACCACTAGCGCCTGCCATCACCGCCGAGCTGGCGGCCAGGGCGACAAAGGCATGCAGGTAAGCCGCCTTGCCGCTGTCGTCATGGCCACCGGGGTGGGCGAACCAGCCGCCGTAGGTGGCATCCTGCAGCGCGCCACGCAGTGCGGCCACGCCATGTTCGGCATAGGCCATGTAGCCGGGCACCCCCTGCAGGTGGGCCAGGGCAAAGCAGTGGGTCATGCGGGTGGTGATGAGGGTTTCGGCGCGGGCACCGGGGGCAAGCAGGCCTGCGGCGTCGAGGCTACCGAAGCCATCGGGCAGTTTCGCAGCCGTGGCGAAGGCCAGCAGGCGTTGCCCTTCTGCCATGCGCCAGGCGTTGTGGGCCGGGGCGTCGAGCCAGCGGGTGGAAGCCAGGTTGGAGGTGCTCATGGGCCAGCTTGATCCTTGCCAGTCGTCTGCGAATTCTAGTGAGCGGGCCTGGATGGGAATGTCACCAAGGAGGGTGGCTTTGTCACCAGCCAGTGACATTTGTGTTGCCTGTGCCGGCCTCTTCGCGGGTAAACCCGCTCCTACAAGTTTTTGCGTTAGCCTCGGAGTCTGTATGGACCTGTGAGGTCTTTGTGGGAGCGGGTTTACCCGCGAAGGGACCGGTAGAGGCAATACAACCCTTCAGTCCATGCCCCGCGGCAGATACAAGGTCACCCGCAACCCGCCCTCACGCAGGTTCAGCAAGCTCACCTCCCCGCCATGGCTATGGGCAATGTTGCGCGCAATCCCCAACCCCAGCCCGTACCCCTGCTGCTGCCCGGCCAGACGGAAGTGCGGCTCGAACACCTGTTCCAGTTGCTGCTGCGGCACCCCCGGCCCCTGGTCATCCACCTGCAGGACGAACCCCTCGGCACTGTCGATGATGCGCAGCCGCGCCCGTTCGCCGTACTTGATGGCGTTGTCGATCAGGTTGCCGATGCAGCGCCGCAACGCCAGCGGCTTGCCCGGGTACGGCGCCAGCGCCCGGCCTTCGAGCGTTATGCGGCCATCGCCCAGGTAAGGCTCGGCCAGGATTTCCAGCACCTGGTTGAGGTCGACCGGCTCGATGTTCTCGTGGATGTCGGTGTCCTTCACGCACTGCAACGCGCCTTTGACCAGCAGTTCCAGCTCGTCCAGATCCTGGCTGAACTTGGCCTGCAGGCGCTCGTCCTCCAGCAGCTCGACGCGCAGGCGCAAGCGGGTGATCGGCGTGCGCAGGTCGTGGGAAATGGCGCTGAACAGCTGGCTGCGCTCGGTCAGGTATCGGCTGATGCGCTCGCGCATGCTGTTGAACGCACGCCCCACCTCGACCACCTCGCTGCCACCACCTTCGGCCACCGGCGCCACATCGGCGCCCAGCGACATCTCCCGCGCAGCCCGCGCCAGGCGCTTGAGCGGCCAGCTTTGCCAGTGCACCAGCAAGCCGATGAACAACAGCAGCAAGGCCGTGGTCAGCACGATGAAGCCGATCTGCTGACGCGGCAGGCGCTCGGCCTCCAGGCTGGTGTAGGGCTCGGGCAGCAGCGAGGCGATGTACAGCCACTCACCCTCGCCCAGGCGGATCTGGGTGACCAGCACCGGCGGGTTGAGTGGCTCCAGAGTCAGCGAGTAATGCGCCCAGGAGCGTGGCAGTTCGTCGAGCTTCAGGCCGCTGTTGAAGATACGCAGGTCGTCCGGCCCGACGAACTCCACGGAAATTTCCATCTGCGAACCCAGGCGCTCATGCAGCACTTGCTGGAACACATCGATCACCGCCTGCTTGCGTGGGGTAACGGGCAGTAGCGGCATGTCCAGCGGCTTGGCGTTGAGGGACACGAAAAAGCGCGTGCCGCCCATGCTGCGCAGCTGATCGAGGACCATCGGCCGGTAGGCCACCGGCAACGAGCGGAAGTAGCTGACACTGGCACTCATCGAATGAGCCAGGCTGCTGGCGCTGGCACGCAGGCCCTGCAACTGGCTGGCGCGCAATTGGGCAACCCAGATGATGCTCGACAACCCCTGGGCCAGCAGCACTACCAGCAGAGTCAGCAGCAGCATGCGCCCCAGTAGCGAACGCGGCAGCAGACGCCAGCGCCGCTCAGGGCGCATTGCAGACATGGGCAGCCAACAGGTAACCGCTGCCGCGTACGGTGCGGATCAGCCGGGGTGGTTTGTCGGTATCGCGCAGGCGCTGGCGCAGGCGGCTGACCGCCATGTCGACGATGCGGTCCAGCGGCATCGGCTCGCGACCACGGGTGGCGTTGCCGATGGTGTCGCGGTCGAGGATCTGCTGTGGGTGGTCGAGGAACAGCTTGAGCAGGGCGAAGTCGGCGCCGGAGAGAATCACTTCCTCACCGTCGCGATGGAACAGGCGGTGGCTGACCGTGTCCAGGCGCCAGTCGTCGAAGGCCAGCACCGCACTGCCCGGCGCCGCCTGGCCGAACTCGGCGCGGCGCAGCAGGGCCTTGATCCGCGCTTGCAGTTCGCGGGGGCTGAATGGCTTGCCCAGGTAGTCGTCGGCGCCCAGCTCCAGGCCGATGACCCGGTCGGTTTCGTCGGAGCTGGCGGTGAGCATGATGATCGGTACCCGTGCCTGTCGCGGGTGCTGGCGTACCCAGCGGCACAGGCTGAAGCCGTCTTCGTCGGGCAGCATGACATCGAGGATGACCAGGTCGCAGGGGGTGGTTTCCAGCGCGCGGCGAAAGCCCTTGCCGTCGGCTTCGGCATGCACCTGGAAGCCGGAGCGGCTCAGGTAGGTTTGCAGTAGTTCGCGGATTTCCTGGTCGTCGTCGACCATCAGGATTGATTTGCCGGCAGTGCTCAAGGTGGTCCTTCCTCTTATTGATTGCAGGTCTTTTTGCCTGCTGTCGGGTGTTGCGTTCAGGGGCTGCCTTGCAGCCCATCGCGACACAAGGCCGCTCCTACAGAATGGCGCGGCCCCGTGTAGGAGCGGCCTTGTGTCGCGATGGGCCGCACAGCGGCCCCCTGCTACCTATCGGTTATCCAGCACCTGCTGCAAAGCCACCCCGGCCCCCAGCAACCCGGAAAACTCCGCCGTCACCAGCCAAACCGGCACGCCAGCGAAATAGCCACTCATGCAGCCCTTGTCGGAAAAACTCGCGGCAAACCCGCTGCGCAGGAACAGCTCGGCAAAGCGCGGGATCACGCCGCCGACAATATAGACCCCACCCCGTGCGCCCAGCGTCAGAACATTGTTACCAGCGACTCGGCCGAGGAACCGGCAGAACTGCTCGATCACCGCCAGCGCCCGCGGCTCGCCGCCGAGCGCGGCATCGGTGATCTGTGCCGGGGTCTTGTGTCGGGGTGTGTCGCCGTCCAGCGCGCAAATTGCCTGGTACAGGCGCAGCAGGCCACCGCCACTGAGCACGGTCTCGGCGCTGACATGGCCGATCTGCCCGTGAATCTGTTGGTGAATCGCCGCTTCGCGGGCATTGCCCACCGGCAGGTCGACGTGCCCGCCCTCTCCCGGCAAGGCATGCCAGTGCTGTTCGCCCAGGCGCAATAGCGCGCCAACGCCCAGCCCGGTACCCGGGCCAATGACCAATGCCGGCCGCGACAGGTCCGCCTGGCCTGGGCATACTTCGCGGAATTCGCCAGGACGCAGGCGGGTCATGCCCAGCGCCATGGCGGTAAAATCGTTGATCAGCAGCAGCCGCTCGACCTGCAATGTCTGGCAGAAGGCCACGCGGCTGAGGCGCCAGTGGTTGTTGGTGAAGCGGAACTCATCGCCATCGACCGGCCCGGCCACCGCCAGGCAGGCAGCAGTCACGCCGCCGCGGGGAATGCCCAAGCCTTCAAGGTAAGCCTCGATGGCCTGTTCCGGGCTGGTGTAGTCCTCGGTGGCAAAGACCTTCACTTCATGCAGCTGGTTGTCACGCCACAACGCAAAACGGGCATTGGTGCCGCCGATGTCGCCAACCAGCAGGTCCTTCATTTGAGGTTCTCCAGGGCCGAGGTGAACGCACTGGCGCCCTGCTCTGCCGGGCTGAACGCCATGCGCATGAAGCCGAACAGCTCGCGCCCGCAGCCCAGGTCGTTGCCCTGTGGCGCTGGCGGCAGATCGCGGCTGGCCAATTCTTCAGCCGACACCATTACCCGCAGCGTGCCTTCGACACCATCGACCCGCACAATATCACCATCGCGCACCCGTGCCAGCGGGCCGCCGTCATAAGCCTCGGGGCAAACGTGAATGGCCGCCGGAATCTTGCCCGAGGCACCGGACATGCGACCGTCGGTGACCAGCGCCACCTTGAAGCCACGGTCCTGCAGCACACCGAGGAACGGTGTGAGCTTGTGCAGCTCCGGCATGCCATTGCAGCGCGGGCCCTGGAAGCGCACCACGGCGACGAAGTCACGCTCCAGCTCGCCGGCCTTGAACGCATCGGCCAGCGACTGCTGGTCGTGGAACACCCGCGCCGGGGCCTCGACCACCTGGTGCTCGGGGGCAACAGCGGACACCTTCATCACGCCGCGACCGAGGTTGCCCTCCATCACCCGCAGGCCGCCTTCGGCCGAGAACGGCCGCGCCACCGGGCGCAGGATGCTTTCGTCCAGGCTGTGCTGCGGCCCTTCGCGCCACACCAGCTTGCCGTTGTCGAGGAACGGCTCCTGGGTGTAGCGGCGCAGGCCATGGCCGGCCACGGTGTTGACATCTTCGTGCAGCAGCCCGGCATCGAGCAGCTCGCGGATCAGGAAGGCCATGCCGCCAGCGGCCTGGAAGTGGTTGATGTCGGCCTTGCCGTTGGGGTAGACGTGGGACAGGGTCGGCACCACCTCGGACAGGTCGGCCATGTCCTGCCAGGTCAGCTGGATACCCGCAGCCTGGGCAATCGCCGGGATGTGCAGGGTATGGTTGGTCGAGCCGCCGGTGGCATGCAGCGCGACGATGGAGTTGACCAACGCCTTCTCGTCGACGATTTCACCCAGCGGCATGAAGCTGCCGCTGGCCTTGGTCATGCGCGTGACCTGCTGCGCGGCCTCGGCGGTGAGCGCGTCGCGCAGCGGTGTGTACGGGTTGACGAACGAGGCGCCCGGCAGGTGCAGGCCCATCACCTCCATCACCAACTGGTTGGTATTGGCAGTGCCGTAGAAGGTGCAGGTGCCAGGACTGTGGTAGGACTTCATCTCCGACTCCAGCAGCTCTTCGCGGCTGGCCTTGCCTTCGGCGTAGCGCTGGCGCACATCGGCCTTCTGCTTGTTGGAAATGCCGGAGACCATCGGCCCGCCCGGAACGAAGATGGTCGGCAGGTGGCCGAAGCGCAGCGCCCCCATCATCAGGCCGGGAACGATCTTGTCGCAGATGCCCAGCATCAGCGCGGCGTCGAACATGTTGTGCGACAGGGCCACGGCAGTGGACATGGCGATCACTTCACGGCTGGCGATGGCCAGCTCCATGCCTGGCTCGCCCTGAGTCACGCCATCGCACATGGCTGGCACGCCACCGGCGAACTGGCCGACCGAGCCGACCTCACGCAAGGCCTGCTTGATCTGCTCGGGGAAGTGCTGGTACGGCTGGTGCGCCGAAAGCATGTCGTTGTAGGCCGAGACAATGGCCACGTTGGCCGCGTTCATCAGGCGCAGGGTCTGCTTGTCGTCGCTGCCGCAACCGGCCACGCCATGGGCGAAGTTGGCGCACTGCAGGCTGGCACGCATGGGGCCGTCACTGGCCGCGCCGCGAATCAGTTGCAGGTAGCGTTCGCGGGTGGCACGGCTACGTTCGACCAGCCGCTGGGTGACCTCAAGGATGCGCGGATGCATGTACTGGACTCCAGGCTAATTGTAAGGGCGGTTTGCCGGGCATTTCCCCTCCAAACGATTGCGGCCTAGGCTCAAGGTAGAGGAGCCCGCTGCATCGGTGGAGGCACGTCGCCCAACCACTCGTTGTATGTTTAAACAAAATACTGCCACTAAAAAGGCTTGTTTTCTATCGGCAGGTGAATAATCTTGTAATTCCAACAACAAAACCGTTTCAGTGAAGCTCCTTTGTGCCACAGCTTTCACTCGGACTGCCAGAGGTACTGCCATGACCCTACGCATCGCCATCAATGGATTCGGCCGCATCGGGCGCAACGTCCTGCGCGCACTGTATACCCAAGGCTACCGCCAGGACCTGCAGGTCGTCGCCATCAACGACCTGGGCGACAGCGCCATGAATGCCCACCTGCTCAAGTACGACAGCGTGCACGGTACTTTCGACGCCAGCGTCGAGGCCGACCACGAAAGCCTCACGGTCAATGGTGACCGTATCGCGGTCAGCGCCATCCGCAACCCGGCCGAACTGCCCTGGAAGGCCGAGGCGATCGACGTGGTGTTCGAATGCACCGGGCTGTTCACCGAGCGTGCCAAGGCCGCCGCCCACCTGGCTGCGGGGGCTGGCAAGGTGATTGTCTCGGCACCGGCCAAAGGCGCCGATGCCACCGTGGTGTACGGGGTCAACCATGACATCCTGCGGGCCTCGCACCAGATCATCTCCAATGCCTCCTGCACTACCAACTGCCTGGCACCGATTGCCCAGGTGCTGCACCGCGAGTTCGGCATCGAACAGGGTCTGATGACCACCATCCATGCCTATACCAACGATCAGGTGCTGACCGATGTGTACCACGGCGACCCGTATCGTGCGCGTTCGGCAACCCAGTCGATGATCCCGAGCAAGACCGGCGCTGCCGAGGCCGTGGGCCTGGTATTGCCGGAGCTGGCCGGCAAGCTGACCGGCATGGCGGTACGGGTGCCGGTGATCAACGTGTCGCTGGTGGACCTCACGGTCAACCTCAAGCGCGAGGCCACGGCCGAACAGGTCAACCAGCTGTTCCTCGAGGCCAGCAAGCATTCCAGGGTATTGGGCTACAACGCCTTGCCGCTGGTTTCCTGCGATTTCAACCACAACCCGCTGTCGTCGATCTTCGATGCCAACCATACCCGGGCCAACGGGCGCATGCTCAAGGTGCTGGCCTGGTATGACAACGAGTGGGGGTTCTCCAACCGCATGCTGGATAACTGCCTGGCGTTGTGCCGCGCCGGCTGAGCATGACATGGCATTTTTACCGCCTGTGAGATCGAGCGCCGCGCGGGCGGCGCTCGATCTCACAGGCGCTGATAATGCCGCGGCGAGCGCCTCTGCGCCCAATACTCACAATCTTTACCTTTTCCTAACATTTCCAGGCTTGACCCTCGAGGAGGATGATAAGCATTATCATTAACCTTTCGTCGGCCAGGTCCCCCTGTGAGTCAGTCCCGGTTCAACTCTGTCTTCCTCGTCCAGCGTCTTACCCTGCTGCGCACCCTGCAACGCATGGTGGGCAACCCCAACACTGCCGAAGACCTGTTGCAGGAAACCTACCTGCGGGTTTCCCGCGCGCTCGGTGAGCGGCCCATCGAACACATCGAGCCGTTCGTGTTCCAGACCGCGCGCAACCTGGCCCTCGACCATCTGCGCGCGCGCCGGGTGCAATCGCGCATGCTGGTCGACGACGTGCCCGACGAGGTCCTGCACAGCGTGGCCGCACCGGCCACCAGCAGCGAGGATGCGGCACATGCCGAGCAGTTGCTCAAGCACCTGAGTATCAGCCTCAAACAACTGAGCGAACGTCAGCAGCGCATCTTCATACTAAGCCGGCTGCATGGCGCCACCTACCTGGAAATCGCCAGACAACTGAATGTTTCTCCCAGCACGGTACAGAAGGAACTGAAACTGATCATGGCGATCTGCATGGGTGTCGCCGACCGCCTCAAGTGAGACAACCCAAAGCCCTTGCCACACCCCGCCTCAGCCTTGATCATTCGAAAAAAACCATTCAAGGATTCACCGTGACCGACAGCCCTGCCCCTCGCCCGTCACCCGCTGGGCCCAGCGCCCGTGCTCGTGCCATGGACGAGGCGCTGGACTGGCTGGTGCGCCTGCAATGCGCCGACGCCGAGGACACCCAGGCCTTCGAAGCCTGGCTGAGCGCAGCGCCGGAAAATGCCGAGGCCTATGTCGAGGCAGAAGCATTGTGGAACGGCGCACCGCTGCACCAGGTGGCCCTGCAGATGCATCAGCAACAGCGCCGCTCGTGGCGCGGGCGCCTGCGCAGCCACTGGAAACCCCTGGCCACGGTAGCGCTGCTGCTGGTCGGGCTGTTCACCCTCGGCAACCTGCCCATGCGCCTGCAGGCCGACCACCTGACAGTGGTGGGAGAACGCCAGCGCCTGCAGCTGGAAGACGGGGCGAAAGTGCTGCTCAACACCAATTCGGCATTTGCCAGCGAGCAGCGTGATGGTCGCCAGGTCGCCCGCCTGCTGCAGGGTGAGGCCTATTTTCAGGTCCCCGAGGGCGCGCTGCTGCCACTGGAAGTGCAGGCCGGGCCGTTGCGCGCGCAGGTGCGCGACACCGACTTTGCCGTGCGCTACCTCGACGGCGAGGCACAGGTGCGGGTGCAGCGCGGCGATGTCGACCTGCAGGGGGACCGCGACCAGCGCATCCGCCTGAGCGCCGGCGACAGCATCAGCGTCGGCCCCCAGGGATTCGGCAAGCGCCAGCGCCCCGACATGCACAAGGACCTGGCCTGGGTCGACGGCCGCCTGGTGTTCGAGAACTGCCCGCTGAGCCAGGTGCTGGCCGAGGTGCAGCGCTACTACCCGGGCTGGATCATCAACCGCAATGCGCAGCTGGAAGACATGGCGGTCACCGGCAACTACCGCCTCGACCAGCCGCTGGAAACCCTGCGTGCGCTGGCCCACATCACCTCGGCACAGCTGCATGAGTACCCGGCGCTGGTTATCCTGAACTGATCTTTTGCCTGTCTCGGCCTCATCGCCGGCAAGCCAGCTCCCACCCCGACCGCATTGGCCTCAAGCAATGCGATGTCCCTGTGGGAGATTACCCAGCCCTTTTGGGCTGCGCTGTCGCGCAGAGAACAAATATCGCTCGTCTGACGCGGCCTTTGTAGGAGCAGCCTTGTGCTGCGAAGAGGCCGGTACAAGCAACAGACAGGCTTTGTCAGTACCGGCCTCTTCGCAGCACAA
>NZ_LQXW01000030.1:0-37826 GCF_001586765.1 Pseudomonas sp. ABFPK | reverse complement strand
CGAAGCCAAAAGCCAAGACCGACAGCTTCGGGCTTTGCTTCGCAAAGCCCGAAAGCTGGGATATCAATTGGTGGCAGCCTAAGGTGCTTAAAAAACAGCGGGTTGCATTTTGTTTGATGAGAGCGGGCGTGCCCGCGAAGAGGCCATGGGCATCACCCAACCCGCCTTCAGCCGTGCCATCCAGAGCCTGGAGCACAGCTTCGGCTTCCCACTGGTCGACCGGGCCAGCAAAGCCCTGCCGCCCACCCCAGAAGGCCTGATGGTGCTGCAACATGCCCGGCGCCTGGATATGCCAGTGCGGGCTGCTGCCATTCGCTGAGCTGATGATGGTGGCAGGGGCGGGCTATCCTGAGCTATATCGGTCGCCTGTACCGGCCCTTTCGCGGGTAAACCCGCTCCCACAGGTCCAGCGCAGCCCTCAGGAGTTGTGGTGACCCTGTGGGAGCGGGTTTACCCGCGAAAGGGCCGGAACAGGCAATACACCTCGATCAGGCAACCAGGGAGGCACAACAATGAAAACCCTCGTCGACCACCTGAGCCAATACGCCAGCTACCACCGCGACCCACGCAACATTGCCACCCACTTCGTCGGCATCCCGATGATTGTGCTGGCGGTCACTATCCTGCTGTCGCGCCCTGGCTGGGAGGTAGCCGGCATGTGGCTGTCCCCTGCCCTGCCGGCGGCGGCGGCCTCGGTCTGGTTCTACCTGCGCCTGGACCTGCGCTTCGGCGTGGTGATGGGGTTGTTGCTTGGGCTATGCCTGTGGGTCGGCCAGGTGCTGGCGATGCAGACGACAGCGCTGTGGCTCGGCACCGGGCTGGGGGCGTTCGTGGTGGGCTGGATCATCCAGTTCGTCGGCCATTACTACGAAGGCCGCAAACCGGCGTTTGTAGACGATGTCAGCGGATTGATCATCGGGCCGTTGTTCGTGGTGGCAGAAGCGGCATTCATGCTCGGCCTGTGCCCGGCCCTGAAACGCGCCGTCGAGGCCAACGCCGGGCCCGTGGTGGCGCGCTCTATGTAGGAGCGGCCTTGTGTCGCGATAGGGCTGCGAAGCGGCCCCGGCAATATTGGCTGCGAAGCTGAAGCCTAGGGGCCGCTGCGCGGCCCATCGCGACGCAAGGCCGCTCCTACAAGGGACCGCGTAGTGGTCAGGTACGCGACTCCACACCCAGCTCATCCCACACCGACTCAGCCATGTGGAAGGTGGCATTGGCCGCCGGAATGCCGCAATAGATCGCGCTCTGCATCAGCACTTCCTTGATTTCGTCGCGGGTCACGCCGTTGTTGGCCGCCGCGCGCAGGTGCAGCTTCAGCTCGTCGTTGCGGTTCATGCCAATCAGCATGGCGATGGTGATCAGGCTACGGGTATGGCGCGGCAGGCCAGGGCGAGTCCAGATGTCACCCCAGGCGTGGCGGGTGATCATCTCCTGGAACTCGCCGTTGAAGTCGTTGAGCTTCTCCAGGCTGCGGTCCACGTGGGCATCGCCAAGCACTGCGCGGCGTACTTGCATGCCGGCGTCGTAACGTTGTTTCTCGTCCATGGCGGTATCCTCAGTGAGCCTGCAGGAAGGCGAGCACTCGGCGGCTGAACGCCTCGCCGATCTCGACGTTGGACAGGTGCGCCGCCGGGAAGTCGACGTACTCGGCACCCGCGATACCGGCCTGCATGAAGCGGCCGTGCTCCGGAGTGGTCACCACGTCCTCGGTACCGGCAACGATCAGCGCCGGCACCTGGATACGGCCCAGTTGCTCGCGGTAATCGGCATCACGCACCGCCGCGCAGTTGCCGGCATAACCTTGCGGGCTGGTTTGCGCCAGCATCTGGCAGATGCGCTGGGCCTGCGCTGGCTGGGCCTGGGCGAAGCCCGGGGTGAACCAGCGGGCGATGGAGGCATCGCGCAGGTCGACCATGGCCTGCTGGCCGCCCTTGAGCACGGTGTCGATACGGGTGTTCCACACCTCGTCGTTGGCGATCTTGGCGGCGGTGTTGCACAGGGTCAGGCTGTGCAGGCGCTCGCCGGCGTTTATGCCCAACCACTGGCCGATCAAGCCGCCCATCGACAGGCCGACGAAGTGCGCCTTGGCGATATCCAGGCCATCGAGCAGGGCCAGCACGTCACGGCCCAGCTGTTCGATGCTGTAGGGGCCTTCAGTGACCAGCGACCCACCGTGGCCACGGGTGTCGTAGCGCAGCACGCGCAAGTGCTGGCTCCACAGCGGTATCTGTGTGTCCCACATGCCCAGGTCGGTGCCCAGCGAGTTGGACAGGACCAGCACCGGGGCGTTTTCCGGGCCATCGATCTGGTAATTCAAAACGCCATCGGCCAGTTGCAAGTGCGCCACAGCGGTCTCCTTCAGGCAGTGAAACGTTGATGTTCGGACACGGCGCGCGCCACCCAGACGCGGGCCTGGCCCAGGTAATTGGCAGGGTCGAGCAAGCGATCGAGTTCTTCGGCGGACAGTTCGGCACTGACCTGCGGCTCTTCACCCAGCACGGTGCGCAGGTGGCGCTGTTCGGCCACAGCGCGCTGGCAGCACTGCTCCAGCAGGTGATGGGCGTGGTCGCGGCCCAGGCGCTGGGCGAGGACGATGCTCACCGCTTCGGCCAGCACCAGGCCCTGGGTCAGGTCGAGGTTACGGCGCATGCGCGCGGCATCTACTTCCATGCCCTCGGCAATCACCTGGGCTTGGCGCAGCGCACCAGAGACCAGGCAGCAGATGTCCGGTAGGGTTTCCCATTCGGCATGCCACAGGCCGAGGCTGCGCTCATGCTCCTGGGGCATGGCGGCGAACAGCGTCGAAACCAGCCCCGGCACGCGGGTCGCGGCGCCGATCAGCACCGCGGCGCCGACAGGGTTGCGCTTGTGCGGCATGGTCGAAGACCCACCCTTGCCCGGCGCGGAAGGCTCGAACAGTTCCCCCGCCTCGGTCTGCATCAGCAAGCTGACATCGCGGCCGAACTTGCCCAGGCTACCAGCGACCAGGCCTAGTACCGAGGCAAACTCCACCAGGCGGTCGCGCTGGGTGTGCCAGGGCTGCTCGGGCAGGGTCAGCTTGAGCTGCTCGGCCAGGGCTTCGGCCACCGGCATCGCCTTGCTGCCCAACGCCGCCAGGCTACCCGAGGCGCCGCCGAACTGCAGCACCAGCAAGCGTGGGCGCAGCTCATGCAAGCGCTGGCGGTGACGGGTCAAGGCGCCCAGCACACCGGCCAGCTTCATGCCCAGGGTCACGGGGGTGGCGTGCTGCAGCCAGGTGCGCCCCACCAGCGGCGTGTCGGCGTGCTGCAAGGCCTGACGGGACAGGGTATCGGCCAGCTTGCCGAGGTCGGCTTCGATCAGGTCGAGGGCAGCACGCAGCTGCAGGACCAGGCCAGTGTCCATCGCGTCCTGGCTGGTGGCGCCCAGGTGCACATAGCGCTCGGCTTCGGGCACGCCACTGGCAATCACCTTGCCCAACGCCTTCACCAGCGGGATCGCCGAGTTGCCTGCAGTGGCGATGGCATTGGCCAGCGCGCCAACGTCATAGCGCTCGGCGTGGCACGCCGCCTCGATGGCCGCTACAGCGCTATGCGGGACCAGCCCGGCAGCAGCCTCGGCCCGCGCCAGCGCCGCTTCGAAATCGAGCATGCCCTGCAGGCGGCCACGGTCGGAGAAGATCTCGCGCATGGCCGGTGCGGTGAAGTAGGCGTCGAACAGTTGGTTGGTCATGCCACGTCCTTAATTATCGTGGTGCAGGTACGCGGCCTGCTTCGGCAGGCGCAGGCTGAACAGGAAGGCAATCGCCATCATCGCCGTCACGTACCAGTAGAAAGTGTTTTCCATGCCCAAGGTCTTCAGGCCCAGGGCCACGTACTCGGCCGAACCGCCGAACGCCGCGTTTGCCACTGCATAGGCCAGGCCCACACCCAGTGCGCGCACCTGCGGCGGGAACATCTCGGCCTTCACCAGGCCGCTGATCGAGGTGTAGAAACTGACGATACACAACGCCAGGGAAATCAGCACGAAGGCCATGAAAGGGCTGCTCACGGTCTTCAGCGCCATCAGCAACGGCACGGTGAACAGCGTACCCAGGGCACCGAACAGCATCATCGAGTTACGCCGGCCGATGCGGTCGGAGAGCATGCCGAAGAACGGCTGCAGCACCATGAACAGGAACAGCGCGCCGGTCATCACGTAGCTGGCGTTTTTTGCGGTCATGCCAGCGGTGTTGACCAGGTACTTCTGCATGTAGGTGGTGAAGGTGTAGAAGATCAGCGAACCGCCCGCGGTATAGCCGAGCACGGTGATGAAGGCCGCCGCGTGGTCGCGGAACAGGCCCTTGATGGTGCCGGCGTCCTTGTCCTGGCGGGTTTCGGCGCTGCTGGTCTCATGCAGCGAGCGGCGCAGCATCAGCGAGATCAGTGCGGCAATGGCACCGACCACGAACGGAATGCGCCAGCCCCAGGCGCGCAGCTCTTCTTCGGTGAGCAGCTGCTGCAGGATCACCACCACCAGCACCGCCAGCAACTGGCCGCCGATCAGGGTCACGTACTGGAACGAGGCGAAGAAACCGCGCTGGCCGCGCAGGGCTACTTCACTCATGTAAGTGGCAGTGGTGCCGTACTCGCCGCCTACCGACAGGCCCTGGATTAACCGGGCCAACAAAAGCAGCGCCGGGGCCCAGGTGCCGATGCTGGCATAGGTAGGCAGGCAGGCGATCATCAGGGAGCCGAAGCACATCATCAGCACCGAGATCATCAGGGAATTCTTGCGACCATGGCGGTCAGCGAGGCGGCCGAAGATCCAGCCTCCGATGGGGCGCATCAGAAAGCCCGCGGCGAACACGCCTGCCGTGTTCAACAACTGCACGGTGGGGTCGTCGGAGGGGAAGAAAGCCGGGGCAAAGTAGATCGCGCAGAAGGCATAGACGTAGAAGTCGAACCATTCCACCAGGTTGCCTGAAGAGGCACCAACGATAGCGAAGATGCGTTTGCTGCGTTCTTCGCCGGTGTAATAGGTTGAGGTCATGGTGAGTTTACTCCTGGAGGGTCGCAGGTAATTCTAGACACACCTGGTAACACACTCGTTCCGCTATCTGGCTGGCAACTGGCCTTGAGTCTGGCAGGACCGGCCTCTTCGCGGGCAAGCCCGCTCCCACAGTGGGAGGCGTGGTTCCCCCTGTGGGAGCGGATTTACCCGCGAAGAGGCCGGTACAAGTCAAACCCGCTCGATGGCCAGCGCCAAACCTTGGCCTACGCCCACACACATGGTCGCCAGGCCTTTACGCCCACCGCTCTTCTCCAGCTGGTGAAGCGCAGTCAGCACCAGCCGCGCACCGCTCATGCCCAGCGGGTGGCCCAGGGCGATGGCACCGCCGTTGGGGTTCACCTGCGGTGCATCGTCGGCCACACCCAGCTCACGCAGCACCGCCAGACCTTGGCTGGCAAAGGCTTCGTTGAGCTCGATCACATCGAAATCATTCACCGCCACACCCAGGCGCTCGGTCAGCTTGCGCACTGCCGGCACCGGACCAATGCCCATCACTCGCGGTGCAACACCGGCGCTGGCCATGCCCAGTACGCGGGCACGTGGGGTCAGGCCGTGTTTCTTCACAGCCTCGGCCGAAGCCAGGATCAACGCCGCGGCACCGTCGTTCACGCCCGAGGCATTGCCGGCGGTGACGGTCTTGTCCGGGCCGTTGACCGGCTTGAGCTTGGTCAAGGCTTCCAGCGTGGTTTCCGGGCGCAGGTGTTCGTCACGCTCGACGATGGTCTCGCCCTTCTTGTGCGCGATTCGCACCGGCACGATCTCTTCGGCGAAGAAGCCGGCGGCCTGGGCCGCAGCTGCCTTCTGCTGGCTGCGCAGGGCGAAGGCGTCCTGGTCAGCACGCGAAACCTGGTAATTGTCGGCCACGTTGTCGGCGGTTTCCGGCATGGAATCCACACCGTACTGGCTCTTCATCAGTGGGTTGATGAAACGCCAGCCGATGGTCGTGTCTTCGAGCTTCATGTTGCGCGAATAGCCGCTTTCGGCCTTGCCCATGACGAACGGGGCACGCGACATCGACTCGACGCCGCCGGCAATCGCCAGCTCCATTTCGCCGCTGGCAATGGCGCGGAAGGCAGTGCCAATGGCATCCATGCCCGACGCGCATAGGCGGTTCAAGGTGACACCCGGAATGCTCTCCGGCAGGCCGGCCAGCAGCAGCGCCATGCGTGCCACGTTGCGGTTGTCTTCACCAGCCTGGTTGGCGCAGCCGAAGAACACTTCGTCAACCTGATCCCACTGCACGGTCGGGTTGCGCTCGATCAGCGCCTTCAGTGGCACGGCGGCCAGGTCGTCGGCCCGCACGCCGGCCAGGGCGCCACCGAAGCGGCCGATCGGGGTGCGAATGGCGTCACAGATGAATACGTCGCGCATCAGGCTTCTCCTGCGACCTGGCCATGGGCCGCGGCGGTACGGGCTTCGAGGTCACGCAGGGCGGACAGCTCGACTTCGGTCGGTTCGGCGGTGGTCTGCACATCGTCGGCAAAGCGGATCGCCCAGCCAGTGGCGGCGATAATCTGCTCGCGGGTCACACCCGGGTGGATCGCAGTGACGACGAATTCGTGGGTGCCGGCTTCCGGCTCCATGATGCACAGGTCGGTGATAATGCCGACCGGGCCGTCGCCTGGCAGGCCAAGGCGTTTGCGCGAGTCGCCGCCTTCACCGTGGCCAACCGAGGTGATGAAGTCCAGCTTGTCGACAAAGGCACGCGGCGACTGCTTGAGGATGATCAGTACCTGCTTGGCGGAACCAGCGATTTCCGGTGCGCCACCAGCACCTGGCAGGCGGGTTTTCGGGGCGTGGTAATCACCGACGACGGTAGTGTTGATATTGCCGAAGCGGTCGACCTGGGCGGCGCCGAGGAAGCCGACGTCGATGCGCCCACCTTGCAGCCAGTAGCGGAAGATCTCGCCGGTCGGCACCACGGTGTCAGCGGTTTCGGCCAGCTCGCCGTCGCCGATAGACAGCGGCAGCACGCTTGGCTTGGCGCCGATCGGGCCGGATTCGTAGATCAGCACCACGTCTGGCGACGATGTCAGGCGCGCCAGGTTGGCAGCCTTGGATGGCAGGCCGATGCCGACGAAGCACACAGCACCGTTGCGCAGGCGACGGGCTGCAGCGACGGTCATCATTTCGGAAGTGGAGTAGCTCATTGTGCGGCCTCCGCAGTGCTGGCCAGCTTGGCCTTGAATTCGTTGAAATCGGCAGTGCCACGGATGTAGGTGTCGATCCAGGCGGTGAACGATTCGCGGCTACGCGCGATCGGGTCCCAGGCCTGGTAGAAGCGGTTGTCACGCTCGTAGTAGCCGTGGGCATAGGACGGGTGCGCACCGCCAGGTACCAGGCATACCGCGCTCAGGGCCCAGGTCGGCAGCACACAGGCGTTCATCGGGGCCTGCAGGTCGTCGACGATTTCCTCGACGGTGACGATGCAGCGCTTGGCGGCCAGGGCGGCTTCCTTCTGCACGCCGAGGATGCCCCACAGCAGCACATTGCCTTTGCGGTCGGCCTTTTGCGCGTGGATCACGGTCACATCCGGGCGCACCGACGGCACGGCTGCCAGCACTTCACCGGTGAACGGGCAGGTGACGCTCTTGATCAGCGGGTTGACCTTCGGCAGGTCGGAGCCGGCGTAGGCACGCAGCACGGCGAACGGCAGGCCAGAAGCACCGGCGACATAGGCGTTGGCCAGGTCGGCGTGGCTGTGCTCTTCGATTTCGATGGCATGTGGCCACTGCTTCTCGACGGCATCACGCAGGCGGTGCAGCGAACCGACACCCGGGTTACCACCCCAGGAGAAGATCAGCTTGCTGGCGCAACCGGCGCCGATCAGCTGGTCGTAGATCAGGTCCGGAGTCATGCGCACCAGGGTCAGGTCGCGCTTGCCCTGACGGATGATCTCGTGGCCGGCGGCAGTCGGGATCAGGTGGGTGAAACCTTCGAGGGCGACGGTATCGCCATCCTGGATGAACTGCTTCACGGCTTCGTGAAGCGGGAGAATTGCAGCCATTTGGAGACTCCTGGTCAGGGTGCTTCGGTGAGCTCAGATTAAGGAGACTGGTGGGTGGCTTACAATCCGATAATCGACTATTTGTGCGATTATCGAACCATTTGTTGTCCTGCTACTCATTCACTAACGTGTCGAATTCTTCGCAGCACAAGGCTGCTCCTACAGCGGGCGGCGTCGCCTTTGTAGGAGCAGCCTTGTGCTGCGAAGGGCCGCAAAGCGGCCCTCGGGTTTCAGGTCGCGTCAGCGTGGCTCACCAGCCCTTTCACGATCACACCCACGGTCGCCAGCCCCGCCGGCACCAGCAATGCCGTGAGCACCTGTTCGAAGTTCCAGCCCAGCCCGAGCAGCGTCGCACCACTCCAGGCCCCGAGAATCGCACCGAAGCGGCCGATACCCAGCATCCACGATACCCCTGTGGCGCGGCCCTGTGTCGGATAGAAGCGCGCCGCCAGCGAAGGCATCGCCGATTGGGCACCGTTCACGCACATGCCGGCAACCAGCACCAGCGTGGCCAATACGGTGATGTTGCCCAGGCTCTGCCCCACGGCGTAGGCGAACACCCCGGCCAGCAGGTAGAAAATGCCGATCACCTTGTGCGGATTGAAGCGGTCCATGGCCCAACCCACACCGACGGCGCTCAGCACGCCACCGAACTGGAACAGTGCGCCGATAAAGGCAGCCTGTTCCATGCTCGCGCCGCTGTCGCGCATCAAGGTTGGCAACCAGCTGGTCAGCAGATAGACGATCACAAGGCCCATGAAATAGGTCAGCCACAACAGCATGGTGCCCATGCCGTAGGTACCGGAGAAGATCAGCGCAAACACGTTGCGCGCAGCCACTGCCTTCTGCTCCGGCACGCTGAAGCTGCCCGCCTCGGCCACCACCTGTGGCGCGATGGGCGACAAAGTCTTGCGCACCTTGTCGGTCCCCCGGTTGCGCACCACCAGGAACCGCGCTGACTCCGGCAGCCACACCATCAGCACCAGCGCCAGCAGCAACGGCAGCACGCCACCGATCACCAGCAGGCTGTGCCAGCCGTAGGCCGGGATCATCTTGGCGGAAATGAAACCACCACCGGCCATGCCCAGGTTGAAGCCGCAGAACATGCTGGTCACCAACAGCGACTTGAGGCGCTCGGGGGTATATTCAGACAATAGCGTGGTGGCGTTGGGCATACCTGCACCAAGGCCCAGGCCAGTCAGGAAGCGCAACACCAGCAACTGATCGACGTTGGTGGCGTAGGCCGAGGCCAGGCTGAAGCCACCGAATACCAGCACTGCGCCCACCAGCACGCCCTTGCGGCCAAAACGGTCCGCCAGCGGGCCGGAGCCGAGGGCACCGAAAACCATACCGATCAATGCAGCACTCATGACCGGGCCGAGGCTGGCGCGGTCTATCCCCCACTCCTGCGAAAGGGCCGGGGCGATGAAGCCCATGGCGGCGGTGTCCAGGCCATCGAGGAAGACGATCAGGAAGCACAGCAACACCACCCGCCATTGGTAGCGGGACAGCGGCTGCTGATTGATGAACGACTGGACGTCGAGGCTATTGCCGACGTTGGTTTGCGCTTGATTCATTATTGTTTTCCAGAATGAGGGGCACAGCCAGCCCACTGCACGCGATCAAACGGTACAGAGGACGATGATTTGGGGAATGCAGCCGGCGTCAGCCTGGATATAACGGTACTGCGCGCGGGTGCGGCCGCGGCAGCGAGGGGACAGTATTCATGTTAAGTGCCTCTTATGTTTTTCTTGTTCGGTCGGCACAGCCGACCGTTGCGAGAGACATTAATCAGCGGGCGGAGGCGGCGCAATTCACCGCGAACGACACTGTGCGTTTATCGCACAGGAAAGGGTTTTTCCTGTTCTAAATTTGAAAGTGGCGCGCTGTGCGCCCTGCGGGGCTCAGCCAAACAACTGATGGCAAAGGTCCCGGCTGGCTGCGAGCAGGATCGGCAAGAACCGCTGCTCCAGCTCACTGCGCGTCACCCGCCCGACATGGGTACTCACATTCAACGCCGCCAGCACCTGCCCCGAGGCGTCATACACCGGCACCGCAATCGAGCGCAGCCCCTGCTCCAGTTCCTGGTCTACCACGCACCAGCCCTGGGCACGCACCTGCTGGATACAGGCGAACAGCGACTCGGGGTCGTGCAAGGTACGGCTGGTACGCGCCTTCAGGTCGGCACGCTCCAGGTATTCACGCAGGCTGGTGTCGTCCATGGCCGCCAATAGGATGCGCCCCATCGATGTGCAATAGGCCGGTAGGCGCCCGCCCACCGACAGGTCGACCGAAATCAACCGCTCCACGGTCGCCGAACGGGCTATATAAAGAATGTCGTCACCTTCGAGCGTGGCCATGTTGGCCGCCTCGTGCAGCTGGTCGCTGATGCGGTCCAGGTAAGGCTGGGCAGAAATCGCCAGCGGCGTCGACGACAGGTACGCATGCCCCAGCGTCAGCACCTTGGGCAACAGCGAATAGGTACGCCCGTCGGTGGTGGCGTAACCCAGCTTGATCAACGTGTGCAGGCAACGCCGTACCGCCGCACGGGGGATTTCGGTGCGGTGGCTGATCTGGGCGATGGTCAGGTGGCGCTTGCGTTCCTGGAAGGCCTGGATGACTGCCAGGCCTCGCGCCAGGGAGGTCATGAAGTCCGGATCGCCGGTGAAGGCCTGGATGCGCTTGGCCGGTGACGCCACGATCGGTGGTGCCAGGGCTGCCGAGGCAGGTCGCCCCTGCTCCAGGTTGACCGACTCTGGATTGACGGAATCGCTGGCCAAGGTTTCGTCACTCATCGCACACCTCAAAAAAAAAACGCCCACTCGTGCGATTATCGAACAAACGGCCGATAATCGCAATTGACCGCTGACACTTTTACTTATACCTTTCTCATGCCACTTGTGGCTTCTTTGGAGAGACTGGTCAGGTACCCACCGTAGAAGTCCCCAGGCAACGGCCTCGCCTTTTGGCGAGGCCGTTTTTCATTACCCTCCCGTTCGACTGTCCCGCTGCTGCACTGCAACGAACTTTTGTCCGTATTGCCTTTCAAACTTGTACGAAAGGCCCAAACTGTCATCGAATGCATTCCATTACTTGCGTCTTGTGATGTCAGGGTTGGGTAAATTACGATGTTCGGCGAATATCGATTGCTATAATCGATTGCGCAGGCCTCGACGATGCCGTGGTAATGGAACCCTCCGCTGTATCAAGCCGTTGCGGCCAGCAAGGCATGTGCACGCTGCACAACGCTTAACAACTGTCATCAAACTTAATTCAGGTACTACTGTGACGAAAGATGAACTGCGCGCGGAACTCGAGCGCCAGGCTGAACGTTACAAGGATGTTTATGGTGGCGAAGTCACCACTTACGCCGCACAACCGGATCCGGAACGCAAACCTTGGCGCAAGCGCGCCAGCGTGCGCGACCAGGCCTTCAGCCAGGAACTGGAACGTATGGAAAAGGAACTGCGCAGCGACACTCCCTGACCCGGGACCACGCCAGCGCGTCGTCGCCCGGCCAGCCCGGGCGCGGTCGATCTTTACTGTCCGGCCGAAGGTGAAATGGAATTACACAAATTTCATACGACCGTTTGAAAAGAAGCGAAGCGGCTTTTTTTCCAGCTTTTTGCCGGTTTTCGCCAGCTTTTATGCGCTTTAGCGGATATTTCCCTGCCGGCACGTCGCACCGTGCACATCACGCTCGCGTCAGGAAGATTGCCGTCGGTCTGTCGCAAATGCATCGATTGCCAACGTTTTCTGGCATAATCCCGCCCCCCTAAGACCGCCAGACAACCTTCATGATCGAATTATTCAGCGGACTGGATGCCTGGGTGTTGGTGAGCCTGCTGCTCGCCTTGACCTTCGTGCTCGCCTTCGAGTTCATCAATGGCTTTCATGACACCGCCAACGCGGTAGCTACCGTCATCTATACCAAAGCCATGCCGCCGCACCTCGCCGTGTTCTTCTCCGGCGTGTTCAACTTCCTTGGCGTTCTGCTCGGCGGTGTCGGGGTGGCCTATGCCATCGTGCACCTGCTGCCAGTAGAGCTGCTGATCAATGTGAACACCGGACACGGCCTGGCCATGGTCTTCTCGCTGCTGGCTGCGGCCATCACCTGGAACCTGGGCACCTGGTACTTCGGTATCCCCGCCTCCAGCTCGCACACGCTTATCGGCTCCATCCTCGGCGTCGGCCTGGCCAACGCCCTGATCAACGACATCCCGCTGGGCGACGGTGTCAACTGGCAGAAGGCTATCGACATCGCCATGTCGCTGGTGGTCTCGCCGATGGCCGGCTTCGCCGTTGCCGCTATGGTGCTGATCGGCCTCAAGTGGTGGCGCCCGCTGTCGAAGATGCACAAGACCCCCGAGCAGCGCCGCAAGCTCGACGACAAGAAGCACCCACCGTTCTGGAACCGCCTGGTACTGGTGGTTTCGGCCATGGGTGTGAGCTTCGTGCACGGCTCCAACGACGGCCAGAAAGGCATCGGCCTGATCATGCTGGTGCTGATCGGTATCGTCCCGGCCAAATTCGTCCTCGACCTGAACAGCACCACCTACCAGATCGAGCGTACCCGCGACGCCACCTTGCACATGAGCCAGTTCTACCAGCGCAACGCCGCCACCCTGGGCGAGTTCCTGGCACTGGGCAAGGCCAAGTCCAGCGACCTGCCGGAGCAGTTCAGCTGCAACCCGCAGCAGACCGAGCCGACCATTGCCGCGCTGCAGTCCTCGCTGCAGGGCGTGACCGACTACCACAGCCTGAGTGCCGACAAGCGTGTCGAAGTGCGCCGCTACCTGCTGTGCCTGGACGACACGGCGAAGAAGGTCGGCAAGCTGCCGGGTCTGGAAGCCCGTGAAAAGGCCGATCTGGAAAAACTGCGCAAAGACCTGACTGCCACTACCGAGTACGCCCCGTTCTGGGTGATCGTGGCCGTCGCCCTGGCCCTGGGCCTGGGTACCATGGTCGGCTGGAAGCGCGTGGTACTGACCGTTGGCGAGAAGATCGGCAAGCAGGGCATGACCTATGCCCAGGGCATGTCGGCACAGATCACCGCGGCTTGCGCCATCGGCATGGCCAACATCTTCGCCCTGCCGGTATCGACCACCCACGTGCTGTCGTCCGGTGTGGCCGGCACCATGGTCGCCAACAAGAGCGGCCTGCAAGGCGGCACCGTGAAGACCATCCTGCTGGCCTGGGTACTGACCCTGCCTGCGTCGATGGGCCTGGCGGCCGGCCTGTTCTGGCTGGCGTCCAAAGCCATTGGCTGAGTGATACGGTTCTGAAAGAGGCGGCCTTCGGGTCGCCTTTTTTCTGTACCGGCCTCTTCGCGGGTAAACCCGCTCCCACAGGTAATGCACAGCTCTTGATATCTGTGATGAACCTGTGGGAGCGGGTTTACCCGCGAAGGGGCCGGTACAGGCAACCTACCTTTTCTTGCCCCCCAGCAACGCCCCCATCAACCCTCGCACCAACTGCCGCCCCAACTGGTTGGCCGCCTGGCGCACAGCCGACTTGATGGCCTGCCCTGCCGCACTTTGCAAGAACTCACCAGCCTTGTCGGCAAAGCTTTCTTCATCCGCCTTGGGTTGCGGCGCGGGCTCCACCGGCTCGCCCTTGCGCTGGGTCAGCATCTCATAGGCCGACTCACGGTCCACCGGCTTGTCGTAACGCCCCGCCAGCGGCGAATTGGCAATCAGCACACTGCGCTCAGCCGCGCTCAACGGCCCGATACGCGACTGCGGCGGTGCAATCAGCACACGTTGCACCATCGCTGGCGTGCCCTTCTCTTCCAGTGTCCCCACCAGCGCCTCGCCAATACCCAGTTCGGTCAGCACCGCCAGGGTGTCGAACGCCGGGTTGGGGCGGAAGCCATCAGCTACCGCCCGCAGCGACTTCTGCTCCTTGGCGGTAAACGCCCGCAAGCCATGCTGAATGCGCAAGCCCAACTGGGCCAGCACCGCATCTGGCAAGTCCCCCGGCGACTGGGTGACGAAGTACACACCCACGCCCTTGGAACGAATCAGCCGCACCACCTGCTCCAGGCGATCCTGCAATGCCTTGGGTGTATCGTTGAACAACAAATGCGCTTCATCGAAGAACAACGCCAGCACCGGCTTGTCGGCATCACCGCGCTCGGGCAGTTGCTCGAACAACTCGGCCAGCAGCCACAACAGGAAGGTCGCGTACACCTTCGGTGCATCGTGAACCAACCGGCTGGCGTCCAGCAGGTGGATACGCCCACGGCCATCCGGGTCTGGCCGCAGGAGGTCCTCGAGCTGCAACCCCGGTTCACCGAACAACGCCTCGGCGCCCTGCTGCTCCAGGGTCGCCAACCGGCGCAAAAGCGCCTGAGTGGAGGCCGTGGTCATCAGCGCGCTGTCTTCGCCCAGCAGTTGCGGGTTGTCCTTCAGGTGCGCGAGCAGCGCCTTGAGGTCCTTGAGGTCCAGCAGCAGCAAGCCTTCACGGTCGGCTACCTTGAACGCCGCATACAGCGCCGCCTGTTGGCTGTCGGTCAGTTCCAACAGGTTGCCCAGCAGCAGCGGCCCCATTTCACTGAGGGTGGTACGCAGCGGGTGGCCGGACTGCCCGGCAATGTCCCACAGGCTCACCGGGTAAGCCTGGGGCCTGTGCCCCAGCCAGGGCATGCCGGCGATGCGCTCGGCCACCTTGCCTTGCGGCGCACCAGCAGCGCCCAGGCCGCACAGGTCGCCTTTGACATCGGCGGCGAACACCGCAACCCCCGCGTCACTGAACGCTTCCGCCAGATGCTGCAAGGTGACGGTCTTGCCAGTACCCGTAGCGCCCGCTACCAGGCCATGGCGGTTGGCCAACCTCATAGCTTGCCCAACCGGCTGGCCATCCGGGCCAGCACCTACAACGATGGTCGAAATTTCCGACATCTCTTAAATCCTCTGCTCAAGCTTTACCGTAATTCGGCCGATACCTGTGGGTGATATTCGCCTTAATAGAGAGGAACAACCGAAAAGGGACTTTTCGGGATATTGCACTGCTTTGCGACTCCACGCGTGCAAACGCCTGATATGAAACCTTAGCGGAACCGATTACGCCATGAACAAAAGCCTTCGTTTCAGCCACAAGATTCTTTTGGCAGCATCACTGATCGTGATACTCGCCTTCAGCCTTTTCACGCTCTACAACGATTACCTCCAGCGTAATGCGATCCGCGAGGACCTCGAGAACTATCTGGCTGAAATGGGCGCTTCCACTTCGACCAATATCCGCAACCTGTTCGAAGGCCGTATCAAGCTGGTGGAAAACCTGGCACAGAACATAGCCCAGGACCCGACCAACGCCGAAACCCTGATGGGCCAGAATGCGCTGGTTTCCAGCTTCCTCACCGTCTACCTGGGCAAGGTCGACGGTGGCTTCAGCGTGCGCCCTGATTCGAAAATGCCCGACGGTTACGACCCGCGCACCCGCCCCTGGTACAAGGACGGCATGAATGCCGCCGGCGCGACCCTGACCGAGCCGTACATCGACATGACCACCAACAAGATGGTCATCGGCATCCTCAGCAAGGTTTCCGCCAGTGTCGGTGTGGTCGGTGGCGACCTGGCCCTGGACGGCCTGGTGCAGATCATCAACTCGCTGAACTTCGGCGGCATGGGCTATGCCTTCCTGGTCAACGATCAAGGCAAGATCTTGGTGCACCCGGACAAAGACCTGGTGATGAAGTCGCTGTCGGACCTGTTCCCGCAGCACACGCCGAAACTGAGCGGTGAGCTGACCGAAGTGCAGAGCGACGGCCAGGCCCGCCTGCTGACCTTCACCCCGATCACCGGCCTGCCGTCGGCCAACTGGTACATCGGCCTGTCGGTGGACAAGGACAAGGCCTTCTCGATGCTGAGCACCTTCCGCACCTCGGCGGTGATCGCCACGCTGGTGGCGGTGGTGATCATCATCGGCCTGCTCGGGCTGCTGATCCGCGTGCTGATGCAGCCGCTGCACACCATGACCCGTGCCATGGAAGACATCGCCGAAGGTGAAGGCGACCTGACCAAGCGCCTGCGCATCCACAACCATGACGAGTTCGGCATCCTGGGCAGCGCCTTCAACCGTTTTGTCGAACGTATTCACAGTTCGATCCGCGAAGTGTCCTCGGCCACCGAGCAGGTCAACGAAGTTGCCCTGCGGGTCATCAGTGCCTCGAACTCGTCGATGACCAACTCCGACGAACAGTCCAACCGCACCAACAGCGTGGCCGCCGCCATCAACGAACTGGGCGCCGCCGCCCAGGAAATTGCCGGCAACGCCGCCCAGGCCTCGCAGCACGCCAGTTCGGCGCGGTTGCTGGCCGAAGAAGGGCAGCAGGTGGTGGAACGCAACATTGCGGCAATGAACCGCCTGTCCGACCTGATCGTCACTTCCAGCGCGCACATCGAGACGCTGAACAGCAAGACCGTCAACATCGGCCAGATTCTCGAGGTGATCACCAGCATTTCCCAGCAGACCAACCTGCTGGCGCTGAACGCGGCCATCGAAGCGGCCCGTGCCGGTGAAGCCGGGCGTGGTTTTGCCGTAGTCGCCGATGAAGTACGCAACCTGGCGCACCGCACCCAGGAGTCGGCGCAACAGGTGCAGACCATGATCGAGGAACTGCAGGTCGGCGCGCGCGAATCGGTCGAGACCATGGACCAGAGCCAGCGCCACAGCCAGGACAGCATGCAGATCGCCAACCAGGCCGGTGAGCGGCTGGACAGCGTTACCGTGCGCATCGGCGAGATCGACGGCATGAACCAGTCGGTAGCCACCGCCACCGAAGAGCAGACCGCCGTGGTCGAGGCGATCAACATGGACATCAACGAGATCAACATGCTCAACCAGGAGGGCGTGGAAAACCTGCAGGCCACCCTGCGTGCCTGCTCCGACCTGGAGCAGCAGGCCGGCCGCCTGAAGCATCTGGTGGGCAGCTTCCGCATCTGACAAGTGCTACTCCTCTCTGTGTAGGAGCAGCCTTGTGCTGCGAAGAGGCCAGTACAGGCAATACAACTGTGTTGCCTTCTCTGGCCCCTTTGCAGCACAAGGCTGCTCCTACAACGCTTGTGCAGCCTACCCTCTTCCCAACCCCGCCCAACCCCGATCGAACAAACTATCCTTCTGATAGGTCAACCTTTAGGCGCGTCATCGCCGGCCCGTTAACGCCGGATGACAGACCCGAAGACGATCCCGGAGGGATGCTGATCGTGCACATCGCCGACATCACCATGTTCTACGCCCCCGCCAGTGGTGGCGTACGTACCTATCTTGATGCCAAACACCACCGCCTCGACGCCATCCAGGGCGTCCGCCACAGCTTGCTGATACCCGGTGCCAGCGCCCAGCACGCCGATGGCATATACCAGGTGCCCGCACCGCCGCTGCCGTTCGGCAATGGCTACCGCTTCCCGGTACGCCTGGCCCCTTGGTGCAATGTGCTGCGCAGGCTCAAGCCCGACCTGATCGAAGTCGGCGACCCCTACCTGACCGCCTGGGCTGCGCTGGAAGCGCGGCGCAAGCTCGACGTGCCGGTAATCGGCTTCTACCATTCCGACCTGCCGCTGCTGGTCAGCAATCGCATGGGCAACTGGTTCACCCCCAATGTCGAGGCCTATGTCAGCAAGCTGTACGGCAATTTCGACCGGGTCCTGGCCCCCAGCCAGGTCATGGCCGACAAGTTGCGCCGCCTGGGGGTGCGCGATGTACACGTGCAGCGCCTGGGCGTCGACCTGGCCACCTTCAACCCCAACCAGCGCGACCCGCAGCTGCGTGCCGAACTGGGTATTGCCGAAACCAGTCGCCTGCTGATCTACGCCGGCCGTGGCTCGCGAGAAAAGAACCTGCCAGTGCTGCTCGACTGCATGCAGCACCTGGGCCACCCCTACCACTTGCTGTTGGTGGGTTCGAACATGCCGGCCAACGTACCGCGGAACGTCAGTGTGATCGGTCACTTCTGCCCGGCACCGGAAGTCGCCCGGCTGATGGCCAGCGCCGACCTGCTGGTGCATGCCGGTGACCAGGAAACCTTCGGCCTGGTCATTCTCGAAGCGATGGCCAGCGCCACGCCGGTAGTGGCCGTGCGCGCAGGTGCTTTCGGCGAAATCGTCAACGAACAGTGCGGGCGCTTGTGCCGCCCCAACGATAGCCAAGCCATGGCGACGGCCGTGCAAGAGGCGTTCGAAGCCGGTGTGCGCACGCTTGGGGTACAGGCCCGTCGCCATGCCGAGCAGCACTATTCGTGGGACAACGTGGTCACCGGCCTGCTGCAGCACTACCAGGCTGTGCTCGGCCACCAGCCACAGGTGCGTGCCCATGGCTGAGCCGCTACCGGCATCGCGCAGCCTGATGCTGGTGCTGCACGATGTCGCGCCCGAAACGTGGCCGGACTACCAGCCTTTCGTCCAGGCCGTCGACGCCATCGGCGGCATCCCCATGACCTGGCTGGTGGTGCCGGACTTTCACCACCGCAACCCGCTGCAACGCTCGCCTACCTTCTGCCGCTTGCTGGAACGGCGCCTGGCCCAGGGCGACGAGCTTGCCCTGCACGGCTTCTACCATGCCGACAGCGGGCCACCACCGCGCACACCCGGCGAATACTTCATGCGCCGCATCTATACCCACGAAGGGGAATTCTACGCCCTTGACCAGCAGCAGGCCCTGCAACGCCTGGAGCACGGCCTTGCACTGTTCGCCCAGCAGGGCTGGCCAGTGGCAGGCTTCGTCGCGCCTGCCTGGCTGATGAGCGAAGGCACCCGCCAGGCACTGCGCCGTCTGCCGCTGCGCTACACCAGCACGCCACAGCACCTGTATCGTTTACCGGACTTCACCGCGATCAAGGCCCCAGGGCTTGTCTGGAGTGCACGCAGTGCCTGGCGCCGTGGCCTGTCACGGGTGCTGTGCGACTGGCAATGCCGGCGCTGGCGCGACGCCCAGACCCTGCGCCTGGGCCTGCACCCGGTGGACATGCGCCATCGCGCGTCCCGCGACTATTGGCTGAACACCTTGCACACGCTACTGGCACAGGGCCGCGAGCCGCTGACCAAGTCCACCTGGCTCGACCGCCAGGCCAGCGTATGAACCGCCTGGCCTGGCTGGCCCTGGCACTGCTGGGTGCCGTGCTGGTGCCGGCCCTGCTCGGTGGCAGCGAGCTGCTGCCGAGGCTGCAGCGCTTCGCCCCCAGCCTCATGCTGACCCTGCTGGGCATGATCCTGCTTTGCTGGGTCATCAACGCCATCCGCTTGCGCCTATTGCTCGGCCAGCAAGGAGCAAGGCTTGGGCGTCTGCGCAGCCTGGGTGTGGTGATGGCTACCGAGTTCGCCATCTGTACCACCCCCGGCGGCAGCGGCGGCCCCTTGACCCTGATGGCCCTGCTGGCACGTGACCGGATAGGCCCGGCGCGCAGCGGCGCGGTGTTTGCCATGGATCAGCTGAACGACCTGGTGTTCTTTTTCTGCGCGATGCTGGCTATTGCCGGCTATGCGCTGTTCCACAGCCTGGGCCGCAGCCAGGAGAGCATGTTGCTGGGCAGCGCGTTGCTGCTGTGCACGGCACTGGCCGGGGTGATCGGCCTGCTGCGCTACCGGCGCACGGTGATGCGCGTGAACGGCAGGTTGCTGCGCCGCCTGGGCATGAGCCGCCAGCGCAAGCGGCGCTGGGCACGCAAACTGCTACGCTTCATCGATGCACTGGCGCAGACCTGGCGCCTGCCCAAGCGTACGCTGACCTTGGTGTTCACCCTGACCTGCGCCCACTGGGGCCTGCGCTACAGCGTGTTGTATCTGGTATTGAGGGGGTTGGGGGTAGACTTGGCGTGGATCCCCAGCTTCCTGGTGCAGATGCTGTCGCTCAGTGCTGGCCAGTTCAGCCTGTTGCCGGGTGGTGCCGGCGCCGCCGAGCTGACTTCGGCCAGCCTGCTGACGCCACTGGTGGGCAGTTCGACCGCGGCTGCGGCGATCCTGATATGGCGGGCGGTCACTTACTACTTTTATCTGCTGGCGGGTGGGCCGGTGTTTGTGTGTCTGCTGGCGCGCCCGCTGCTGGAGCGTTGGCGGCGTCAGGCGGGTTGAGCTGCTGCCAGAGTTCCGCGGCGCCGGGGAAATCGGTGCCATCGGTGTCGGCCAGGGCTTCGGGATCGTAGCGGGCCAGGCAGCCTTCACCGAGGGTGGGTGGGGGTGAGGCGGTGGGGTGATTGCGAGTCTTCGCCATTACGTATCCCTCAAGATTGCCGGGGGCGCTTTGCGCCCCTTTCGCGACACAAGGCCGCTCCTACAGGAGTTACGCGACGCAGTGCCGGTACGCGATCCCTTGTAGGAGCGGCCTTGTGTCGCGATGGGCTGCAAAGCTGCCCCAGAACCTCACAGGCAACCAGTCTGTATCAGTCAAACACCACAGTCTTGTTGCCATGCACCAGCACCCGGTCTTCCAGGTGATAACGCAGGCCACGGGCCAACACCATCTTCTCCACATCACGGCCAAAGCGGACCATGTCATCGATGCTGTCGGCATGGCTGACACGCACCACGTCCTGCTCGATGATCGGACCGGCGTCCAGCTCTTCGGTAACGTAGTGGCAGGTCGCGCCGATCAGTTTCACACCACGCAGGGCCGCCTGGTGATACGGCTTGGCGCCGACGAACGACGGCAGGAAGCTGTGGTGGATGTTGATCACCTTTTCAGCATAGTCCTGGCACAGCTGCGGCGGCAGGATCTGCATGTAGCGGGCCAGCACCACCACGTCGGCGGCATGCTCCTGCACCAGGCGCGAAACTTCGGCAAAGGCCGGTGCCTTGTCCTTGGGGTCGACCGGTACATGGAAGAACGGAATACCGTGCCACTCAACCATGCTGCGCAGGTCGTTGTGGTTGGAGATCACGCAAGGGATCTCGCAGTCCAGTTCATCGGTGTGCCAGCGGTGCAGCAGGTCGGCCAGGCAGTGCGACTCGCGGCTGGCCATCAGTACCACGCGCTTTTTCTGCGCCGAGTCGGTAATGCGGCAGGTCATGGAGAACTCTTCGGCGATCGGCGCAAACGCCTCACGGAAGGCTTCGATACCGAACGGCAGCGATTCGGCGCGGATTTCATGGCGCATGAAGAACCAACCGCTCTGCTCATCGGAGTGGTGGCTGGCTTCGTTGATCCAGCCATTGTACAAGGCCAGGAAATTACTGACTTTCGCCACGATGCCAACACGGTCGGGGCAGGCGATCACCAGACGATAGGTGCGCATGAATGAGACTCCAGAACTTCGCAAAGGCGCTCATTCTAGCGGCCCGCCAGGAAAAACGCAGTATTGATCGCAGCGGCCGTGGCCTGTGTTCCTGACGAGATGCACTGCCGGCATTCTCTGACAGACATGACGAAATGCAGGGTTAATTGTAAATTTTTGTTCACGTAGAGAAATGGTTGTCGCAGCTTAGTTAACAGTTAATTGCCCAACAATATGTTTACTTGCGAGTATTGCCTGTCTATTATTGCCCCACACATTTCTGAACACGCATTAAGGAACACTCCATGTCCCTGATCAACGAGTACCGCGCTACCGAAGAAGCCATCAAGGAACTTCAGGCCCGCCTGGCCAACCTGTCGCAGGATGACAAGCTGAAGAAAGAACTGGAGTTCGAAGGCAAACTGCGCACACTGATGGGCGAATACTCCAAGTCGCTGCGCGACGTGATTGCCCTGCTCGACCCAGAGTCGAAACTGAGCAAGGCACCTCGTGGTGCGGTCAAGACTACCGCCACCAAGCGTGCACGCAAGGTCAAGCAATACAAAAACCCGCACAACAATGAAGTGATCGAAACCAAAGGCGGCAACCACAAGACCCTGAAAGAATGGAAAGCCAAGTGGGGTGGCGATGTGGTTGAAAGCTGGGCGACCCTGCTGGACTGATTGTCCGCACACGCCTGCTGCTTATCGCAACAAGAACGCCGGCATATTGCCGGCGTTTTTGTTTGTCCGCGTTTTGTGCCAGCGCTCAGCCAACTGCATACTGTGCCTGCAATTGCCTGGCATGTACCTGCCAGGCATCCAGCACACGCCGCCCGGCATCGTCAGCGCCCTCCCAGGCTTGCTGCCGCGCCTGTTCGAAGTCGCCCAGCGTATTCGGCGCGCCCCACTGCGGGTCGCTCAGGCGCTGCTGGCAGAAGCTGAACCAGCGTTGCCGCTCTTCGCCGGTCAGGGTCTCGGGGAAGTTGCGCGCCCGATAGCGGAACAACAGTTCAGGCAGGCGCGGGTCATCGAACATCCACTGCCCACGGCTCAACTGCGCCGGTTCCAGTGCACGAACTTGCTCGCATAAGCGGCGGTCACGGTCCCCCAGAAAACCGTCATACAACTGTTGTTCCGGGTCTTCACTCGGGGCAAAGTCTTCCTTGCCGTAGATGTGTTCCAGCTTGTCTTGCCATTGCGCCTGTTGCTCGGCCAATTCCTCGCCGCGCAATTGTAACAACGTCAAGTCCAGGCCCAACCGTTGTTGATCGGCCGGGCGCAATACCGAAAGTGGCGCCAGTACCGGGCAGCGATTGATCTGCACCAATTTGAGCGGCACGGGTAATTCGCCTTCGGCCAGTTCTTCATGGCGGGTATACAAACGCTGGCGTAGAACTTCAGCACTTTCCCGTAGTAACGGTAGGGTTTCCTGATGCAGGTCGCACACAATCAGTGCATTGCGATTACGCGGGTGCCAGGCCAGTGGCAATACGACACCAAGGTAATTGCGTGCCGCCGAAAAGCGCCCGGATATATGCACCAGTGGCTGCAACAAACTGATCTGCTCCATCACTTTATGCTTGCTGCGCAACTGAAACAGCCAGTCATACAACTTGGGCTGTTTCTGACGGATCAGGCGGGCCAGGGCGATGGTTGCCCGCACGTCGGAAAGCGCTTCGTGGGCATGCCCGTGGTCGATGCCATTGGCCTTGCTCAGCAGTTCCAGACGCAGGCTGGTGCGCCCGTCCTGTTGCGGCCACTCGATGCCGTCCGGGCGCAGTGCATAGGCCGTGCGCACGATGTCGATCAGGTCCCAGCGGCTGTTGCCGCCCTGCCACTCTCGGGCATAAGGGTCGAAAAAGTTGCGGTACAGGCTGTAACGGGTCACTTCGTCGTCGAAGCGCAGGGTGTTGTAGCCGGCACCGCAGGTACCAGGGTGCGCGAGTTGCGCATGCACCCGGGTCATGAACTCCGCTTCGCACAAACCCTGCTCGGCCAGCAGTTGCGGGGTGATGCCGGTCACCAGGCAAGCCGCTGGGTGCGGCAGGATATCGTCGGAGGGCCGGCAATAAAGGCTGATCGGCTCGTCGATTTCGTTGAGGTCGAAGTCGGTGCGCACGCCGGCCACCTGCAGCGGCCGGTCGCAGCGCGGGTTGATGCCGGTGGTTTCGTAGTCGTGCCAGAAAATGCTGGAGGTCACGGGGTCGTCCTGTATCGAGGTCGACCCGATTCTAGCGCGATTCCAGTCGCTGGGCCCGGGGCTCAGCAGGCTCAGGCAGATGCGTTGGCGGGGCGGAAACTGAAATAGTCACGCAACGAACGGACGAATTCATCGTACTCGCGGGGGGCCTGCAGCAGCATGAAACCGGAATCGTAGTGCCCGGGCGTCTGGTCTTCACGGCACCACAGGCAGCTGGCGGTAAGGTTGACGAATTGATGCCCGCCACCAAGCAGCGGCAGGCGTAATTGCAGATCGTAGTCGGGCCCGACCAGCACAGGTAGCTGGCTTATCAGCATCAGCCCGTCTTCAGAGGCGTTACCCAGCTGGCCGATGGCCTGGCCGGTAATGCGGTTGAACACCTTGAGAACACAAGGCAGCTGATGGCGTTCGATGTGGCGCTTGTTGAACATGATCGCAAGTGCAGTCCGTATCCGATGCCAGGAATACGTGGAACTGGCGGTTGTTGTAACAACTGAGTTACAGATTAGCGCAGCGCGCGCGGCAAATCCCGTGAAATAAAACACACCTTGGTGTTAACGCCAAGGTGCGGCGGTCACCGGTTTTGCCACGGCGGCTTCGGTGCCGCGCAAATGGCCGAGTTTCTCCAGGGTCTGCAGGCGTGCCTGGGCACGATATGCGTATTCATTGCCCGGGTACTGCTGGATCAGGTACTGGTAGGTCTGCGCCGCATCCACGTACAAGGCCTGGCGCTCCAGGCACTGGCCGCGCAGCAGCGACACCTCGGGGTGGATGAACGGTCGTGCACGGCTGGTGCGGTCGACCTGCGACAGCTCGAGCATGACCCGTGCGCAATCGCCACGGTCGTAGGCACGGTAGGCATTGTTCAGGTGGTGGTCCATGGACCAGCGGGTGCAACCGACGGCGCTGGCCGCCAGGGCTAAAACGATCAGGGCTCGCATGGGGGTCTCCTTTGATGCCAGTGTATCGGCCTTTGCCGGCAAATCTTCACACCCTTTTGCAAGGATGCCCTGCCCGTTCAAATGCCACCCTGCCTCGGTCGCAGGTAGTGCAACGGAACAATGACTACAGCGAGATTCAGGAGTAGCCTTTCGCTGCGCTTCACTATAGGAGTCTGTGCATGAGCATCCGCCGTACCAAAATCGTCGCCACCCTTGGCCCCGCCAGCAACTCGCCGGAAGTGATCGAACAGCTGATCCTCGCCGGCCTGGACGTGGCACGCCTGAACTTCTCCCACGGCACTCCGGACGAGCACAAGGCCCGCGCGCGCCTGATCCGTGACATCGCCGCCAAGAACGGCCGCCATGTTGCACTGCTGGGCGACCTGCAGGGTCCGAAGATCCGCATCGCCAAGTTCGCCAACAAGCGTATCGAATTGAAGATCGGTGACAAGTTCACCTTCTCCACCGCCCACCCGCTGACCGAAGGCAACCAGGACATCGTCGGTATCGACTACCCCGACCTGGTCAAGGACTGCGGCGTTGGTGACGAACTGCTGCTCGACGATGGCCGCGTGGTGATGCGCGTCGAGACCGCCACCGCAGATGCCCTGCACTGCGTGGTGATCATCGGTGGCCCGCTGTCCGACCACAAAGGCATCAACCGTAAAGGTGGCGGCCTCACCGCACCGGCCCTGACCGAGAAAGACAAGGCCGACATCAAGCTGGCCGCGGAAATGGACCTGGACTACCTGGCCGTGTCCTTCCCGCGTGACGCCAGCGACATGGAATACGCGCGCAAGCTGCGCGACGAAGCTGGCGGCAGCGCCTGGCTGGTGGCCAAGATCGAACGCGCCGAAGCGGTGGCCGACGACGAGACCCTCGACAAGCTGATCCTCGCATCCGACGCCGTCATGGTCGCCCGTGGCGACCTGGGCGTGGAAATCGGCGACGCCGAGCTGATCGCCATCCAGAAGAAGATCATCCAGCACGCCCGCCGCAACAACAAGGCGGTGATCGTGGCGACCCAGATGATGGAGTCGATGATCCAGAACCCGATGCCGACCCGTGCCGAAGTGTCCGACGTGGCCAACGCCGTGCTGGACAACACCGACGCGGTGATGCTGTCGGCCGAGAGCGCCGCCGGTGCCTACCCGATCGAAGCTGTCCAGGCCATGGCCCGCATCTGCCTGGGTGCCGAAAAGCACCCGACCAGCCAGAAGTCCAGCCACCGCCTGCACACTACCTTCGAGCGCTGCGACGAGAGCATCGCCCTGGCGGCCATGTACACCGCCAACCACTTCCCAGGCGTGAAGGCGATCATCGCCCTGACCGAGAGTGGCTACACCCCGCTGATCATGTCGCGCCTGCGTTCGCACGTGCCGATCTTCGCCCTGTCGCCGCACCGCGCCACCCAGGCCCGTGCCAACATGTTCCGCGGCGTGTACCCGATCGCCTTCGATCCGGCCTCGCTGCCGGCCGACAAGGTGAGTCAGGCAGCGGTCGACGAACTGCTCAAGCGTGGCCTGGTGGAGCAAGGTGACTGGGTAATCCTGACCAAGGGTGACAGCTACCACACCATCGGTGGCACCAATGGCATGAAGATCCTGCATGTCGGTGATCCGCTGGTCGGTTGATCCTGCTGAAAGGGGGCCGCTTTGCGGCCCTTCGCGACGCAAGGCCGCTCCTACAAGGGATACGCATTCCCCTGTAGGAGCGGCCTTGTGTCGCGAAAGGAGGGCAAAGCCCTCCCCTGCTCACTCAGGCATGCTCGACAAACACATCGGCAAACACCTGCCCCCGTGGCACCCCGGCAATGAACAGCCGCCGGGCAAACCGCTCGACACTCCCCGGCGCCCCGCACACCAGCGCCACCGTCTGCCGCGATGACGGCCGCAACCCGGCCAACGCTTCATCCAGCCGCTCTGCCAGTACCAACTCGACACTCACATCCGCCATCTTGCGCAACGGCTCGGCCAGATAATGCCCAGCGTCCTCGCGCGCCACATGCATGACCCTGATTTCCCCTTGGTGCCCCTGCCGCAGAGCCTCGCGCAAGATGCCCCACAACGGCGCCAACCCGGTCCCCGCCGCCAGCAACCACAGCGGCCGCTGCTGCCAGTCCGGGTCGTAGTGCAAGGCCCCTCCCCTGAGCTCGCCCAGGCGCAGCACATCACCCAGCTGCAAGCCACGGGCCTTGTCACAAAAGGCGCCGGGGTGCTGGCAGTCGATATGAAACTCGAGGAAATCATCTTCGCCCGGCAGGCTGGCCAAGGAGTAAGGCCGCGCCACCGCGCCATTCCACAGCACCACATGCTGCCCCGCCTGGTAACGCATTGCCCGTTCGGGCCGCAGCCGCACGCGCAGCACATCGCCGAACCAGTCCAGGGCACAGACCTGCGCCGGCAGGCCATCCTGCTGCGGGTCGAACAGCGCCACGCGCAGATCTTCGACTACCCGACACTGACAGGCCAGCCGCCAGCCCTGGGCATGCTTGTCCGGCGCCAGGGCTTCGGGCATGGCATCCAGCGGTTGCCCGCCCAGGCAGTGCACCAGGCAGGCATGGCAACTGCCGGCGCGGCAACTGTAGGGTACGTTCAGCCCGGCCTCGTTCAAGGCATCGAGCAGGTTGCTGCCGGTCGGCACCGCCCAGCGGCGCTCGCCCACGCAAAGTACGGGCATGGTCGGTCTTTCTCCACATATCACAGTGCACTTTAAGCCAAGCACGCAACGGCAGCAAAAAGGATGCCCAACCACTGCCGACCATGGTCCAGACCGACCGCAGGTGTGCCCGGCACGGATGCGCGCTATACTGCCGCGCCTTTTTCCGTCGGCCTGACCTGCCGGCGCCTTGCAAGGCGCTTCGACACGCTGGTCGGCACCGTCGAGCGCCGTAATGAATGTTCCCGTCTTTAAGAGGAGCGCGCTGCATGACCGTGATCAAGCAAGACGACCTGATTCAGAGCGTCGCCGACGCCCTGCAATTCATCTCGTACTACCACCCCGTCGATTTCATCCAGGCCATGCACGAGGCCTATCTGCGTGAAGAATCGCCTGCTGCGCGCGATTCCATCGCCCAGATCCTGATCAACTCGCGCATGTGCGCCACTGGCCATCGCCCGATCTGCCAAGACACCGGTATCGTCACCGTGTTCATCAGCGTGGGCATGGACGTGCGCTGGGACGGCGCCACCATGAGCGTCGACGACATGATCAACGAAGGTGTGCGTCGCGCCTACAATCTGCCTGAAAACGTCCTGCGCGCTTCGATCCTGGCCGACCCGGCCGGTGCCCGCAAGAACACCAAGGACAACACCCCGGCAGTGATCCACTACTCCATCGTCCCCGGCGACAAGGTCGAGGTCGATGTCGCAGCCAAAGGCGGCGGCTCGGAGAACAAGTCGAAGATGGCCATGCTCAACCCGTCCGACTCGATCGTCGACTGGGTACTGAAGACCGTCCCGACCATGGGCGCTGGCTGGTGCCCGCCTGGCATGCTCGGCATCGGCATCGGCGGTACCGCCGAGAAGGCCGCCGTCATGGCCAAGGAAGTGTTGATGGAGTCCATCGACATCCACGAACTGAAAGCCCGTGGCCCGCAGAACCGCCTGGAAGAAATCCGCCTGGAGCTGTTCGAGAAGGTCAACCAGCTGGGCATCGGCGCCCAGGGCCTGGGTGGCCTGACCACCGTGCTCGACGTCAAGATCATGGACTACCCGACCCACGCCGCTTCGCTGCCGGTGTGCATGATCCCCAACTGCGCCGCCACCCGCCACGCCCACTTCGTGCTCGATGGCTCCGGCCCGGCCGAGCTGGAAGCGCCGTCGCTGGACGCCTACCCGGAAATCGTCTGGGAAGCCGGCCCGAGCGCCCGTCGCGTCAACCTCGACGCCATCACCCCGGAAGAAGTCGCGAGCTGGAAGCCGGGCGAAACCATCCTGCTCAACGGCAAGATGCTGACCGGCCGCGATGCCGCGCACAAGCGCATGGTCGAAATGCTCAACCGTGGCGAAGAGCTGCCGGTGGACCTGAAAGGCCGCTTCATCTACTACGTTGGCCCGGTCGACCCGGTCGGTGACGAAGTGGTAGGCCCAGCCGGCCCGACCACCGCCACCCGCATGGACAAGTTCACCCGCCAGATCCTCGAGCAGACCGGCCTGCTCGGCATGATCGGCAAGTCCGAGCGCGGCCCTGCCGCCATCGAAGCGATCAAGGACAACAAGGCCGTGTACCTGATGGCCGTCGGCGGTGCTGCCTACCTGGTGGCCCAGGCCATCCGCAAGTCGAAGGTCCTGGCCTTCGCCGAGCTGGGCATGGAAGCGATCTACGAGTTCGAGGTCAAGGACATGCCGGTGACCGTTGCCGTGGATAGCAACGGTGAGTCGGTACACATCACTGGCCCTGCCCTGTGGCAGAGCAAGATTGCCCAGAGCCTGGCAGTTGAAGTGAAGTAAATCTGCTGCAAAAGCGTCACGGCCCTGCTCTTTGTAGGAGCAGCCTTGTGCTGCGAAGAGGCCTTGTGTCACTCACAGATATTTGGGTGAGCACAGGCCCATTCGCAGCACAAGGCTGCTCCTACAGAGGGCAGATCCGGTCAAACTGCTCCGGCCAGTCCCTGCGGGTAAACACCTGCCCTTCCCGCCTCACCCGCCGTACTTCCTCAAGGTCCACCTCACAGACCAGCCACTGACTAGTGGCAGGGCTCGATTCTTCACTCAAGGCCACCACCCCATCCCCCGGCATCCCATGATCCGGCGGCACGAACAGCCCTGCCCGGCCGATATTCTCGTCCAGCGCCGGCGACCAGGGCGCCAGCCCGACCGTGGGGCTCTGCATTACCGCAATCTGGTTCTCCAGCGCCCGCGCCTGGGCACCGATGCGCACCCGGTGGTAACCCGCCTCGGTGTCGGTACAGCTCGGCGCCAGGATCAGGTCGGCACCACCCTCCGCCAGGCGCCGCGCCAGCATCGGGAATTCGTTGTCGTAGCAGATCAGGATGCCCAGGCGCCCCAGTTCAGTGTCGAACACCTGCAGCCCCTGGCCCGCGGCTATGTCCCACTGCTCCCGTTCGAAACGGGTCATCATCAGTTTGTCCTGGTACCCCAGCACACCTTGGGGGCCGAACAGCCAGGCACGGTTGCGGTAGCGCCCATCGCTGTCCAGCACCGGTACGCTACCCGGTTGCAGGTAGATTCCCCAGCGCCGGGCAAGGCTCTCGCACAAGGCCCTCCAGGGTTCGATCAGCGGCTGGATACCGGCGATGGAAGCCTTCAGGTCACCCCGCTGCTCGGCACTCAGCTGCCCGCTGAGCACCAGGCCGGCGTACTCCGGCAACAGCAGCAAGCGGGCCCCCGCGTCCACCGCCTCGGCGCACAGGGCTTGCAGATGATCGGCGTAGGCCTCCCAGGTTTCATGCAGCTCGATGGCGTACTGGCAGGCCGCCAGGCGGATCATATCGGCAGTTCCTTGAGCCAGAACGACATCAGCTTGTCGGAGCTTTCCTGCTCGTCCAGGTCGCGCCAGGCGTAGCTGGTGCGCAGCGACGGGTCGTGCAGGAAGCCGCGGTTACGCCAGAAGCCATGCAACGGCTTGTAGTCCGCAGGCCGCCGCGGATGCACACCTGGCCGCTCGACCGCACAGAACGCGCAATAGTCGAACTCGGCCAGCTTGTGTGCGTAGGACTCGCGCTCGATGAAAAAGCGCACCCCTAGGCCCTGGCCACGGTACTCGGGCAGTACCACCGATTCACCGAAGTAATACACGCTGGCCGGGTCGCGCCCCTGGGCCAGGAACGGCTGCTGGAACTCGGGGGCGACATCCACCAGCGGCAGGCCGGTGGAGGCGCCGACCACCTTGCCGTCGTCCAGCGCCAGCACCACCAGGCTGCGCCCGGAGCGGGCATAAGTGGCCAGGTAGTCGGCCTCGTACTCCGGGGTGCCGTCATAAAGGTAGGGAAACTCGCGAAACACGGTAAGGCGCAGGCGAGCGAGGTCATCGATGTAAGGCGCGATAGCGGCGCCGTGCAACAGGCGTATTTCCATGCTTGGCGGTCGTTTTGTCGATGTGGATGACGCGCTCGGCTAAGCCGGGCTTGAGGGGAAACCCTATCATCCGGAGCGACAACCCGCCTTTTCCCTCCACGACAGGTATTGTTCCATGACCGCTACTGAACTGGTAAATGCTTACTACGCCGCCTTCAATGCGGGCGACATGCCGGCCTTTCTCGCCCTGCTCAGCGAGGATGTGATCCACGACATCAACCAGGGCGAGCGGCAGATGGGCAAGGCCCGGTTTGCAGCGTTCATGGACAAGATGAACCGCTGCTACCGCGAGCGCCTGGCCGATATCGTGGTGATGCAGAACGCCGACGGCAGCCGCGCGGCGGCGGAGTTCACCGTGCATGGGGAATATCTGGCCGATGACGAAGGGTTGCCGGCGGCCAACGGGCAGACCTATGTGCTGCCGGCAGGGGCGTTCTTCTATATCCACTGCGGAAAGATTGCCCGGGTGACCAACTACTACAACCTCAATGACTGGGTTGAGCAGGTGGGTTAAGCCTGGTTGAGCTGTGTTGCCTGCACTGGCCTCATCGCCGGCAAGCCAGCTCCCACAGGTACTCCACAGGTCTTGAAACCTTCGCTAAACCTGTGGGAGCTGGCTTGCCGGCGATAAGGCCCTGTCAGGCAATACGGGTACCAAGCACCTTGAGGAATGCCGCCAACCACGCCGGATGCGCCGGCCATGCCGGTGCCGTCACCAGGTTGCCCTCCACATGCGCCTGGTCCACCGCGATATCGATGAACGTCCCGCCCGCCAAGCGCACTTCCGGGGCACACGCCGGGTACGCACTGCATTCGCGCCCTTCCAGCACGCCGGCCGCCGCCAGCAACTGGGCGCCATGGCATACTGCCGCGATCGGCTTGCCGGCCTGGTTGAATGCGCGTACCAGCTCCAGCACCTTTTCATCCAGGCGCAGGTACTCTGGCGCACGACCACCAGGGATCAGCAGCGCGTCGTAACTCTCGGGCCGTACACGCACGAAGTCATAATTCAAGGCAAAGTTGTGCCCCGGCTTTTCGCTGTAGGTCTGTTCGCCCTCGAAATCATGAATCGCGGTACGCACCGTCTGCCCCGCGACCTTTTCCGGGCATACCGCATGCACCGTATGCCCGACCATGCTCAGCGCCTGGAACGGCACCATGACTTCGTAATCTTCTACGTAGTCGCCGACCAACATGAGAATTTTCTTTGCCGTCATCGCACCCACTCCTTCGATTGCCTTGAGCCAATCACTGCACGATAGCTGGTCTCAGTCACGACGGTCGAGCAAGTTGACCACCAACCGGTCCAGCCACCCCCACAACCGCTGCTTCACCCGGCGCCACAGCGGCCGGGCATTCCAGTGGCCCAGGTCGACCACCTCGCTCAAGGCGAAATCACGCTCGAAACTGGCCTGCACGGCAGCCGTCAGGGGCGGGTCGAGTGCCTCGATATTGGCCTCGAGGTTGAAGCGCAGGTTCCAGTGATCGAAGTTGCATGAGCCGATACTGACCCAATCGTCGATCAACACCATCTTCAGGTGCAGGAAACACGGCTGGTACTCGTAGATACGCACCCCGGCGCGCAGCAGACGCGGGTAATAGCGATGCCCGGCGTAACGTACCGATGGGTGATCGGTGCGCGGCCCGGTCAGCAGCAGCCGCACATCGACCCCCTTCCCGGCAGCCCGGCGCAGCGACCGGCGCACGCTCCAGGTCGGCAGGAAGTAAGGCGTGGCCAGCCACACTCGCTGCTTGCCGCTGTTGATCGCGCGCACCAGCGAATGCAGGATGTCCTGGTGCTGGCGGGCGTCGGCATAGGCCACCCGGCCCATGCCCTGCCCCTGCGCAGGCACCTTGGGCAGGCGCGGCAGGCCAAAGCCCTCGGCGGGGCGCCAGGCTGTGCGACGGTTGTTGGCGTGCCACTGGCGGTCGAACAGTAACTGCCAGTCGCTTACCACCGGCCCTTGCATCTGCACCATCACCTCGTGCCATTCACTGGTCGCCTCGCCGGGCGTCCAGAACTCGTCGGTGACGCCCGTGCCGCCCACCACTGCCCAGCGTTCGTCCACCAGCAGCAACTTGCGGTGATCGCGGTACAGGTTGCGCAAGCCACGCTTCCAGCGCAGGCGGTTGTACCAGCGCAGGTACACACCTGCGTCCAGCAGGCGCTGACGCAACTTGCTGTTGAAGGCCAGCGAGCCATAGTCGTCGAACAGGCAGCGCACCCGCACGCCACGTCGGGCAGCCTGCTCCAGCGCTTCGACCACCGCATCCGCGCAGTCACCGGCCTCGACCAGGTACAGTTCCAGGTCGACCTGGAACTCGGCGCGCATGATCGCCAGGAGCATGCGCGGAAAAAACTCGGGGCCGTCGATCAGCAGTTCGAACTGGTTGCCATCCCGCCAGGGAAAGACCGGCCCCGGCATGTCAGCGGGCGGTGAAGATCAGCACCGCGCTAACCGGCACCGACGGGTTGATGGACTTGAGCCCGGCGAACTTGCGCAGGCGTTGCAGCCCCGGCAGCAGGCCGAAATCCTCGGCGCGCAGCACCAGGGGCTCCAGGGTCACCACCTGGATGCGTCGCTCGTCCAGGCGGGTGGCCAGCAGCAGGGCGTTGTAGCTGTGGGACTGGCCATGCAGGGTCACGGTCAATGGCAGGCGCAGTTCGATCTGGGCACCGTTGGCCAGGTCGTTGATCGGCCGTAGGTCCAGTTGCGCCTGCACCTTGGCTTCGGCAAAGCGCTCGACCTCGAACAGGTCCTCGCGCATGCGTTCATCACGCAGCGGAATACCGCTGCTCACCGAGTCCATCTCGATGCTCAACCCGGCCACACCCTTGCGGTCGACCGTGCCATGCAGCACCAGGAAGCGGTGCACTTCGGCGGTGTTACCGTTCTTGCCGGTAATGAACGAAAGGCGCGAAGACTCGCCATCGAGGTGCCAGTTGGCATGGGCGGGCAGGCAAAAAGCCAGCAACAAGGCGGGCAGCAGGCGGGGCAGCTTGAACATGACAGATCTCGTGAAACCAGGCCGCCAACCTTACCCGCCCGTCTTCACGGCAGCAAGCGGCAGCCCTCGCGCGGGCCTTGCCAGGCAGCCTGGTTGCGACGGCCCAGGCCTTCGGCGGTAACCTGCCGCTGTTGGCTGTCTTCCTCCAGCAGGCTCAGCGGCAGCCATTGCTTCACGTAGCCTTGGCAATACGCCGGCTCGAACCCCATGACGAAGCGGCACGAGCAATATTCCTTGGCCGAGTAGGCCGAAAGGATACCGGGGAAGTCCGCCAGGGCCTGGCGCTCGTGCCAGGCCCAGTACACCACTCCCAGCAACACCACCAGCAGCACCCGCTTCATGCCCCCTCCCCAGCCAGCGCCGCGAGTATCCGCTTGAGCAGTTCATCGTGCTGATAGCTGCCGTCGCGGTCATCGGCGTAACGCACGATCACCAGCTTTTGCGCGGGCAGCACGTACAGCGCCTGGCCCCAGTGGCCAAGGGCTGCGTAGGTGTCCGCGGGAGCACTCGGCCAAGGCCGGGCAGCGCCGGGCAGCGGCTGGTTGAGCCACCAGTGGCCACCGGGGTTGGCCTCGCCGGGCAGTGCTTCGGCATCGGCAAACGGCGTGCGGTTGAAAGCCACCCAGGGCTTGGGCAGCAATTGCCGATCCTGCCAACGCCCGTCGCGCTGCATCAGCAGGCCGATGCGCGCCAGGTCGCGAGCGCTGAGGTACAGGTAGGAGGAACCCACATAGGTACCCGCGCGGTCCCGCTCCCATACCGCGCTGTCGATCCCCAACGGAATGAACAACGCATGCCAGGGGTAGTCGGGGTACTGACCGGCATCGAGCATGCCGCGCAACGCGGCGGCCAGCAGGTTGCTGTCGCCACTGGAATAGAGAAACCGCTGGCCCGGGCTGGCCACCGCTTCCCGCGCCGCCGTGTAGGCCGCCATGTCCTCGCGGCCACGGGTATACAGCATGGCCACCACCGAGGACTAGAGCGGGGCGTACTCGTAGTCTTCCTGCCAGTCCAGGCCGCTGGCCCAATGCAGCAGATCGGCCATGCGCACGCCGGGATGGGCGTGCATGGCCGGGTAGAAACGGGTCACCGGGTCCTGCAGCTGGAAGCGGCCTTCGCCCTGGGCTACGCCCAATAGCGTGGCGAGTACGCTCTTGCTGATCGACCAGGTGAGGTGGGCGGTGGCGGCGGTACTGGGGGCGGCGTAGCGTTCGTGGAGGATGCGGCCGTTGCGGATGATCAGCAGGGCGTCGGTGCGGATGCCGCTGCGTTCGGGGGTGGTGCGTGCGGGGAAGGCGTAGGCGTCGACGGCTTGCCAGTCGAGGGGGGTGTTGTCGATTGGCCAGTCGGGTTCAGGCCAGTCTTCGGCCCGGGCACAACCCGCAACCATTATCAGGATGATCAACAGTACCTTCATCGTGATCGCCGTTATTGGGGCCGCTGCGCAGCCCTATCGCGACACAAGGCCGCTCCTACAGGTACAGCGTCAGCCTGAACTTGACGCGTTCCCCTGTAGGAGCGGCCTTGTGTCGCGATAGGGCCGCAAAGCGGCCCCAGGATTCATCGGATCACACAAACCTATCAGGCATTCATGACAATCCCGCAGCGGCCCAAGCCTTGTTCAGCCGCTTCTCCCGCGCCGCCGCCGCCAGCGCCATCACCCCCTGGTCACGCTGCCAGATCTGCGCCCACTGCGCCGGCCCCGCCGCCAACGCAGCATCGATCTCCCCTCGCAGCGCCTGGAACTGTGCAAACAATCCCCCCAGCAACAAATGGCAACCAACGCTATCGGCGCACTGCCGGCTACCTTCGGCACACCCGGCCAGCAGCCCAAGCAACTGTAGGCGCAGGGCCTGCGGCCAGGCGCACTCCTGCCCCACGCCATACAGCCAGGCCGTCAACGCCGTAAGCACATACAAGTCCTCCAGCGAACGGAACGGCTTCACATAGGCATCCCAACCATCACCGGCCAGTAGCTCGCACGCCGCCTGCTCCAGCACCAGTCGCCCATGGCCCACCTCCGGCATCAGCGGCAGCGTCGGCAGCGCTTCCAGCGTCACACCTGGCTCCCCGGGGTAGACCACCGCCAGGTTCAACTGCGGCGCCGCGCCCGTCGCCTCGCAGCGCGCCGCCACCAGCAGCCATTCCGCCTCCAGGCCGGCAGTGACGAAGTCCTTGCTACCGGTCAGCCGCAAGCCGTCAAGGCGCGTGCGCATGTCCGCCGGCCGCACGCTGCGCCGTTCGGTGGCGCACAGGGCGCCGAGGCTGGGTGGAGCACTGGGCCACAGCACGCGCAAGGCGGCCTGGTAGCCGACCAGGAAGGCCAGGCCCGGGGTGGCCATCGCGCGCCCACCGAGCACCGCCAGTTCAAACGGGGCAACCGGGCCAAGGCGCTCGAGCAGCGCGGCATAGGTTTCGCCCAGAGTGCCCGCCAGCGCTTGGCGAAGCGGGTCGTTGAGTCGTTGCAACCAGGCCATCGGTCGGCTCCTTGCTGAAGGGCTTTCAGTTGTGGCTCAGGGGGTGTCACGCAAGCATCACCAAAGATTCACATGGGTGACACCCCATCTACCTAGGCTGACTTTGCACAACAAAGCCGACCGGCCGCAACCCTTCATGGCTGGCTTATGGAGACTCGTAATGACTCGGATCGCTCACGCTGGCGACAACAGCACCGAACGCCGTCTGCAAGCCGAACGCCTGGTTGGCGCCACGGCCCTGCAGGAAGCCCAGGCCCTGCGCTACAAAGTGTTCAGCGCCGAATTCAAGGCCAAGCTCAAAGGAGCCGAGCAAGGCCTGGACATGGACGACTACGACGTGCACTGCCGCCACATTGGCGTACGCGACCTGAGCACCGGCGAGCTGGTGGCCACCACCCGCCTGCTCGACCATCAGGCCGCCAGCAGCCTGGGCCGCTTCTATAGCGAAGAAGAATTCAGCCTGCATGGCCTGTTGCAGCTGCAGGGCCCGATCCTGGAGCTGGGCCGAACCTGCGTAGCTCCCGACTACCGCAACGGCGGCACCATCGCCGTGCTCTGGGGCGAACTGGCCGAAGTGCTCAACGAAGGCCGCTACAGCTACCTGATGGGCTGCGCCAGCATCCCCATGCAGGATGGCGGGGTACAGGCCCATGCGGTGATGCAGCGCCTGCGTGACCGCTACCTGTGCACCGAGCACCTGCGCGCCGAGCCGAAGAACCCATTGCCCAACCTGGCACTGCCGAACAACGTCATCGCCGAGATGCCACCGCTGCTAAAGGCGTACATGCGCCTGGGCGCGAAGATCTGCGGCGAGCCATGCTGGGACGAAGACTTCCAGGTGGCCGACGTGTTCATCCTGCTCAAGCGCGACGAACTGTGCCCACGCTACGCCCGCCACTTCAAGGCAGCGGTCTGATGCCGAAGCTGCGGGTAATGGCCCGCCTGACTCGACTGCTGCTGGTACTGCTGCTGGGCATGCTGATGGCCAGCGTGATCGCCCTGGGCGAACGCCTGGGGTTCAAGACGCCCATCGAGCGCCGCCAGCGCTGGACCTGCCTGTTCATGAAGCGCCTGGTCGCGGCCCTGCCCTTCGATGTGCGGGTGATCGGAGAGCTGCCCCAACGGCCAATGCTGTGGGTCAGCAACCACGTGTCCTGGACCGATATCCCGTTGCTTGGCATGCTGCTGCCGCTGTCGTTCCTGTCCAAGGCCGAAGTGCGGCACTGGCCGGTGGCCGGCTGGCTGGCGGAAAAGGCCGGCACCTTGTTCATCCGCCGTGGCGGGGGCGACAGCCAGCGCCTGCGTGAGCAGATCGCCAGGCAACTGGGTCTTTCCCGGCCGCTACTGATCTTCCCGGAGGGCACCACCACCAGTGGCCGTACCCTGCGCACCTTCCATGGTCGCCTGCTGGCAGGTGCCATCGACCGTGGCGTGGCGGTGCAGCCGGTCGCCATCCAGTACCTGCGCGATGGCCAGATCGACCCGATTGCACCGTTCATTGGTGACGATGACCTGGTGTCGCACCTGATGCGCCTGTTCGCCCAGCCGCGGGGCGAGGTTTGCATTCACCTGCTGCAGCCGATCGGCAGCGTGGGCAAGGAGCGAGCGGTGCTGGCGTTGCAGGCGCAGCAGGCGATTCACCTGGCGTTGTTCGGGGTTGAGGAAGTTGAGCTCGCGCCACGGCGGCAAGCGCGGGCTGCCTGAGTTTTATGCACTGCCTGTTCTGGCCCTTTCGCGGGTGAACCCGCTCTCACAGGGATGGCACTCATCCTGAGTTCTGTGGTGTACCTGTGGGAGATCACCCAGCCCTTCCGGGCTGCGCTGTCGCGCAGCAAACATGAGGCGCATGACTTCAGATCTGTGGCAGCGCTGACATTTTGAAAAAGAAAAGGCGGCTGGCCTATTAGGGCCAGCCGC
>NZ_LQXW01000029.1:0-40260 GCF_001586765.1 Pseudomonas sp. ABFPK | reverse complement strand
AATGCCCCCCCTGCGTCGCTGCGCTCCGACTGCCCGGCCGGATGGCCGTGGAACAGGTGGCCAGATGGCCGTGGAATGCCTGGCCAGATGAGAGCGGACTGGGTGGCCGGATGGCGTGGAATCCGCACCTTCACTGCCGATGTAGATATTGCAGTCGTCAGCATATCGGCAGAACTTCAACTGCCGCCTTTCCAGCTCTCGATCAAGATCGGTCAGCAGGATATTCGACAGTAATGGGGACAGCGGCCCACCCTGAGGCGTACCCTCGCTGCGGGGTTGAATCACGCCATTAGCCATCATCCCCGCCTCTAAGAAGCGCCGGATCAGCTTGAGTACGCGACCATCCCTCACTCGATAGGCGAGTCGAGCCATCAACACGTCGTGGTTGACCCGGTCGAAGAATTTCTCCAGGTCGATGTCCACTACCCAGTGCTTTCCTTCGGCCACATACTCTTTCGCCTTGACGACCGCATCGAGCGCACTTCTCTGCGGACGAAAGCCGTAGCTGCCATCGGAGAAGGTTGGCTCGAAGATCGGTTGCAGTACTTGATGGAGCGCCTGCTGGATAAGCCGATCCACCACCGTGGGTACGCCGAGTGTTCTAACCCCGCCATTAGGCTTGGGAATGTCCACTCGGCGCACCGCCCGTGGCAGGTACCGATCCTCCAGCAGTGCCGCCTTCACACTTGGCCAGTGCACCAACAGCCAGTCCTTCAGTTCCTCAACCGTCAAGCGATCAACGCCTGGCGCGCCTCGGTTCTTCAGGACGCGCTTGTACGCTCGTCGCATGTTGCTGGGTTCGACCACCTGCTCCATGAGCCGGTAGTCCTCCGATTTCGTTCGCCCAGCCGTCGCCGCAACCCCCTCAGCACCTTGCGGGCTTCTTTCCGGATTCCGTCCGGCCATGGCAGGCAGGCCTCCCGTGTCGGGAGCTTCTGCGTCATCGTGGGTTGTCGAGATCAGCTGTTCTACTCTCGGTATTAATCGTTCAGGCCTTCAGTCTCGCGACCTACTATGCCCTCTGCTGACTTCTGCACAGTCATTCCAGCACCTCGCGGTGCCGGTAGCCCTGACGGGCAACCGTGCAGATCTCCCCGGGTATTGCGCACCCACTTTCACGCTTATGCCTGTCGGATCTACGTCATGGCGTTCTGTGCAAGTATTGGGTTTCGCAGATTTCGGACTGCTTACCCCGCCATGCCGCCTCGTATCCGCTTCCTGTTCGTCAGGCCAGCGATTTGCCTCGGGCTTCCTTCAGACTCGCAGTCGCCCGCGAAACCCTTGCCTCTAGCTAGCACTTCCCCTTGCCGGGTGTGCGGGGGACTTCCACCCCTGAGTGAGCGCGCCCTGCCGGGCGCACCAAAAAAAAACCCCGCTAAGGCGGGGTCGTGGGGTTTATCAGAATCGGAACATTGGATCACCTGTATCCACTGCACCATTCGGCGTTTGGCTGTTTGGCGTTGCAGCATCAGCTGATGGCATTTGCTGGCTAGCTGGCTTTACTTTGGGTGAAACCGAGAGGCTGATGAATGGTGCTCCACCGTCAACGCCTTCCTTACGCCATCCCGCGATCCGCATTTCGTGGTTGAAGCCGAAGCTCCCCGCGTAGTCGGGACCCTTTTCCTTCTTGTCGGCCTCCTTGAAGAGGCTCGCGTTGATGCCACCCACCGACAGCGAATAGAACTTATCGTTCGTACCCTGCTTCTGCTTGACCCAGACGGCTACCTCAAGCTTGAGCTTCTGGTTGCGCTCCTTGTTCAGCGGGAACTCCATGTAGCCGACCATCACAGGTGCTGCGTCAGACGTGCGGTTCTTGTTTTCAAAGATGGTTCCAGAGCCTTCACTCAATACCAGTGCAATAGACATGCGTTTCTCCAGATCTGATTTGGGGGCGTTTACGCCATAGGTTGTACTGCTGATATGCAGCACATGGTTGTGTATCCGCTATGTAACACGTAAACGTACGCTATATGAATCGAATGATAGCAGGTTGTGGTTTGGCTCCGTGAACCTAAAGCACGCGAAGGATAGGACGGTACTCCATTGTGGTGGTACAGGACCTACCTAGGACCTGCTAGCACAAACCGTGGGAATGGGTACTGGCCTATATCCGCTAATCGAGTCAGCCGTGCTCGCTCCCTAGTCAGCCCGGATGATGCCTGTCGGCTTTCCACAACCAGAGCTGACCGTTGGGTTTTGCCGCTAAAGGTTGAGTCGCTTGGGCAGCATCAAACCAGGATCTATGGCCTAGCATGAGACATCTCTTTTCACTGTGAAATGACAGGGACCAACCAGGCAGAGACACACGCCCTGGAACAGCGATCGAGGCGCCCTAGTTTTCACAGTGAAAAGTCTCAACCTTCTCGTGTTTCAAGCCTTGGCATGTGGCTCTGTACCTGGGAAACCTTTTCACTGTGAAAAGCCCGCGAGATGTTGATCGGCCTGCTCGTGTAAATCAGGTCTGGTCAGGCGACGCTTCGTTGATGCTCCGAATGATTGAGTCGCTTGGGAAGCATCAAGCTGTTCCCCCTTGGGGCAGCTCAGGTCTACCTTTTCACGGTGAAATGGTTGGAGCCACTCAAGTGGAGTCATCTACTGGAAAGTAGGTACATGCGTTAACAGCAAAAGCTGAGAGTCGTGGTACTTGGAACTTAGAATCTGGTGACCAGGTTTTCACAGTGAAAACCTGGCATGTCTCGTTCTAGCTGCTCTCGGCCAGTGGCTCTAAGCCGGGGATGCCTTTTCACTGTGAAAAGCTATCCATGATGAGGGTCGACCTGCCGGTGTGCATCAGGTGGGGGCGGAGCGACCGTACTAGCGTTACCCAAACAAGGGCTAAGGCGCTGGGTAGCATCAGCCCAGCAGCTCGGGACTGTTCCTTTTCACTGTGAAATGCAAGGCCCCCTCCGGCAAGACAGCTCTTAAGGTGCAACTGCATCCCATGGCCGGTAGATGGTTTGAGTCACACAGCCTGGATCGGAAAATGAGGCGCGATTTTCACAGTGAAAAAATCAGGCAGGTCGCGTGCTTGCGCCCTTGGCCAGTTGCTCAAGATCAGGGAGAGATCTTTTCACAGTGAAAAGCCCAGCGGGATGCGTATCAGCCTGCCCGTGATAACCGGCTCGCCTCACGACCAAGAACCTGGTTGTACCCAGTGAAAGGCTGCAGCTCTTGGACTGCATCAGGTCCCATTGAGTCGACGTTTGGGTATTCCCTTTCACTGTGAAAGGGCGGCTTAAGCCTATTTGAGGGCGTGGGGGCCTATCCTCGTCATCCCCAATGCTTGCCACTATATGTGGATCGTTCGAGCGCAGATGACGTCCAGGAAAGCTCATGATTTCACTGTGAAAGGGTGGTGATTAAAACCCTCGCCATGGGGTTGGTGTGCTTGCAGTTGATGCGTGGTCATTCACAGTGAAAAGACAGGCAGGCCGAGTGTAGGACTGCCCAGACCAGTCTGAGCAGCTGGTTCGTTCGCCGGCTCATGTTGAGGTGCTTTTCACTGTGAAAGGGTGAGCGGATCTGATCGGCACCGACATCAGCCTGTGGGAGATGCCAGTGATATCGCTCTCGTTGATCTTAGAGCTCAGTTCTGGAGCGCAGCCTGTAGCCGGCAGTCAGGACGGGGCTCCAGTCTCATTGGGAAGTGTGTATGAGAGCTACAAATTCCCCCAGTCGACGCGCAGTGGCTGGAGGCGAGGAGTCGGCCTGGGCGAGGGGCAAGCTCGATGGACCTTTTCACAGTGAAACGGTCTCCACGCGGGCATCTTCGTTGCTGCCCAAGCAGGTAGGACGATGTGCACAGTGGTAACTGTGCAGTGTGCAGTTATCACTGTGCAGTATGCAGTGAATGGTGCGTTGTGCGTGTTGGTTTGAGCAGCAAGATCTTCTCACCAGGCTAATGCCGACTGTTAAGTCAGACGCCTGGTCGCGACACCCTCGATGATGAGTGAAATTTTCACTGAGAAAAGATGCGAGCGATCTGATTTTCACAGTGAAAACTAGCCAACGGAACCTAGAATTTCACTGTGAAAAATAGGAGCTAAAAGGAGAAAACGCAGGATGAGATTTTCACAGTGAAAACGTGAAAAGCCAGAAATATCAGAGGATTAACCGGGGGAGGGCGTAGACGCCACGCCGCCGGAGGACCCGGCGGCGGAGTGGCAGCGAATTAGCTACGAGCTTTGAGCATCTCCTCGATGTAGGCGAGGACCTCCGCTGGATCAATGCCTTTGGGAGGGGTGAGGATCAACTTGCGCCCATCAATACGAGCATCCAATTGGGTGCGCTCTTTATAGTCGATCTGCCGTGGAGGGATTGGTGCTTGAGGAGAAGTCTTGCGCCGGACCTCGCCCTTGGCCCAGTTGATTGCGCTGTCCTGGGACGCACCTTCTTTAATTCGGTTGGCGGCTGCCAGTACGGTTTCAGTATGTCCCTTGTCAGCTAGAGCAACCATCTCCGAGACAACCCTATTACCAATCAGGTCAGGATCTTCTTCCAGCAGTGAAATGACACCCTCAGGCAGCTTGAAATAAGCAAGGCAGCGGCTGATCGTGGCCATGCTACGGCCGACACGGCGGGAAAGCTCTGCCTGGGATTGCACAACCTTGTCATCGAGAAGCTTCTTGTAACTCGCACCTCGCTCGAATTCAGTAAGGTCTTCCCGGGCGTCGTTGTCCGTAACCGACAAGATAGCCGCTTCAGCATCCGACAGATTACGGATGAGCGCGTAGATGTGGTCTTTGCGGAGCAGCTCATGGGCTAGGAACCGGCGCTCACCGGCAATCAGCTCGTAAGTACCGTCCGCGAGAGGGCGAACGATAATCGCGTTGTTGAGGCCTTTATCTTCAATCGTGTTTGCGAGAAGACCCAGCTTCTCAGGGTCGAACTTGCGGCGTGGCTGATACGTGCCTCGGCGTATGAGCGCCAAAGGCAAGAACGTCGCCTCGCCTGGCAAGCGCTCCCCGCTCAAGACTATGTCATCCAGGCTCGGCTCATGTACGTGGTCCGCCTGAGCAACTGGTGCACGCTCAAGCGGCTCTTTTGAGCTGCTGGTTTCCGCATCAAGGTCCATCTCACTCAGCACATCGCTCATCGGCCGGAGGTTGGCCTCCGGAATCACTTTAGGTACGTGAACACCTTGAATGCTGCTCGTACCCTCAGCCGTCGGGATTACGGTTGGTTTGCCAATTGGGCTAGAACTCCTCATTTACCCTTCTCCAAAACCGTTTTGATTCTGCCAACCATTTCCTCAAATACGCTGCGGAACGCCCCCAGAGAGTTTTCGCTACCTTGCTTCCAAAGTGAGAGAGGAACACCGTCTTCCAAGCTTTTCGAGTAGTCCTCGGAGTGGAACAACTGTTGCTCGGTAACCTTGCCGGGGAACAAGCTGGACAAGCGAGCGAGGTTAGCTTGTAGACGTGGGCGGTTGCGCATGTACATGGTGGGAATTGCAACGATCTCTGGGGCCCGGCCGAAATCGGAGCTCATTTCATTGATCTTGTGCGCCAGACGGGAAAGTGCACGGAAGGAGAATTTGTCCATACGGATAGGACACAGCAGGAAATCAGCAGCGGCAAGGCTGTTACGGGAAAGCATAGTTCCAGAGGGTGCGTTATCCATGATGATCACATCATAGCTCGACAGGTCGCAGTGCGGCAGAAGGCCTTTGCGGGCTCGCTCGATGAAGAGTGAATACCGGAAGTCGGCGCCCTGGGCATTCCGTAGCACAACGTCCATGTCGTCCAGAGAATCAAACGCTGGGATGAGGTGAGGGCCATGCTCGCCGAAAGGTTTCTTGATTACCTGGTCAAGCGTCATCTCTGTGAAGTTACCGAGGCGGATCAAGTTGCCGAGATGACCCTCAACAGCTCTATCAGCAGGGAGGCCAAGCTCTACAAGCTCTTCGGTTGTTTGGTCAGGATCATAGCCCAGCATGCTGGACACGTCGGCTTGAGGATCGTTGTCGATGATCAGGGTTTTGAATCCCGCCAAAGCGAACTCGATGCCGATGTTGCAGGTCGTGGTGGTTTTCGCGGTGCCACCCTTCTGTACGTACGTAGAGCAGGTGATGGGGCGGGAAAAGCCTTTAGTGTTTCCATTCCCGCGACGAATCGAGGCGATCAAAAACATGTCAGCGAGCGTGTAGCTACGAACCTCAACGGATCCACGAGCTACACGAGCGATGTTGAGGTCGTTTTCCTTCTCTATGGCCTTGAGGGTCTGAGTGCTTATCATCAAGCGTTCAGCCACAAATTGTGGGGTGAAGGTTAACTGAGTGAAATCAGTGAAAGTGTACTGATCGAGGGGAGTAGCAGCTGCAGTCATGTGATTTACCAGTGCCAAGTAGGTAGGATGACCGCATTCTCATACGAATCCATACGGTCAGACAAGCATAAATGCGTTTCTACCAGATAGAGATAGACCATAAACCGAAGTTTGTCATTAGGTCATATCTCGAAGAACCAGCTGTCAACCGCATGACTGAATTGATAGTTAGACCGTTTTGCGGCATGAAATGTCGAGGGTAGGGCGCTCAGGATTAGGTAAGGGAGAGGCACAAAACAAAGGACAACTAGGCAGGGGGCCTAGAGCGAGCCCCGCGGTTGGCCGGGCATCGAGCGAGGTGAAGTAGGTCACGGAGCTCATAGGTGTGTCGGAGCTCAGGGCTCAGCAGACCTGTGCAGCGCTTGGCGCGACCTCATTCTGCGGCAGCGGCCAGCCGCTCGACCTCGATGCCGGCGGCCTTTGGCCTGCGGCAACACTACCGGTGTAGTCGCGGTGTGCTTAGTGTTTGGACGACCCCTGCATGCAAAGCGTCGTCTTCTGTGTGCAGATATCGGCTGGTTGTTTCGATTTTGCTGTGACCAGCCAGCGCCTTGATCATCACCAGGTCGCCGGTAGCTTTAGCCAGGTGGCTAAAGCACGAGTGGCGGAGCCAGTGTGTTGAGGCCTCTTCAAGCCGGTCGGCTAAATCAAATAAGCTGCGCTCAACAGCGAGGGCTGCAGCGCGATGCATGATGTCTTTGATCGATTTCAGGATGGTGTCGTTATGGGCGCGTTTGAGCTTTGAGTTCGAGGCTAGGAGGAGGGGGGTTGTGTCCTTAACTGGAACCTCACGTGGCAAACCGAACGCTTCGCGATACTGCAGTAGGTCCTCATAGAGATCATCGGATATCGGTACATCTCGAATTTTGTTCCGCTTGCCCAGGACCTCCAACCACAGAACCCCGCTAGCAGAGCGCCTGATCTTGCCCATGGTTGCCCCAGTCGCTTCGAACGTCCGCACACCGGTCATGTAAAACAGGCTCAGCATGAAATGGTCACGGGCCCGTTTGCGTGGGCTTTTGGTCGCTGCAATAGCCTCGAATGCCAAGGCGATGGCAGCCTCGGGCAGCAGTCGCTTGATTGTTAAGTCCACTTCGACCTGTGGCTTTGCCACGAGCGATACGGGGTTCGCTTTCAGGCGTCCACCCTTGATCATCCATTTGTACATGCTGCCAATCTGGATCAAGGCATACTGCTGGGATGCTTTGCTAAGAGGTCCTGCAAATGGTCTCCAGTCTGGGTTCGAGCGCTTGTGCTTTGTAGGCGATACCCAAACCTCAGTCGGCTGGGGGTTATCCATAAAGTCGATGTACTGGTTGATGTCCATCACCGTGATCTGTGAGAGCTGCTTACCCAGGGTGTGCATTGCCCAGAGAATGAACCTCTCCACTTCCTTTTGCATAACGCGCCTGGTCTTCGGATTTTTTCCTTTGGCATGGAGCCACATCCAGGCTGCTTCGATGTCGCTATCCGCTTGGATTACATCGACCTGATCAAAGTCGTCAGCTGACTCGCGATCGAGCAGAGCAACTTCTGACTTGGCCTGGAGGTAAGGAATTCCGTGTACGGCTGGAGAGTTCGTGCTCATCGTATGTCTCGCGTTTTGCCGTTGTAGACAAGGCAGTCGTCAATCTCATCGGGCTCGAACCAGCGCTGCGCCCCTGATGGTGCTTCGCACTGGTACTCTTCCTGTGCACCTCCAGCCGAATCGACGCCTTCCCGTGTGGCGATCACCACCAGGATGGCCCCATACGCTGCAAAGTTGTCGATCTCCCTGTCGACGACAAGCTCGGCGCCGCGGGTTAGGTACCGTCTCCAACGATAGCCGTCGGTATAGGCACCGGCGAAATCGTCGTCATCATCGTCATCATCATCATGATCCCAATTGAAAGGCTTGGGTGTCGCAGCAGGGGGCGCTATCGCTTGAGGCATTTCAGGCGATGCTTCATGGACTGCATTTGTCTTGCGCGGCCGTTTTGTTGGTGGCGCCAGCACTAGTCGAGCTGCCTTAACGGCGGCCTGTTCGTTAGGGCTCAGTGTAGGTAGAGCTCGCGCCAGATCGTCCCATTTACAGTCTCGGTCGTCGTCTGCTGCGATGCGACTCATGTGCTCAGGGCGAATTGACCATCGGCAAGCCACATCTGCCATGCGCCATCCCTTCTGAACGATCAGTTGCTTGAAGTCATCTCGGGACAGTTTCCCCGGGCGCAAGAGCAGCAGCCCACGAGAAATCTTTGCATTTTTGGCTTGATCCACAGCGCAAGTCTTTTGTGGTGAAAGCCCTGATTTTAGGGCCTTTCATGGTGAAATCAAGTGGCTGGATGAGCTAGGTGGACTATGTCCGGTAAGCCCTGAAATGAGCCCAAATAACCGGATCCTCACGCGCTCCTGTGTGAAATCTGACGACGTTAGCCCCTGCGAGTTGATCAGAATCGACGTAGGAGCGGCATTCGAGGGCGGTTCAAACAAACCCTGGACGGCGCTGCGGCTCATGAGCAAGGTGAAGCTGTGCTTTTACTATGTCCTCGGAAGTAATTCTTAGGATGCTTGCGGAACTAATTCCCAGACCATGGCGTTTTTCCTCCAAGTCCACGAATTACTTCCGGCCGTTGGCTGTCATGCCTCGGATCGTGTGGATTGCCGCCGGCGTCCGTCTGCTCGACATAGAGGGCTTCTGCAGGTTTTCTGCAACTGGTCGGACCTTGGCCGGGCAGCGGTCGCTCCGTGCTAAGCTTTGGAGGATGAGCATGGATCGATTCGACGATGGTGCTCCGCGGATGCCATGCCGCTTTGCTTTAGCATGTTTAACTGTGGTTGTGCATTTTTCGCATATATGACTGTGGTTTCGCATTTTTAGCTGACGTAGACACTTGATCTCCAGCGCAAGCAAAATTTCCAGAACCCCTTGTCCATAAGGGTTTAGCGAGAAATCAAAAACGCCTCTCTGTAAAGCCAGCTACTGATAGCGATGGGCTTTTAGAGGGGCGTTTTTTTGCCATCTGAAAAATTCGTGATAATCGGAGATATTCACGAGTTTCGGCTCGCATCGATAGGGATCGTATGATACACAGTACATTTTTGCAGTTTTGGGGGCGTGGGGGTAAGCTCCCCCCTGGGCCGCGCCACCCCGTCTGATGGCGCGACCTAGGCGCAAGCCAGCCTCTCGTCGAGATCGTCGACGCCCAGCCTTCTGACTTTACCTATCTACCTATCAGGTTACGCCTAATGACCAGCACCGGAATTTCATCTGACAAAAGGCTAAGTACGCGGGATCTTGTGCATGTCTACGCGAGGAAGCTACTTGATGCGGGGCGCGAAGTGCGCCAGGCGGATATTCGTGAGTGCATTTACGTCAACCACGACATAAAGGCCTCGCCCAACCTGGTGTACGAGGAGATCAAGAAATTCTGGAGCGAGATAGGCCCTGTCCTGAGTGCCAGGCTGCGAAGACCTGGTGTTCCTGACGCGGTGTGCGAAAAGCTCGATGAGGTCTGGGATGTGGCCCTGAGAGCGGCAGCTGACTCCCATGCGGTTGAGCGTAAAGCCCTTGAGGCGGAGGCCGCAGCCGCCGTAGTTGCGGCAAAGGTGGCGCAGGAGAATGAACGGACTGCTTCAGCGAGCCTTGAGGCCCAGCGCCGAGAGCTGGCCGGACTCATGGCGGACAAGGAGCGGCTGACTGTCCAATTGGATCAGGTGAGCGCTGATGTTCGACAGCTCCAAGCAGAGCTCGCAGATCTCAATGCAAAGCTCGTTACCTCAAGCCAGTCGCATAGCGAGGAAATCAAGCGCCTTCAGGAAGTGCACCACGGTGCAATCGAGCGCACCCAGGAGATGCATCGTGGAGAGCTTGAGCGCCTTCAGGAGCAGCTCAAAGCAGCCAACACGGCGACAGAGACTGCCCAAGCGAAGGCCGAGACCGCCCGGGTTGCCGCAGAGCAGCACCTTGAGAAAACCGAGAACCACTTGATGATGGAGACCGCAAGGGTTCGGGACGATGAGAGAGCCAAAACAGAGAGGGTCAGCAAGGAGTTGCAGCAATCGTTGACGCTGGTTGACCAGTTAAGGATTCAGCGATCGAAAGCCACTGACGAAGCGGCTGAGATGCGTGGTCGGTTAGAGGCTACCCAGCAGGGGCTGCGCGCCCTAGAGGCCCAGAACAAGGAGCTGAGAGAGTTGAACACCACCCTGCAGACTGCCCTGCTGGAAGGCTTGAGGGATGCTAAGGCGGGATCGCTAGCGGCAGACGAATAGTTTGCTATATTGACATTTTGTCAATTTGTCAAGTGTTTGTTGATTATTTCCGATGGATGGTGGTATCTTTGTGATGCATCATTTGGTGCACCAACATAAATGAGGAAATCACATGGAAATCAACCGCAAGACTTCATCGGACACCGACACCAACCTGAAAGCACTTCTGGATGTGTTCGCCCAAAACAACTTCCAAACAGTCATCTTTTTCGCAAGTCCTACCGTCGGTGGATCAGATCATGATGGTCCAGACACGAACTGGCCATTGATGGCGGCCTTGGTTCAGACCCTTCAAGGCAATTATGATATTTACGATGGATTGTTCCTGACCGCAAAACGGTACCCGCGCTACATGGAGGTGAAGAGCTTGCTGGATGCAGCCGTAGCGGTTAGCAACGGGAGCGTCCACTATGCGCCAGCACCGCTGCCGTTCACTGCTGGTAAAACGGAGGAGGACGCTCTTGCTATGATGCTTTCAGTCCAAACCAAGGTGTTTGACCAAGATTCGCGAGCGGATTATTTCAGGCTGCTGAGTCGAGTGACCGAAAAGCAGCTCGCTGAAATGAACTACTGATCATGCCTCCCTGGCTTTCTACGTGACAGCCAGGGAGTCATGGTCAGGGTCAGTAGCTCATAGGTACCAGTTGCATCGGTGCAACCGGAATGCCCACCATCACCACTCCAGGTGCAGCCTCTACAGTGGGCAACTTCTCGGTTCGAATCAGCGTGCTCAATTTCAGTTTAGGGTCGTAGATCATCAGGTCGGCCTCCAGCACGTAATCAAATCCATCCCTTGTCCCACAGATCGGAATTTCTGCCGCTTTCACTGCTGCGCGGATACCTTGCAGCTGCTCAGCTGAGCTGGTTTTTTTCTTCCTAGGTGCAACGAATGCAGTGAAGTTGGCGCCCGCCTCTGCAAGTGCCTTGAGTGCCGCAGCCTCGGCAGCCGGGCTTACCCTCCGCGTTGGCACAGCGTCTGGATCAGGGATAGCTACCGCTACAGGAACGGAAACGTCTGGGGCGTCATTGTTCGGTACAGTGGCAGGGGCAGTACCCTCTTGTTCTGGCGCTGAAGACCCACTTTGCTCGGTTGTATCCGCCAGCAGGGGCTCACTGACCGCGAACGCGCCGAACACATCATCAACATCATCGACGTCATCGTTACCAGGCTGCCCAGATTCCAGATTTAGGAAGTCATCCTCTGGTTCTGCCTCTGGCCCCGGCCCAAACGAGCTGAGCGACAAGCTCTGTAGATCGTCGTCTAGTAGGTCGTCATCATCACCGCCGCTCACGATCGGGTCGTCATCATCCAGTGCCGCTTGCGCTTCAGCTGACATACCAGTTGGAGCGTCGTGCTCGTCGCTGGCCTCGTTAGCCGTGGTGCGGGCTGGCGAGGAGCTTTGATGTTCGTTTGCATCGGTCGTCATAGCACCTGGTTTCGCTCCACTGGTGACAGCAGTTGCAGGTTGACCCTGCTCCACATCAGGCTGAGCTTGTGGTGCTGGTGCTGGTGCTGGTGCTGGTGCTGGTGCTGGCTTCTCTTCCTGCTTGCCGGCGATGTTCACCTTCGCTGCAATCTCAGCGCTGAATCCGCGAGCAACAATCGCACGAAGCGCATCAGCTTCAGTGATACCCAGGTTGTGTGTGAACAATGGGCGCTCGATGTCCAGTTTGGTACCCATGTTTGGCAAACCACTGAGGCCGGCAAGCTCGGGGGTCGTGGCAACTGGCAGTACGATGATGCAAGGCTCCCAGGTAGTCAGATGTGCACCTGTTTGCGCGTTGCGCAATGACACCGAGTACATCGGCAAGAACCGGCTCATGTCGGCATGATTGTGCCGCGAGTACAGCAGCCCTTTTTCTTGGAGTGTTGTCATCAGGTTGAGGGTCATGCGGTAACGACCCTCACCCTCCTCCAACGACCAGCCCATTTTGGCCAAGATGAGAGACCGTAGGTCCTTTTCCCTGATGACGATCAGTCCGTCATGCTTCTGAGCAATTTTGAGTGTGGAGTCTTTGGCCTGGTCACCGGTGCCGTTTACCCTGCCGTACTCCGTGATGATTTCGACGAAGCAGTGATAAATGGCGTTGGACTCGTCCTCAGAAATCTCGTGATCACTCAGTGTCTCTGTGATGCTCGACTCGGCCATGCCGGTCTTCTTGTCTGCCAGGATCAAGAACTCCATGAGGGCTGTCATGCGGTCATCCAGGCTAAGGCCATTGCGGTCAACCGGGAAATCACTTGGGTGGTGGTAATGTGCGATGACCAGGTTCACGGCTTGTCGATCGCGCGCAGGGAGGGCCCAGTATTCTGGGAAGCGAGCAAGAATTCGCGCACCCAGGGCGTCGTGGGAGATGCGGTTGTCATCTTGAGGGGTGAGCGCTCCGCCCTCCTCTTGGGTTTTCACGCTACCGTCGGGTAGGAGGACGTAGGCTTCGAGCTTCCCGATATCGTGCGCCAGGCCCAGAATCGGGATCAGTGGATCAGTAGCGTCAAATCGATATTCCTTGTTCTTCAGGTCGATGATTTTGAACTTGGGCTTTCCACGGGCCTTTATGTAAACCCCGTCGAATACGTAAGTGCCAGCGTCCTCCAGCGCGGTGTCTGCCACGGCCAGACAATGCTCCCAAAGCCGACGATTTCCGTGCCCCCCTTTGCGATGCGATGCGGGGAAGTGAGCATGTGCAGAATAGGTATCCCAGATGGCCCAGAAGAACGCTACATGGGCTGGCCACTTCTTCTCATTGGCGGCAACCCAGGCGAGCACTTTTTTGCTTGCGATAGGTAGTCGCTTTGACGCAGCCTCGACGCGAGGTAAAGCCAAAGTGGGCATAGGAACTTTGCCGAGCGTCGAGCGGGCGCCGTTGAGGATGTTTCCTTTCTTGCCGGCGTACAGCTTGTTCAGTGCAGACAACCTGGTGAACCAGATGAACCAGACACCGATGAACAGGCCGGAAACAACACCCAGGATCCAGTGTGAGACGTTGTAGCCCACCAGAGGCCAGCTATCTAAAAACTCCATAGGAGAGCCGCCGAAGGCCCGGGCAGTGAGCAAAAGCCACCAGAAACCGAACACGATGGTCGTTGCGCGTATGACCTTGTTGTTGGTGTTCACAGAAAAGCTCCGCTGTCTGTCTGGATCGTTGGAGACGGCGCCCCGTCAGAACTGGCTGGTTGTTCCTTCGGTACCGGAGTCCCGTTGTTGTCTTTCAAGGTGTTAGAGCACCCACCGCCCCCCTTCACAAAGCCACTGCAACCCCAGAAAGGAGACTTTTCAGCGTTCCGCAGGTACATAGGTTTGCCGCAGAGGTCACATGGAAATGACTTTGGCCGCTCCACTGGATCGCCGTCGCGATCATTCATCGTGTGGTTGCACTGCTCTCGATCGACGCAAGCCCAGAAGTGCCCTTTGGCCACTTTGATTCTGCGCATGCCTCCCTGACATTTCGGACAGGAAACGAAATTCCCTTTGGAGTCCTTGGTATTCGCCGTCGGGTCGAAGTAGAACTCAACCTTTCCGGTGTCGAGCAGCTTAAGACCGGCCTCGAACTTGGTGGATTTCTTCGGGTTCACAAAGCCCTTGAGCCCAAGCACCACCTTGTCGCGAAGCAATGTTTCTGCTTCTGATACCTTCAACATGCGGCCGGCAATCTCCCGCCATATCGAAAATCCGCACTGCCGCTCGCACATGAACGTTCGGGCCTGGATCTCAACTGCGCCACCACAGGTGGGGCAAAGAGCGCCAAGCTTCTTGACCTGGACACCTGCGTATTTGTTCTTGATGGTGTCGAGGATTTCCGTCGTCAACTCTGCAAGCTCGGACTTAAAAGCGTCCCGCTTGTACGCCCCCTTTTCCATCTGACGGAGCTTGTGCTCCCATTCCCCGGTGAGAACTGGCGACGTAAGGGCATCGATGCCGTTGTCGACCAGGAAACGGTAGACAGTCATCCCCTTTGCACTGGGAGCAAAGTACTTCTTCTGCTGGATGAGATAGGGCTCTTTCTTTCGGCCGGCACCGTCCTTGGTGGATTGGAGCGATTCGATCATTGCAGAGCGCGTGACCGGTGTACCCAGCCCCCGCTCTTTCATCGCCTCACGAAGGTCCTCATCCTCTACCAGGCGCCCTGCCGTCTCCATCGCGCCCAGCAACGTGTCCTCGGTGTACCGTTCTGGAGGCTTGGTTTTGAGCATCTTCAGCTCGATGCCCTGCGGAGTGACTGACTCTCCCTTGACGTACCGTGCGAGCTCTTTCTTGTCGTCGGAGTCACCATCTCGATCGGTTGCGTCTTCGACGATCCCGGCTCCGTAAACCACCATCCAACCTGGGGAGACAAGCACACGGCCAGTCGACCTGAAGAGTTCGTCAGCCACCGTCGTAAGCCGGACAGTCACCGAATACTCAGCCGCTGGATGGAAAACGGCTATGAAGCGCTTGACGATCATGTCATAGATTTTCTGAACGTCCGGCTCTAGGTCCCCTGCTCGCTTTCCGGTCGGAATGATTGCGAAGTGGTCCGACACCTTCGTCGAGTCGAAAATCTTCTTGTTGGGTCGCACCCAGCCTTCATCTAGCACGCGTTGCGCGTGCTCTGCATAGGGGGTTCCTCCAAACATCCCCATGACCTTCTTCGTGTCATTGATTGCGTCATCAGGGAGGTAAGCCGAGTCTGTTCGTGGGTAAGTGGTGAGGCTGAGCTCCAGGTAGAGCTTCTGCGCAATCTCCAGCGTGTAAGCTGCAGAAAATCCAAGCTTGCGGTTCGCCTCGCGCTGCAGTGAGGTGAGGTCGTATAGCTTGCCAGGGCCTGTCTGGGCAGGCTTGACTTCATCCACCACACTGCTCGGTGCTACTCCAGAGCACTTGCTGATCAGAGCATCCGCTTTTGCTCGATCCATGATCCGGTGCTGGGATCCGCCCCTCGCCTCGGAGGGCTGTGGTGCCACCCACTTGCCGGTGTATTTACCAGCGGCCACCCCAAAACTGCCGTGCACTTCCCAATAGGGAACCGGTCGGAAGGTTAGAATGGCCAGCTCCAAAGCACAAACCAGGGACAGCGTTGGGGTCTGCACGCGGCCGAGCGGGAAGATTTCAGCTTTGGCTGTCTCACGCTCGTAGAGGCGGGAAATCCCCCGACTTGCGTTAATGCCTACGATGTAGTCGCCCTCGCCTCGTATCTCTGCCGCCATTGCAAGGTTGTCGAAGTCAGCGCCGGGCTGCATATTCTTGTATGCCTGTCGGATGGCGTCATCGACCATGGATCTCATCCACATCCGAAGCATCGGCTTTGTGCACCCAGCCATCTTGTAAATGAGCCGAAAAATCAGTTCACCCTCGCGGCCGGCGTCACACGCGTTCGCTACAGCAGTGACATCCGGGCGCCGCATAAGGCGTTGAAGCACGTTGTAGAACTTGGCCTTGGGCTCGATGACCCTCAGGTCGAATTGATCAGGGATCACTGGCAAATTGCCGATGTCCCGCCCGGCCTTGGCCATTTCCTCGGAGTGGATTTCAACCAGGTGGCCGGCCGCGGGGGCAAGAATTGCGTTCTCGCTCTCAAGCCATGTTTCCACCTTACTGAAGCCCCCGACCGCTTGCGCGATAGAGACCGCTACGGTTGCTTTTTCAGTGATGATCAGTGTCTTGCCCATTGCGGCTTAGTCTTCCAATACAGAATTTGATTTCTTCCTCAGCTGCCGGCTGTGACTGATGGCTGAGAAACAAAAAAGCCACCGACTCCAATGCTGGATCTCGATGGCTTCACGAAACGAGTTGAGGCAGCCTCGCTTAAGCGTCTTGTTGCTCACCTGGGGTTGCAGGCTTGCTTGCCGACTCAGAACCAAAGGCCGAAGCGAACAAAGCGCTGCGTTCTGCACCGCCTTCTTTCGGTTGCGAAGCTTGAGTGCCGTGGCTCTTGAACAGTTCAGCGGCCCAGCCCGGCACGATCTTGATATGACCTGAATCGGGGGTCACAGGAGCCGGCATGTCTTTGGCCTGGATGTATGGGATCTTGGACACCTCAGCGATCCCTGTTTTCTCGTCAGGCAGGGAGATGGCCTTGACGTCCATACGGAACTCACCGTTGACGATGATGGGCATGCCGCGGGCAAGTTTTTCGGACAGCGGCTGCAGGTTACGCCCATACCACCGAACAGGGATGCAGGCATCGGTGTCTTTCGACTGTCGAATCAGCACCACCAGGCGGTCGTTGATTGGCGTACCGTCCACGGGGTGTCGCCGGTTGCGTTCCAGATTCTTGGCTTGGATGAAGCCTGCAATGCGAATCTGGTTCGAGGCGTTTTTGTTGAGATCCATCGCCTTCCAGTCGAAGGAGTCGAGACGGTCTTCAGTACCTGCGCCGGGCTGCTGCTCCAGCGCTGCAACCGAGGCCGGAGTGCCAGAGTCTTTTGCGGCGGCATGTACGACAGCATCCCACTTCCGCATAAAGTCATCCCGGAAGCGGCCGCCCAGGTGCATAAGGTTCGGCGCCTCGAAACGGATGCTCTTGAGCCGTGCAATACGGTTTTCACCCTGCATGGCGCCATCGGTGTGAACGAACGCCATGATGAGGTCCCACTCCTTGATCTCCCGAGGAATCGGCGACTTTTTGGGGTCGTAGTGGATGGGAAGCATGTGGTTTTCCGAACGGGTCTGCTGGATGAAACAGAGACCTTCGACCGGATCATTGAACCGCAGGACGCCGGCGATGTAGCCAGAGTTGAGCATCCCGTTTGGATACGAATAGGAATCAGGCTTCCGCTTTGCGTCCTGGGGCAGCATTGAGTACCTCGATACGTGAATGGCGTGGTTTACCAAAGAATACGCAACACGTACCAATAATACAAGACGAATCAAAATCGCCTTGTCTCGCGTGAAGCGCCCGCAGAGCTACCGGCACAGGGACACACCAGGTCAAAAAAGTCTCTTTTTCCACCGGAACAAGAGATTTGAATCTTGTTGTTAACTGTGTAGAATCTTTTCCATTTAATACTGGATTTCTCTGCTTTATTTGTTTAGAGAGCGTCCCGAATCATGTTAGACGCCGCGACCAAACCGGAGCCGCACAATGCCCAAAGCTAGCGACAAGACCGCAAGTGAATCGACAGGACGGCAGTCTCAAGCGCCTGCCAAAGCACCTGCAAAAGCACCTGCAAAAGCTGCTGCAAAGCCAGTAGCTCGAAAACGTGTTGCTGAGGCCGAGGCACAGGCTCCTCAGGCTGCCGCCACGCCTAAGAGACCTCGTGCCTCAGCCAAGGCCAAAGCAGCGCCAAAAGAAACTTCACCTGCAGCAAAAAGCACTCGAAACACCATGCCTGGCTCCCGCCTCGTCAAGCTGATTAAGAAGGTGATCGTCGATCGAGGGCTGCCCGACCGTGCAATCGCCGATGTCATGGGTATCACAGTCATCTACTGGAACTCCCTGGCTAACGGGAATCGCCAGATTCGGTCGCTTGGCAAAGAAAAGCTGTCGTTGGTGGCCGACTTCCTTGGTCTTCCGCTCATCCAAGTTTACAACCTGGCTGATTTCTTCACGCCAGAAGATTTTGTCTACAAAAAAGATCTTGATGAGCAACTCTGGCTGTCGATTGAGAAGATGGGCAGCGATCCCACCTGGGTTGGCTATATCCCGAAACAGGAAGAATGGGATCAAACTCCTCTTGCCGTTCGCATGACCATGGTGTTGCTGTATGAGCAGCTCTCTGGGCGCCAGCTGTTGGCTAAGGCGGAAATCGAGCTGCCTCATCTGAAAGGCTCGCCGACTGCTTAATCCATATCCATAGAGAAAAAAGAAACCCCGGCCATTGACCGGGGTTTTTTGTGGGTTAGAAAATGAACGCAGTTGTTGATGCCTGCGAGTTCGTATCCGATGCTGCCGCCTTCTCAGGCTCGATTACGGGTTGATCAGCTGCTGTTCCAAAGAAGACATTATCTTCTGACTTACGACCAGTTGGAAGTGGTGGGATCACAGAGACTTCAGGGACAATAGTCACCTCATCGTGTTCAACTTGTGGCTGAACAGAGGAAGGCGCCGAATTACTGAAGAAAGCGTTGTCTTGATCGACTACTGAGGCCGGATCTGACGCTTCTACACTCAACGGATCAAACTCAGTCGCATGATCTCCAAGAATCTTTTCAGGATCCATGCAGAATGACAGCAAGCTTGATACTTGAATGTAAGCAAGTCCTTCAATGCTCGGTCCGCTAGGGACAGCCGCTAATACCGAAGCACACATCTTTTCCAGGTTAGAAAACTTGCTTGAGAGAACGCTCATCGCTTCAGCTTTGTCCTGAACGCGACGAATCAAGCCCAAGATCCTTGATGTGGTTTTCCCGTTGCCTTTGCGAGTCCAGGAGCGATTAACGTCCTCCGCAATCTCTAATGCAGCTTGCCCGACTAGGCCTTTGACCTCCTTTTGAAGCGCATCATCTTCACCAAAGTAGCTGGTGTCGTTGATACGAATCGCCGAAGTGTCGAATGTCAGCATCCTTTCAAGTACTGAAACCTGAGGAGCATGCTGGCGGATCAAGTCTGCACGAGACTTACCACCCTGTGTTACACCTGCGTTAGTAGCCGAACTAGCCCAGTCCTCTACCATTTTTGGAAGACCGCTGAGGAATGTAGCTTTCTCCTCTAGGTACTTCTCTTTAATCGCATTAAGTACTTTTGCAAGCTCTTTGGCGTGTTGAGTAGGAACGAAGTACCCTCGGATACGATTGTTCACCTTGCGAGATACCCCTACCTTGAGAATCTCCCGCTTTGCTTCCGACCGGTACTTGTTGACCCAGGCAAACGAGCCTGAAGGCAGCATGCGGCCAACCTCACGGATGAAGTCGTCGCCATCAACAGTCTTCTCACCGGTGCTGCCACCAATGATGTAGTCAAAAAGCACCACATCCTGAAGGATGCTGATACCCAGGTCATCGGTTTGATTGGTTGTGCTCATGATGGCTCTCCTGAAATTGAAAGAACGGATCCCTTGCGAAAGACCCAGTGTCAGGAGATGTCTCACAGGCGCCCATAAACGAAAAAACCCCGGCGAACCGGGGTATGGTGAGGCGTTAAACGGTACCGACGATGGTCGACCAAGTCTTCAAGATCGACGTGGCTTCATCGTGTCGAGCAAAATCCAGAACCGTCATTTGGAGAGCTAGTTTTTGGCTTTCCTCGGTCGTTTTCCCCATCTGCATGAGCAGCCTGTAGTTCATCGCCCAGTTCAGCACGTTCCGGGTGGTGATTGTGAAGTTAAGGGCCATGCCACCAGCCCCTGCGTCCTCAGTCAGAGCAATGAAATTGGCTCTGATCTTGGCAGCCAGGGTTGCCATCGCTTGCGCGATGACCACGGGGGTGCCGGTCTGCTCAACAATGAGGCTGGCCTCCCGGCCTTCCTCCATGTAGGTGCAGTACATGACGTTGAAACGGTCAATCGTGGCGATGTTCATTTTCTTCGTGCCCCTGTAACCCGCAGCACTACCTCCTTTACCGCCAGCTGAACCGCTACCATTCGTGTTGCCGGTAGCTGCGATCAAACAACCTGGCGCGATGTGAATCAACTCGCCAGTCTGATCAAGGAAGATTGGCTTACCATCGAGGATCCCGTTGAGGCCCATTTGGATCTGAGGTGGTAACTGATCGAACTCGTCCAGGAGAAGAATGGAGTTAGGGGTTTTAGGGAAGGTCTGAAGTAACCCTGTATTTCCGGTCGACTTCAGCCCTCGCTGCTTTTGAAAGCGGGCCGTCGATCAAAATCGACCAGGTAACCCGCTCAGTTCTCCGTTTTTGGCCGCCGCGAGCACCTCGCAGCAGCCATTTTCCGCATTACAGGTGCACCTTTCCTGCGGTAGTCAGCAAATGTCGGCGCGCCATCCATAGGTTCGACAGCGCGAACAGCGTCACCAGCTGAGCGGTGTTCTTGGCCAGGCCACGGAAGCGCACCTTCACGTAACCGAACTGGCGCTTGATCACTCGAAACGGGTGCTCGACCTTCGCTCGCACTTGTGACTTGGCCTTCTCGATCTTGCGCTTGGCTTTGTACAGGGCGCTGCGTTTATCGAGCTTCTTGTAGGTGCTGCGGCGTGCTGCGACCTGCCAGATCACTTCGCGGCCAGCATGTTCGGGGCGCTTTTCGACGCCGGTGTAGCCGGCATCGGCGCAGACGACGTTCTCGTCACCGTGCAGCAGTTTGTCGACCTGGGTGATATCCGCCACGTTGGCTGCCGTGCCTACCACGCTGTGTACCAGCCCCGACTCATCATCTACGCCGATGTGCGCCTTCATGCCAAAGTAATACTGGTTCCCTTTCTTGCTCTGGTGCATTTCCGGGTCGCGCTTGCCGTCCTGGTTCTTGGTCGAGCTGGGCGCGTGGATCAGTGTGGCATCGACGATAGTGCCCTGGCGCAGCGACAGGCCGCGATCCCCCAGGTAGCCATTGATTACGCCGAGGATGCCGGCTGCCAGTTCATGTTTCTCCAGCAAGCGACGGAAGTTGAGGATGGTGGTTTCGTCGGGAATGCGCTCCAGGCTCAACCCGGCGAACTGGCGCAGGATGGTCGTCTCGTACAGCGCTTCCTCCATTGCCGGATCACTGTAGCCAAACCAGTTCTGCATCAGGTGAATACGCAGCATGGCCAGCAGAGGATAGGCGGGCCGACCACCTTCGCCCTTGGGGTAATGCGGCTCGATCAAGGCAATCAGTCCTTTCCACGGCACCACCTGATCCATCTCGATCAGGAACAGCTCTTTACGGGTCTGCTTGCGCTTGCCGGCGTACTCGGCGTCGGCGAAGGTCATCTGCTTCATGGAAAAACTCGGCTGGCGGGATCGGCGTATTTCACCAGATTCGGGAAGTCTTTTTCAGACCTTCCCTAGACGAGATACCTCCAGAAATTACTGATCACATCAGGAATACCCTCGGTTTTGGCCCTCGTATCACTTCCCGCTACACCAACCCGCGTACTTTTTATAGGCATCAGGCGGCCATTCGTGAGTACCTCCAGATCAAGGCTTTCTATGGTAGTGAAGCGCTCACCATAGCTCTCCACCTTGCGCACGAATCTGCCGAGGTACTCGACCAGCGGGCGGATATCATCAATGTGCTGATCGGCGAGTTGCTGCAGCGCAGCTACGAACTCCCAGCCTATTCCACCCTCAATGACGCTGCTGAGGATGCCTTAGTTGCAATGCAGGAGCGGCTATTCAATCTCGTTGTGACCAGGGCGCCAATTGAGGCGGTCTACAAACTGAAAGAACTGCTCGAAACGGATTTCGGGCGACGCCAAAGTGACTTCAACGCCCTCAAACAGGCACCCAAGAAACCATCCCGCAAACACTTGGATGTGCTGATAGATCACATGGCTTGGCTCGAGAGCTTTGGGAATCTAGATGTCATTTTTGATGGAATCGTCGATACCAAAATCCGCCACTTCGCTGCCCAAGCTGCGGCGTCGGACGTCGCCGAGCTTAAGGACTGTTCGCTGCCGAAGCGTTACACGCTGATGCTTGCCCTGATATATCGGATGCGCGTACGGACTCGCGATCACCTAGCCGAGATGTTCATCCGGCGAATCTCTACGATTCACAAACGCGCCAAGGAAGAACTGGAGCACATCCAAGCACGGCAACGTCAGAAACTGGAGCAACTGGCGGCCACCCTGGACGGTGTGGTGCAGATTTTGGTTCATGAACCGGATGACCAAGAGGCAGGCAGCCTGATTCGGGAATACCTCTCCCCCGACGGCAACCTGGAACGGTTGCGCGAAACCTGTGCCGAAGTCCAGGCTACCGGCGGTAATAACTACCTGCCGTTGATCTGGAAGCATTTCAGGTCCCATCGCTCGCTGTTGTTCCGTCTCAGCCACCTTCTCCAACTGGAGCCCACGACTCAGGATAGGTCGCTGGTTCAGGCACTTCAACTGATACAGGACAGCGAGAATTTGCACCGCGAGTGGATCGACGAGCACGTCGACTTGTCGTTTGCGTCGGAGCGCTGGGTCAAGGTCGTTCGTCGTCCTGCCAGTGAGGGGCCACCGACCAACCGGCGCTATCTGGAAGTTTGCGTATTCTCCTACCTGGCCAACGAACTGCGATCCGGTGACATGTGCGTACAAGGGTCGGAATCCTTCGCCGACTATCGCAAGCAGTTGCTACCCTGGGAGGAATGTCTCCAGCGACTCCCGGCCTACTGCGAAAAAATGGAACTGCCTGGCACGGCAAAGGAGTTTGTTGCCTCCCTCAAGACCCAGTTGGAGGAAACCGCGCAGCAACTGGATGACAAATTCCCCTCTTGCCGAGGGGACGTATCGATCAACGAAGCCGGCGAACCGGTATTGCGCCGAGTGACGGCGCGCGACATCCCGCCATCGGCCATCTCGCTACAGACGGCCCTCATGCAACGCATGCCGGCCAGGCACGTACTCGACATCATGGCCAACATCGAGCACTGGATTCAGTTCACTCGACATTTCGGGCCGATGTCCGGCAACGAGCCAAAGCTCAAAGAACCTGCCGAGCGCTACCTGATGACGATCTTCGCCATGGGTTGCAACCTCGGCCCCAGCCAGGCCGCGCGGCATCTGGCCGGTAATGTCACCCCGCACATGCTTTCCTATACCAATCGCCGTCACCTCTCGCTGGAGAAACTGGACAAGGCTAACCGCGAGCTGGTGGAACTCTACCTGCAGCTCGATCTGCCCAAACTCTGGGGCGATGGCAAGGCGGTGGCTGCGGACGGCACCCAGTTCGACTTCTATGACGACAACCTGCTGGCCGGCTACCACTTCCGCTACCGCAAGATGGGAGCCGTGGCCTATCGGCATGTGGCCAACAACTACATCGCTGTATTCCAGCACTTCATCCCCCCGGGCATCTGGGAGGCAATTTATGTAATCGAGGGGCTGCTCAAGGCCGATCTCAGCGTCGAAGCTGATACGGTGTATTCCGATACCCAGGGCCAGTCGGCCACGGTGTTCGCCTTCACTCATCTGCTTGGCATCAACCTCATGCCACGCATCCGCAATTGGCGCGACCTGGTGATGTGCCGGCCGGATCGCGGCGCTGCGTATAAGCATATCAACCGCCTGTTCACCGACACCGCCGACTGGCACCTGATTGAAACCCATTGGCAGGATTTGATGCAGGTCGCGCTATCGATCCAGGCGGGCAAAATCTCCTCGCCTATGTTGCTGCGAAAACTCGGTTCCTACAGCCGGCGTAACAAGCTCTACCACGCGGCACAGGCACTGGGCAGCGTGATCCGTACGATCTTCCTGCTCAACTGGATCGGCAGTCGCGAGTTGCGCCAGGAGGTTACCGCGAACACCAACAAGATCGAGTCCTACAACGGATTCTCCAAGTGGTTGTCCTTCGGCGGCGACGTGATCGCCGAGAACGATCCGGACGAGCAACAGAAGCGACTGCGCTACAACGACATGGTGGCCTCGTCGGTGATCCTGCAGAACACTGTGGACATGATGCGGATCCTGCAGAAATTGGCTCGCGAGGGCTGGCAGTTCTCCGATGAGGATGTGTCCTTCCTCAGCCCCTACCTGACCAGCAACGTCAAGCGTTTCGGCGAGTTCAACCTCAAGCTCAACCGGCCGCCGGAGCCCTGGATCAAAGACTCGGTGTTCCAGCAGGCAGCCGGGTCCATCCGCACTGGCAAGCTCGGTACTGCGGAAACCGAGGAGATGACCTGATGAACATTCCTCCTGCGTCATTTCGCGTCACGCCCTACGGCGAGGTAGATGCCGAGGCGCTGGAGCGTTTGCATGACGTCTACGACACCACCCAGTTGCTGTGTCTAGTCGATGGGCTGGATCTGCTGCTTAAGGATATGAACAACATCGGCGGCCTCAGGGATGGCCTCCTGCGGGTACATGCCATGGCGAAAACGGTGCTCGATGGTGCGGCACTATCGGTGTCTGTGACGGAAGGCGGCAGTATCTGGGAGGAAGCCGAGTCGCTTGATGAGGATCTGGTGGAACTGGGCAATTGGCTGGCCAGCGTCAGAGCTCAACTGAGGCCTTTGATTGAACTCATGCCGGCCGATCCTCATTAACCAACTAGTCGCCAGCAACACCGAGCAAGCTACTGGCTTCTGAACGGCTCAACAAGTTGACCCACATAGCCTGTCGGATAGTTCCGGTCACGCAGTCCTACTTCGGCGCTGCCGGGCTTGCTTGCGCTGTCATAGAAGGTTCCAAGCAACTGATCCCACACCAGCAAGAACTCACCGAAATTGACCTGAGCATCCTCGAAGTCGCGGTTGTGATGCCAGCGGTGTGTTTCTGCAACACCGATGACGCGCCGTAGCCAGCCCAACGAGTAGTCCAGATTTGAGTGTTGAAAGGCCAAATGTACCGTCAGGATGCCGAACCAGGTGGCCACGAGTGCAGAAGGAGTGCCCATCGAAAAGAGCACGAGCAGCCCAGGCCCTGCCATGATAGCGGCATGCAACGGGTGCCGGCGCTCGCCGTTCATCCAGTAGAGCCGCTCAGCGCTGTGATGTGGCTCATGCAAACGCCACAGCCATGGAACCTGATGGCTGAAGCGGTGCATGGCGTACAAACTAAGGTCCAGCACGGCGGCGACAATGACTAGCTGAGCCCACAGCGGTAAATCTGTTGGGAAGACACGGAACTCTGCGGACACCCAATCGCCCAGCCGGGCCAGCACGGTCGCCGTAAACTGGATCACAGACAGGTTCACGACCATATGGATGATATCGGTAAGGGTATCCTGGTGGTCCTCCAACCAGTCGCCCCGGAAAGGCTGCACGCGTTCCAGCAACGCCACCAGCAGAATCCCTAGGGCGGCAATGATCGGCGTGCTGGGCCAATACGGAATACCCGTGTAGAGCAACCAGATCATCCAGGCTGCGGCCCCGCCAAAGATTGCTGGGTAGCTGAGCCAGCGGATCATGAACCTGAGTGAATTGCCCATCGTGAAGCCCTCCCTAAGATGACTCCACTTTGTGCCAATTACCTGTGCTGGCGCTTGAACGAAAAAGCTGAATTCAGCCTTTCAGACTGACATGACCCAAGGCAGACGACGGGTCGAGGCCAAACAGTTCGCGGAAGGTGCGGGAAAAGTGGGCCGCATCGGCGAATCCGGCAGCGTGGGCGGCCGCAGTCAGGTTGGCGCCGCTGGCGATATGCTGGAGCGCTATGACCAGGCGATTCCATTTCCGGTAGCTGCGCAGCGGCAGGCCGGTCTGTTCGACGAACCAATGTGAGAATCGGGTAGGCGACAGATGAACGCGCTTTGCCAACGCCTGCCTGCCACTAATCGGCTCTTTTAACGCAGCGAGGACCGATTGCAGTCGCGGATCGGAGGCCGGCGGAGTCGTAAGGTTGAGAGCAAGGCGCACCATTTCCCGAATTTGCTGGGCTGACGGATCGGAGCTGCTCAGCAATTTTCGCAGCGATGCTGTATCGCCCATCTGAATCGGAGTGATGCCCTCCCCGATGTTATCGGGAAGTGCTCGCGCCTCATCGGACAGCGCGTCGAGGTAGATCGACAACACTTCGTCAGCTTCGATCTGATGGGCCACCCCTGCCCTGATGCAGATGGCCCTTGCCGTCACCGACGAGGATGTACACTTCACCGTCAAGCGGCCGTTCAAGCTGACGGTAATTTGATGCGCCATGTGGCCATGCCAATCTTGGCTACCCGCCTGCCCCAGAAAAATGCCCAGCCCGGGTGAAATCCAGGCTCTGCCATGCCAGCCGATACCCTGCGTTGCGTTCATTCAGCGGCACCTCAGGGTTCCACATCCAGCTGCATTTTGTGCACTAATGAGCTTTATAGCTAATTATAGAGTGATTATAGAATCCTCTTTGGCCTGAACTCTATCGCTTGCTCGATTGAAATCTCACCCGCTACAAAATCAGCTCCCCCTTTGAGATTAGACACTCTATTTGATCCAAATCAACGAAGTGCTGTTATCGTCAAAAGGAGCGCTCATGCCTCGAGGCAATCTGCTATAGTCGCCCTATAGCCCCGCTTGGTGAATTGCTGTGCGTCGGATTGGATTGATCCTGGTAATGATTGCTAGCCTCGTGCTGCCGACCTTCGGCGGTATGGCTTTCAGCATGCCGGCACAACCTTGCCCGATGCAGAGCGCCGATCATCAGGGCCATGCAACGGCCGATGCTCCGTGCTGCGAGCAAATGGACACGTCTGATGGGGTGGCCAATAAGTCTCCCTGCAAATCCGGCCAGGAATGCAAGACCGGAGGACTTCTCCAGACCAATGTGATCAAGAGCATATCCCCTCTTCCCTCACGCTCCGAAATATTGCTGACACAGTCGGTGATTAAGCGAGAGCCAGCAGGACTCTGGCGCCCTCCTCGTTTCGTCTAATGCAGTGATCATCCCGCGCCTTACAGTCAGGCGCATCGTCGCGGCCACGTTTCGTAGCTGCGACCTCGATCAATCGCATTGGAGGCGAAAGCATGTCCGCTTTCCTTTTTCCACGCCGTGGCTATCTCGGTGTGTTGGCTGCCGCATTCTGGGCAGCTCCCTGGCTTGCCGCGCAGGCGCAGCCCCTAACCTTCGAACGAGCCCAAGCTCTGGCCGAGCAGAGTGCCCCTGAGAACCTCGCGCGCCAGGCGCAGGTGGCTTCGGCACAACAGGCTGTAGGGCCCGCAGACGCCCTGCCCGATCCCAAGCTGATTCTAGGCATCGACAACCTGCCGATCGAAGGCCCTGACCGTTACACACTTAATCGTGACTCCATGACCATGCGCCGCATTGGGCTCATGCAGGAAGTCCCCAACAGTGACAAGCGTCAGGCTCGGCGCCAGGTGGCCGAGGCTTCAGTTGTCCGAGCCGAGGCCGAGCAGCGTGCCATGCAGTTGGAGATCAAGCGCCAGACAGCAGTGAGCTGGCTGGACGTGTACTACGCCGAACGCAGTGTTGGCCTCTTCGATCAACTGGACCGTCAGATCGAGATGCTCCGCTCGACCGTGCAATCGCTGATTGCCGGCGGTAGTGCTCAGCCTGGCGAGCTGTTGCAGGCCGACCAGGAAGCTTTGGCGTTACAAGATCGGCGAGATGAACTGAATCGCGATGTGGCAGTAGCTCGTGCCAAGCTGCGCCGCTGGATAGGCAACGAGGCTGACCAGCCTTTGCAAGGAGGTGTTCCCAATCTGAACCTGGTGGTACCGCACCTGCAGCAACGCATTGCCTCACACCCTGAGTTGCGCGCTGCCTCCGCCCGAGTCGGCGAGGCTAGCGCCGAGCTGAACGAGGCCATCGCCGAGAAGACCCCCGACTGGGGTGTTGAGTTTGCCTACAACAATCGCGACAACCAATTCGGCGATATGGTGATGGTGCAATTTACCTTCGACCTGCCGTTGTTCGTAGGCACACGTCAGGGGCCCAAGATCAACGCCAGACAACAAAGCGTGTCGCAGATGGAAGCCGAGCAGGAAGCATTACTGCGCGCCCATCAGGCTGAGCTGGAAGGCGGTATTGCCGAGCTTGAGCAACTGCGCAGGACCTTGTCACGCACCGAAAAAACCTTGATCCCGCTTGCAAGCAAACGTGCCGATCTCGAACTTGCCGCTTACCAGGCCGGCAACAGCCAGCTGACATCCGTCCTCACCGCCCAGCGCGACCTGATCGAGGCTCAGCTACGGCAGATTGAACAGCAGCGCAAGCTGAGCCAGCTCTCCGCAAGCCTGTACTACGCCTATGTGGAGGGACTGAAATGAAGATATCGGCATTTGGTTTTGCGGTCGCCTTGCTGGCCGTGGGCATTGGCGCGGCGGGCGGTGGCTACTGGCTGGCCCAGCGGCAAGCCAAACACGAGATCCTGCCTAGCTCCGCACCGACGGACGAGCGCAAGGTGCTCTATTGGTACGACCCGATGCAGCCTGAGCAGCGCTTCGATAAGCCGGGCAAGTCACCTTTCATGGATATGGAACTTGTCCCTAAATACGCAGGATCCGAGCAGGATCCGTCTGTCCTGAGCATCCCCGCTCAAGCCGTGCAGAACCTCGGAATGCGAACCTCGATGGTGATCCGAGGTGTACTGCCCTCGGATATCGAGGCGGTGGGTTCCCTGGCCTATAACCAGCGAGAAGTGGCGAACCTCCAGGCCCGCGCCGGCGGATTCGTCGAGCGGGTTTACGGTCGCGCCCCGGGCGATGTGCTGCCTGCCGGAGCCCCCCTGGTCGACCTGCTGATTCCCGAATGGTCCGCCGCGCAGTTGGAGTTCCTGGCGGTACTGCGTACCGCTGACACTCGCTTGATAAGTGCGGCCCAAGAGCGCCTGCGCCTGCTTGGCATGCCTCAAACGTTGATCGAGCAGGTCCGCCGCAGCGGCAGACCACGGGCGGTGCAAACCCTCACCACACCTATCAGCGGCGAGCTCCAAGCCTTGCAGGTACGCGCCGGGATGACCGTCGAAGCCGGGCAGGATCTGGCGTTGATTAACGGGCTATCCAGTGTCTGGCTCGATGCGGCGATACCCGAGGCCATGGCCGGAAGTATCCAGGTCGGGGACGAGATCCGCGCCAACCTGACGGCCTTTCCTGATCGACCGCTGCTGGGCCGCGTCATAGCCTTGCTGCCGAGTGCCGATCCGCAAACACGCACGCTCACGGTACGCAGCGAGCTACCCAACCCTGCCGGTAAGTTGCGCCCCGGCATGTTCGCCGCCGTACGCCTGAACAGTGCCGTCGAACAATCCACGCTTCTTGTGCCGAGTGAAGCCGTGATTCGCACCGGGAAGCGTGCGTTGGTGATGCTGGTAGAAGGCGATGGGCGCTACCGCCCCCTGGAAATAACCTTGGGCCGCGAGGCTGATGGGCGTCTGGAGGTGTTGTCCGGTCTTGAGGAGGGTCAGGCGGTCGTTACCTCCGGCCAGTTCCTCATCGATTCGGAGGCCAGCCTACAGGGTGTCATGGCCAGCCATGCCGAGCAGGACAATAAGAAGGAACTACATGAGGCCCATGGTGTGATTCGTGCTCTGGACGCGGAGTCAGTCACCCTGGAGCACGGGCCCTTCGAGAGCCTGAATATGCCAGGTATGACCATGGCTTTTCCATTGGTCAGCTCAGAAGTAGCTGTGGGACTTAAGCCAGGAGATCACGTACGTATCGGCGCCCGCCAGAAAAACTCCGGCCTGATGATCGAGCAGCTCAGCAAGGAAGGAGACCAGCCATGATCGCACGCCTGATCCACTGGTCTATCGGCAATCGCTTTCTGGTGCTGCTGGCGACCCTGTTCATCACCGCCCTGGGCATCTGGTCGCTGCGCAACACGCCGTTGGATGCACTGCCGGATCTGTCCGACACCCAGGTCATCATCCGCACAAGCTTCCCCGGGCAGGCACCGCAGATTGTCGAGAACCAGGTGACCTACCCGCTGGCCACCACCATGCTCTCGGTGCCGGGGGCGAAGACAGTGCGCGGCTACTCGTTCTTCGGCGACTCCTTCGTTTATGTGCTGTTCGAGGACGATACCGACCTCTACTGGGCACGCTCGCGGGTGCTGGAGTACCTCAACCAGGCGCAGGAACGCCTGCCCGAGGGTGTTACCACCACCCTTGGGCCGGATGCCACCGGCGTGGGCTGGATCTACCAGTACGCCTTGGTCGACCGCAGCGGCCAGCATGATCTTGCCCAGCTGCGGGCACTGCAGGACTGGTTCCTTAAGTACGAACTCAAGGGCCTGCCCAACGTAGCCGAAGTGGCCACCCTCGGCGGCATGGTCAAGCAATACCAAGTGCTGCTCGATCCCCAGAAGCTGGTGGCTTATGGGGTAACTCAGCAGGAGGTCGAAGCGGCGCTGAAGAGCGCCAATCAGGAAACCGGCGGCGCCATCCTGGAGCTGGCAGAGCGCGAGTACATGGTCCGGGCTTCAGGCTATCTAGAGAGCCTGGCGGATTTCCGCAATGTGCCGCTGCGGGCTTCGGCCAGCGGAGTTCCGGTGCTGCTGGGTCAGGTGGCCACCATTCAGTTGGGGCCAGAGATGCGTCGTGGCATTGCCGAGCTGGATGGCCAGGGTGAAGTTGTAGGTGGCGTGGTCATCTTGCGCTCCGGAAAGAATGCCCGCGATACCATCGCCGCGGTGAAGACCAAGCTGGACAGCCTGAAGGGCAGCTTGCCGGCCGGCGTCGAGGTGGTCACCACCTATGACCGTTCGCAATTGATCGACCGCGCCATCGATAACCTCAGCTACAAGCTGCTGGAAGAGTTCGCGGTGGTTGCCCTGGTTTGCCTGATCTTCCTCTGGCACCTGCGCTCGTCGCTGGTCGCGATCATCACCCTGCCCCTGGGCATCCTGATGGCCTTCATCGTCATGCGCTACCAGGGCGTCAATGCCAACATCATGTCGCTCGGCGGGATCGCAATCGCCATCGGCGCCATGGTCGATGCCGCCGTGGTGATGATCGAGAACGCGCACAAGCACATCGAGGCCTGGAAGGCTCGACACCCCGGTGAACCGCTTCAGGGCGAGGCGCACTGGCGGGTGATCGGCGAAGCTGCGGCCGAGGTCGGGCCGGCGCTGTTCTTCAGCCTTTTGATCATCACCCTGTCTTTCCTCCCGGTCTTCACCCTGGAGGCCCAGGAGGGTCGCTTGTTTGGCCCGCTGGCATTCACCAAGACCTATGCCATGGCTGCCGCTGCTGGCCTCTCGATCACCTTGGTACCGGTGCTGATGGGCTATTGGATTCGTGGGCATATCCCCAGCGAACAACAGAACCCCTTGAATCGTTGGCTGATCGGTGCATACCGGCCGGTGCTGGAGTGGGTGCTGGCTTGGCCTAAGGTGACCCTAGCGCTGGCCTTGCTAGTGTTTTTGTCCAGTCTCTGGCCCCTCAGCAGACTCGGAGGAGAGTTTCTACCGCCGATGGACGAGGGCGACCTGTTGTACATGCCATCAGCCCTGCCCGGCTTGCCGGCCAGCAAGGCCACCCAGCTGCTGCAGCAAACCAACCGGATGATCCTCACGGTGCCCGAAGTGGCACGGGTATTCGGCAAGGCCGGGCGAGCAGAGACCGCCACCGATCCAGCACCGCTGGAAATGTTCGAGACCACGGTGCAGTTCAAACCACGCGATCAATGGCGCGCAGGGATGACACCCGAAAAGCTGATCGAGGAACTGGATCGCGCGGTAAAAGTTCCGGGGCTGTCCAATATCTGGGTGCCGCCCATCCGCAACCGCATCGACATGCTGGCGACGGGGATCAAGAGCCCCATTGGGGTGAAAGTGTCCGGAACCTCCTTGGTCGACATCGAGCGCATAACGCGCGATATCGAGGCCGTGGCCAAAGAGGTGCCTGGGGTGAGTTCGGCCTTGGCAGAACGCCTTACTGGCGGCCGTTACGTGGACATCCAGATCGATCGACTGGCCGCGGCGCGCTATGGCCTGAGCATCGCCGATGTGCAGGCGGTGGTATCGGGCGCCATCGGCGGCAGCAATATTGGTGAGACGGTTGAAGGACTGGCCCGCTTCCCGATCAACCTGCGCTATCCCAAGGAGTGGCGAGACAGTCCGCAGGCACTACGGCGTATGCCGATCCTCACGCAAGCCGGCCAGCAGATCACCTTGGGCACCGTCGCCCAGGTTAGTCTGACCGAAGGGCCGCCAATGCTGCGCAGCGAGAACGGGCGTCTGTCCGGTTGGGTCTATGTCGATGTCCGTGGGCGCGACCTGGCATCGACCGTGCGCGAGTTGCAGCAACGCGTAGCTGAGCAGGTACAACTCGATGCTGGCATGACCGTCTCCTACTCCGGTCAGTTCGAGTTCCTGGAGCGCGCCAATGCACGGCTGGCCTGGGTGGTACCGGCGACCTTGTTGATCATCTTCGTGCTGCTTTACCTGACCTTCAGCCGCTTCGGTGAGGCCCTACTGATCATGGCAACCCTGCCCTTCGCCCTATCGGGCGGCATCTGGCTGCTCTACTGGTTCGGCTTCAACCTGTCGGTTGCCACTGGGGTCGGCTTTATCGCCTTGGCCGGCGTCTCGGCGGAATTTGGGGTGATCATGCTGCTGTACCTGAAGAATGCCTGGCATGCACGTATGGATGCCGGGCGCAGCGGTGACCCGGCACTACTGGAGGCAATTCGTGAAGGCGCAGTGCTGCGCGTGCGGCCCAAGGTGATGACGGTGGCCGTGATCATCGCCGGCCTGTTGCCAATCCTCTGGGGCGGAGGTGCCGGATCTGAAGTGATGAAGCGCATCGCCGCGCCCATGGTCGGCGGCATGATTACCGCGCCGCTGATGTCCATGTTGGTTTTGCCGGCCGCGTACTGGCTGATGCGAAGGCAGCGTACACAGAAGGTTCGCGCACCGCAGGAGCTATAGCTTTACAAACCCGGGCAAGCCACGCGCCAAGCTGACTCGCCCGGGTAACGCGGCAGGAAGCATTACGGCGATGTAACTTTGACTTCATTTTTATGACAGGTTGAGCGGATATATTTTAATCACCACTTTGAAGGAGTGATTAAACATGAAAAGCCTCAAAGTTATTGCAGCCCTTGCCGCTATGGTTGTTTCCTCTGCCACTCTGGCAGAAGGCGGCGCTGATCGTGTTTATGGTCGGATGATTCAGGCCAATGAGCAGGCCATGCAAGAGTATGCTGCCGCTAACGGAAAGAATCCGCCTGAAGTTATTCATTACCGCTACGGCATGAAACTCGATATCGCCAGGGTCGTGGCCACTACCCCGACGGACTCTAGCTGCGGTGTGATGCCGGCCCAGATGACCTACGAGGACTCCAATGGCGATCTGAATATTCTTGAATACCGGGCAGCCGGGACAGGTTGCCGTAATCAAAACTAGATAAATGACATCGCGCTGACTGAAATGTAATTTCCAAGTCACCCTGACGTTATTTGGCATGTGGAAATATGACCAAGGCGTGCCTGGCTATGCCCGGCGCGCTTGGCACATATATGCGACCACACAATGACAACTGCCAATAACATCAGGAGCATTTATGAATAACAGAACCCTGTTAGGACTTTCTCTGCTCACTCTGAGCGTCAGTACCGGGCAAGCTGCGATGGCCGCCGGCGAGAAAGGCTAGGGATTTATCGAAGGCAGCAGCCTGACCATTCTCAATCGAAATCTCTACTTCAACCGCGATTTCCGTAAAGGCCAGTCCAGCAGCTCGGGTAATGGCTATTCGGAAGAGTGGGCGCATGGCGTGATAGGCAGATTCGAGTCTGGTTTCACCGAGGGCACCATAGGCTTTGGTGTCGATGCCTTTGCCATGCTAGGGCTCAAGCTTGACACCGGCGACGGCCGTTCTGGAGCAGGCGGCTCAGTCGACGTGATGCCTTACAACAGCCTCGGGCAGGCTGAGGACAACTACTCAAAACTGGGGGGCGCGGTGAAAACTCGGTTCATGGATACCGAGATCAAGGTAGGCGACGTCTTTCCTGTCAGCCCTGTCGTCCAATACGGTGATGCGCGGCTTTTACCGGAGAGTTTCCGAGGTATCACCGTGCTCAACAGCAGCGTGGAAGGACTGTCGCTTCAAGGCGGTCGCCTCCACTCGATGAGCCAACCCAATACCAGCAGCATGCGCGACGGCTTCGCTACCTTCTACGCAGGCGAAGTGGACTCGCCATGGATCGCCTATTTCGGTGGTGATTACACGCTTAATGACAACGTCGGCTTTAGTCTCTACACCAGCCGCCTCAAGGATGCCTGGAATCAATATTACGCGGGCACCACGCTGAGCTACCCGCTTGCGGACGATGTCGCCTTGATCGGCGGGCTGAACTACTACAAGGCGGTCGATGAAGGGAAGCAGCTCCTCGGGAGCTTCGATAACAACATCTGGAGCGGCAAGGTCGGCATCCAATTCGGCGCTCACACAGTACTGGTGGGTCTCCAGCGCAACAATGGCGATGATGACTTCGATTACTTGCGCCAATCGGACTCCATCTACCTCGACAACTCCATCCAGTACAGCGACTTCAACTCGCCGAAGGAGAAGTCATGGCAAGTGCGCTACGACCTGGATATGGAGTCTTTCGGTGTGCCTGGGTTGAGCTTCATGACTCGATATGCCCAGGGCTGGGATGCCGACTACAGCAAGGCCAACGAAGTCTATATGCGCCGTGATGACAACGGCGATCCGTTGACCAACCAGAAGCGCTGGGAGCGGGACATCGAGGCCAAGTACGTTGTGCAGACTGGATCACTGAAGGATATGTCTTTCCGTGTTCGCCAAATGACCACTCGCGCGACCGATTACGAGTCGGATCTGGATGAAGTCCGCCTGATTGTCGAGTACCCGCTGGAAGTTCTCTAACCCTGGCAAGCGGGCGGGTTGATTGCCCGCTCGCGCCTTGGTCCTGCTGTCCCCTCGTAGTGCTCCTTTGGTTTGGAGACAGCCCTTGGCGCCCTCGGGCGCCTTTTTTACTTAGGTTAAATGGCGTATGAAAAAGAGTCGGCCACTACACACAAGCGGCCGTGCTGGCAGGCAGTACTACTGAGCGGGATATTCTGCAACGACCTGATCAGACCCCGCCTTGGTCAAGCCAATGACCTGGTAGGCATGCTGTACGCCATCGACTTCCATACCGGGGGAGCCCGCCGGCATCCCGGGAACAGCGATGCCCACGAGATCATCGCGCTTGGTGAGCTCGATGACCTGAGCCGCCGGCACATGACCTTCGACGAACTTGCCGTCAATCACCGCGGTGTGACAAGACGCCAACCGCGGCGCAACGCCCAGACTTTGCTTCACTGCCGACATGTTGCTTTCGACATGGTCGACGACTTTGAAGCCATTCGCTTCGAGGTGTGAGATCCACTTCTTGCAACATCCGCAATTAGCATCACGATGGACATCAATCGTCAGGGCATCAGCGGCTTGAACTCCAGTTGTGACGGAGAGAGCGGCCAGCAAGGCCAGATATTTAGCTTTCATGCACGTGCTCTTTGCCATCGGCGTGGGTGTGGGTCTTGGGCGAGGCATTCGGAGTTTGCTCGGAATGATGGTCTCCGCCGCTTGGGGCGGCCTCATCCCCGGCATGGTGATCATCGCCACTCATGTCCGAATGGTGACCTGCCTCAGGTGCGGAGCCACCCTCGCTATCAGTAGCCGCGGCATCGTGATGGCCAGGCTCTCCGGCATCACCTGTTCCATGATGGTCTTCGCCACCGCCGCTATTGCCATGATGGCCAGGCTTGTTGTCGCCGTGCTGACCTTCATGATTGTGCATTTGCGTTTCCCCACCACCATGCTGATGGCCGCCACTGGATGCGACGAGTGCTTGGTATTGCTTGGCATCCATCGTCGGCAATTGGTCAATGAAGGCAACCATGCCCCAGATGTACTCATCGCCCATGCTCTTGCCCCACGCAGGCATACCCGTTGCCTTGATGCCATGCTTGATCACCCAGAACGCTGCTGACGGATTGCCATCGACACCGATCTTGGCGAGGTTGGGAGGCGCAGGGTAAAGCGATTGGCTTAGCTCGGTCTCCGCCACACCTGGCGCCAAATGACAGCCGATACACATGGAGTTGTAGTTGCCCGCACCGGCGCGAATAAGAGCTTGATCATCCAGGTTGGGAACCTCGATGTCCTGCGAACGGACTTCGATAGAGCGGTCGCGGGCCATCGTGAGAAACGCATGCACTGCAGGAAAATGGGGATCATCGGCCCCCACGTTGACCACGCCAAAGTAGGCGCCGGCCAGGACAGCTGTGCTACCGACCACGCCGGCCGCCACCAAAGTTTTAATTGTTCTTTTCATGTCAGGTTCTCAAAACCACATCCGGATACCGGCGACAAAACGCGCCTCGTCTACATCACCGCCCTCGTCGCGCACCATGTCTGCCGTGTTGCCATAGGAGCGGCTCCAGGAAACCCCGACATAGGGAGCAAACTGTCTGACAATCTCGTAACGCAGACGCAAGCCGAGCTCGGTATTTGCCAACCCAGACCCCACACCTCGCTCAGGATCGTTCTTGCCGTAGAAGTTCATTTCGGCAGTTGGCTGGAGAATCAGCCGGTTGGTCAGCAGAATGTCGTACTCGCCCTCCAGTCGGGCAGCAGTTTGGCCATTCTCGCCGACGAAGGCCGTGGCTTCGGCCTCAAAGGCGTAAAGCGCCATGCCCTGGATACCGAAGGCAGCCCAAGTCTGCGGCGACTCCGGTTTAAAGTCCTGGCGAACGCCCGCGACGACATCCCACCAAGGGCCGATCGAGCGGCCGTACAGCAGCTGTAATTCAGCGTCCTCGGTAACGCCGTTGGTACGCTCGCCTTCGGAGCGGAACCAGACCCGGTTGATATCACCGCCTACCCAACCCGACGCATCCCAGGCCAGGGTGCTGCCCTCATCTGCGTCTTGGTATTCGAGCTGATCGAGCAGGAAAAAGCTGTTGATGGCGCTGTCATGCACCTTGTGGCCAGGCAGTGGCGGGAAAGCCGCTTGGCGATCAGCATCCGTCAGAACGGGAATCGGCGTACGACTGGTAGTTCTCGGGGCTTCAGCGGAGCCATGGTTCATCTTCGAATGATCCATGCCCTCCATCTGTCCCTGCATGGTGCCGTGTCCCATCTTGCTGTGGTCCATGGCTGGGGCCTTCTCTTGGCTCTGGCTGTGGCCCATCTGGCTATGGTCCATGCTGCCCGATTCGCTCTGCATGGCACCATGATCCATCTTGCTGTGATCCATGCCCACCATCGGCGCTTTGGCGGAACCGTGGCCCATCTGGCTGTGGTCCATCGACATGGAGCCGTGCCCCATTGCCGAATGATCCATTTCTTCCGCAGCCTGGGTAACGCCGCCGCTGAGTGCACTCAGCGACACGGCCAGCGCTATGAGGGACGGGCGTGAAAACCTAGTGGTCATGGTTCGAACCTGCTTCGGCTTCGGTGCCGCCATGCTTATCCATCATCTTCTCGTGCCCCATATCGTCATGGTTCATACCCTCATGATCCATGGCGCCATGATCCATCTGATGGCCAGCGGCCTTGCCTTTCGATTGATCTGCAGGCTTGTCACTGGCGTCGGGCGCAGCCGACTCGGCAGCATGTTGTTCGTGCTCGCTGTGCCCCTCACCTGCCAATGACGTCGGCGCGTGCAGAACAGCCAAAAGACTGAACATCGCTGCGCTGCCAAACAGGGCATTACGCTTCATAAAAGTACTCATCAGAAATCTCCTTTACTCATCCACACGGACTTCACGGAACATGCCCATTTCCATGTGGAGCAACAGGTGGCAGTGATAGGCCCAACGCCCCAACGCATCGGCGGTCACCCGATAGCTGCGCTTGGAACCTGGCGGCATGTCGATGGTGTGTTTACGCACCAGGAAATTGCCGTTCGCATCCTCCAGATCACTCCACATGCCATGAAGATGGATCGGGTGAGTCATCATGGTGTCGTTGACCAGCGTGATGCGAACACGCTCGCCGTACTTGAGGCGCAGAGGCTCGGCGTCAGAGAACTTGATTCCATCGAAGGACCAGGAGAATTTCTCCATATGCCCGGTGAGGTGCAGCTCGATGGTGCGACTTGGCTCACGCCCGTCCGGATCAGGGAAGGTGCTGCGCAGGTCAGAGTAAGTCAGGACGCGCCGGCCGTTATCACGCAGGCCGATACCTGGGTCGTCCAGCTTGTGCGTCGGCGTCATGGTCTGCATGTCGACCAAAGGATTGTTGGTCTCTGAGGCCGGGTGTGCCTGCATGTTGCCAGCCATGCCAGCCATGCCAGCCATGCCAGCCATGTTTGAATGATCCATTCCGGCCATCTGGCTGTGATCCATACCAGCCATGCCACCCTGCATGCTGCCATGATCCATTCCCGCCATATTGCCCTGATCCATCCCGGCCATGCTCCCATGATCCATGCCGCCCATGCTGCCGTGGTCCATGCCCATGTCACCCATGGCAATCAGTGGGCGCGGGTCAGGGCTTGGTACCGGTGCACTCAACCCTTCCTGTACCGCAAGGGTGCCGCGCGCATAGCCAGTGCGATCCATGGATTGAGCAAAGACGGTGTAGGCTTGCTCGCTATCGGGCTCGACTATCACGTCGTAGGTCTCGGCTACGGCGACACGGAACTCATCGACGCTGACTGGTTTGACGTGCTGGCCATCGGCCGCGACTACCGTCATCTTCAGGCCGGGGATACGCACATCGAAGTACGTCATGGCCGAGGCATTGATAAAACGCAGACGAATCTTCTCGCCCGGTTTGAATATGCCGGTCCAGTTGCCATCAGGTGCCTGGCCGTTCATCAGGTAGGTGTAGGTGTAGCCACTGACGTCGGCGAGATCAGTCGGGCTCATCTTCATTTCGGCCCACATCTTACGGTCGGCTACGGCGGCGGACCAACCCATCTCGCTTACGTCATCGATGAAGTCACCAACGGTGCGTTTGTGCTGGTTGTAGTAGTCCGACTGTTTCTTGAGCTTGGCCAGTACCCGCGTTGGATTTTCATCCGTCCAGTCGCTCAGCAACACGACGTAATCACGGTCGTAACTGAAGGGCTCGGGCTCCTTGGCATCGATGACCAGCGCACCGTATACGCCGACCTGCTCCTGGAGCCCAGAATGGCTGTGATACCAGTAGGTGCCGTTCTGGTTGACCTTGAACTTGTACTCATACATGCCATCAGGGGCGATGCCATGGAAGCTCAGGCCAGGAACGCCATCCATGTTCGCCGGCAGGATGATGCCGTGCCAATGGATGGAGGTGTCCTCCTTGAGGCGGTTGCGCACGCGCAATGTGACGGTATCGCCTTCGCGCCAACGAAGAATCGGCCCAGGGAGCGAGCCGTTGATGGTCATGGCCGTGCGCGCTGCGCCGGTGATGTTCACCGGGGTTTCACCGATGAATAGGTCGAATTCGTTACCAGTCAGTACGTTGGGCTGGCCGGGGCTGTTCACCGCCCAGACCGGCGTGCGCCACAGGCCAAGTCCGCCGATAATACCGGTGGCTGCCAGGCCTTTGACGAAGGTGCGCCTTGTGGTTTTGCTTTGCATGCCGTTTTGTCCAATCCGTCAAATGAGCCGGTGATGGTGTGCCCGGTCTCGGGTTCATGGCTGCTTCAATGTCGGGTATTTACCCCTCAACTTTCCACGTCTGTGCATTGCACAAGCCTTACCGACGATGAGCAGTATGAAACTGCCATATCCCAACCATCCGGGTGATTACATTTCTGTAAGGTAGATGACTTCAGCAGTTGGTGTGCTCTGCTTGCTCGGTTGGACTGCTGGCTACAGGAGCCTCAACTTTCTGCTGCTGGGCCACCCGGTAGGCCTCCAGAGACGTCTGGCGTGCCTGCTCCATGCGCGCGAAGGTTCGGTCAGCACCACCTTCAGCCATTGCCAAGCTGGAGATGCTCAGAGCAGTAACTACAAGCAGAGCTTTGATCGATTTCATTTTGGGTATTCCTCGTAAGTTAAGTGGTCCCTGCAACTGCAGAGGCCGAGCTTTAGGCTCGATGTCACGTTAACTAAGGAATCTCCGAACAAGCCTTCAGTTATGCGAGAATCCCCGCAACACCTGATCCGAGCCGCCCATGAGCCAGATGAGCTTTTCCGACTTTGAGTACGCCGGCAAGCGCAAGCAAACCCGCCGAGAGCGCTTCCTCGCCGAAATGGATCAGGTGGTGCCCTGGGCAGGCCTGCTGGAGCTGATCGAACCGTTCTACCCCAAGGCCGGCGGCGGTAGAAAACCCTATCCTCTGGAAACCATGC
>NZ_LQXW01000028.1:0-46956 GCF_001586765.1 Pseudomonas sp. ABFPK | reverse complement strand
GTGGCCTGCACGTGAACAAACCGGCTTCCATCGGAAGCTTAGCGAAGGCTTGAGCCGTATGCGCTGAAAGGCGCACGTACGGTTCTTAGGGGGGAGTCAGCCAGGAATGGCTGGCTCCCACCCGACTGGCCCGGGAGCAGGACCGCGTAACGACAGGGAGTTGATCGTGTCCAGAGCATTCAGTGATGTGAAGATATTGGTGGTCGATGACCAACCAGTGATAGTCGAACAATTGTGTGAGTTTCTCGAAACCAAGGGTTACCGCTGCCTGCCGGCCCACTCCACTGACGAAGCCCTGGAACGTTACCTGGCAGACGAGGCCATTGGCGTGGTCATCTGTGACCTGCACATGCCTGGTCGTGATGGTATTGAACTGGTCCGCGAACTGAAGATACAAGGCGGGCAGCGCGCGTTCGAGGCCATCATGGTGACCGGTCGAGCGGAGAAGCAGGATGTGATCCGAGCGTTGCGCGAGGGCTTTGCCGATTACTACCAGAAACCCATGGACCTCGATGAACTGCTGGAGGGCGTACGCCGCCAGGAACAGGCCGTGCAGGAGCGCCAGCGCAGCTTCCGCGAGCTGGGCGGGTTGAGCCAGCGTCTGCAAGACCTGGCAGAGTCGATGGACGAGCTTTACCAGGACCTGCAAAAAGCCCGGGGCCAGGGCATGCACCGGCGTGCCAGCGATGTGGACGAGAGTGAAAGCGAACTGCCAGCGGCGTTCGAGAAGCTGTCGCCACGCCAGCTGGAAGTAGCCCGCCTGGTGGGCAAGGGCCAGACCAACTACCAGATCGCCTGTGAGCTGGGAATTACCGAGAATACCGTGAAGCTGTATGTGTCGCAGGTGCTGCGCCTGACCCACATGCACAACCGCACCCAGCTGGCACTGGCACTGACACCCAGTTCGTCGCCGGTGCATCAGCGGTTTACTACCCATTGAGTGACCGGTAGGCACACCGCTTTTTTGTAGGAGCAGCCTTGCGCTGCGAAAGGGCCCTCATGGCATACAAAAGATTGCGCCTGAAATGGCCTCTTTGCAGCACAAGGCTGCTCCTACAGATCCTCGGTTCACCTGTTACAACTGGATAGCCAGTTTTAACGTCACGCGCGGCGCGCGGTCCAGGCTGTCCAATGCCACATCGGCCAAAGGCTTGGCCACCTCCAGCGCCACATTGAACAAGCGCCCATCGCCCAATCGCACCCCAAGCGCCGCCGAAGCCAGGTGGGCATCCTCCACAGGCCCTCGGTTATGCCATGCCTGCGCCGTGTCCACCACCACATAGGGCTGCACCAACGCCAGCCAGCTGCCGTGCATGCTGTAGTTCACCTCGTAAGCCAAACCCCAGCCCTTGTCGCCGTCCGCCTGGTCGCGCGGGTAGCCACGGCCGAAATTTTGCCCGCCAAATCCCGCACGCTCGCTGTCAGGCAGCTGGTCATCGCTCCAGTACAACGCCCCGGACACCCCCCCCTGCCAGTTACCTAGCAACGTGTTGCTCTGCAAGCCGGAAAGCCGCAACCGCAGAAAATCCAGATCGTAGTCGGCATCGCTACGCGCCCCCAGATAATCCAGGCCCTGATAGACCCCGGCGCTGACGATGCGCAAACGGCCCTCTTCCACCTTGCGCCAGTCGCCCTCGAATGACAGCGCACGCACGTAGGTGTCGTAGTCCCGTGCCGATGGCAACCCATCTACCCGGTCCTCGAAGTGCTCACTGACCGAATACACCTGCCCCTGCACCACCATCCATTCATCCGGCCTGACGATCACCGGCTGGCGCAGGCCGATCGCATAGCGATCGCTGTCGCGCTTGCGGGTGATGTCACGGCCATCGTCCAGACGAATCCGCGTGCCGGGTTCGCTGCGGTAGCGCGAAGCCGACAGCAGCAGCTGGCTGCCGCCCGCGTCCAGGTACTGGCTGTAGGACAGGCGCTGATAATGCACCTGGTCATCCCCCGGCGGCAGCAACAGGCTGGCCTCGATCTGTTCGGCAAAGCGGGTCTGGGCGTGGCTGGTTGCCGTCAGCAGCGCCTGCGCATCGTCGCGGTTGCCATCAGCAACGATAACAGCAGCGCTGAACGGCTTGCGCTGCGCATGCACGGTCAACCGCGCAGCACCATCAGCGGTTTGCGCCACGGCCAGCTGCGGCTCTATCGTTACCCCCGGCAGGCGCTCGGCCAGGCCCAGGTAGCGCTCCAGCGTTTCTCGGGTCAGCGGGCGCTCGGTGGCAAGCCGCTCCAGCAGCTGATGCAGATAGGCGCCGGCCGGGCCGATATCGCCGTCCACGCGGTAATCACGGATATAACCTTCGACCAGCACCACATTGACCCGGCCATCGGCCACTTCCTGCGGCGGCAGGTAGGCGTACGACAACAGGTAGCCTTCCTGCCGATAGCGCTGGGTCAGGCGCGCGGTGTACTGCTGCAGCTCGCCCAACGTGGTCTGGCGCCCGATCAGCGGTTGGTAGTGTTCGCGCAGGTCGCTCAGGGGGAACACCGTGCCGCCTTCGAAGCGCACTTTATGCAGCACCAGCCGGGTATTCGCAGGCGCCCACGCGGGGCTGTCGCCATCCTCCCCGGCCAGCTGCAGGTGAGCACTGACCGGGCGGTAGGCGTCTATCGGCAGGTTGGCGCCGGGTAGGCGACGTTCGTACTCATGGCTATCGAGGAAACCTGGCAAAGGCTCGGCATGGGCCGCAAGCGCCCAGGGCAGCAACAACAGGGGCACGGCCAGAGGACGCATAGGGCGCTCCATGTTCCCTGGGGCTGCGTTGCAGCCCTTCGCGGGCGCGCCCGCGAAGGGCCGCAAAGCGGCCCCAAATTGCTTGACTGTCAGGCATCAGGGGCGCCAGCCGGTCACACCCGTTACCTGCAAGCGTAGGTGCTGCCTCGGCCCTCGTCGAACGGCTACTCGCTGATCTGGAACGCCACGCGCGCCGTCTCGCCGCTTTCATCCAGCGCGCTGATTTCGGCCTGGCCTACCTGTTGGAAGCGCACCAGCAGGCTGTCCTGGCCCTGGGTTTCGCCCAATGGCTGGCCGTTGAGGAACCACCAGCGCCGACCGCCGCCGCCCAGTGCCGACACATGCAGTTGCAACGGCTCGCTGCTGGTGGCCGGGCGGCGCAGGTTGTCGCCTGGGCGCACGCCCACGATCGAAAGCGGTGGCGCGCTGGCCGGCACCTGCGGCGGGCAGGCCGGGTCGATGGCCGGCAGGCGCGCCGCACGCCGCTCCACACGTGGCAGCCAAGGCTCCAGCGGGGCGGGCCATAGGGCGATATCGCGGGCCTTGGCGCCCGGGCAACTGCCATCGACGCGCAGCCCCTGGTCGTTGACCCATACGCTTTCACGCAAGCCCAGGCCGAGTGGCTGGTCGGCGGCCTGCAGGGTTGGCGGCGTAGTGCCGTCCAAAGTCCAGGCGAAACGCTGACGCCGGCAGTTGGGGTCCTTTTTGCTCATCGGCTGGCCCAGTGGCCAACAGATCGCAGCCACGCCGACGTTCGCCGGCACCCGCTCCACCGGCACGCTGATGCCACGCTGGCTGTCACGGTTGCTCAGCAGGTCGTGCACCTGCAGCATCAGCGGCGCTGCCGAAGCCAGCCCGAATTGGCCGGGGACCGGTGTGCCATCGGGGCGGCCAATCCATACGCCGATCAGGTAGCGCGGGCCCACGCCGATCGACCAGGCATCGCGAAAGCCGTAGCTTGTGCCCGTCTTCCACGCCAGTTGCGGGCGTTGCACCAGCTCGGCATGCGGGTCGCGGTCGGGGCGCGCCTGGCCGCTGAGGATGCGCCGGATGATCCACGCCGCCCCTGGCGACAGCAGGCGCCGTTCCAGCAACGGATCCTGTGGTTGCAGGCGCACCCTCGCACTATTGCCACCCCGCGCCAGCGCAGCGTAGCCACCCACCAGGTCCTCCAGGCGGCTGCCCGCACCACCCAGGATCAACGACAGGTTGGGCTCTGCCAGAGGCGGCAATATCAGCGGCATGCCCGCCATGCGCAGTTGCGCGGCAAAGCGTTTCGGACCATAGGCCTCCAACAGCTGCACCGCCGGCAGGTTGAGCGACAGCGCAAGCGCCGAACTGGCCGACACCGGCCCGCTGAAGCCCATGGAGAAGTTGCCGGGGCGGTAGTCGCCATAGCGTCGCGGCACATCCTGCAACAACGACTCGGAATGGATCAGGCCATCATCCAGTGCCATGCCGTAGAGGAACGGCTTTAGAGTGGAGCCCGGCGAGCGCAACGAACGCACCATGTCGACATGCCCGAAGCGGCGCTCGTCGGCCAGGTCGATAGAACCCAGGTAGGCACGCACCGCCATCGTCTGCGCATCGACCACCAGGATGGCGGCGGAGGTGCGCTCCGGCAGCCGTGCCCGCCAGCCCAGCAGCAGGTCTTCGAGGCGCCGCTGCAGTGCGGCGTCGAGCGTGGTACGGATCAGCGGCGGGCTGTCGGCGCTGTTCAGGCGCCGGGCCAGCAACGGCGCGAGAGCCGGCTCCTGACGTGGCGCCAGCACCAGCGGCTCTTCGGCAGCCTCACGGATTTGCTGAGCCGGCCACACCTGGTATTCGGCCAGGCGTTGCAGCACCTTGTCCCGGGCGCGCTGCGCACGCTCGGGGTGACGGTCCGGGCGCAAGCGGCTGGGCGCCTGGGGCAGCACGGCCAGCAGTGCCGCTTCGGCCGGGGTCAGGTGCATGGGCGACTTGCCAAGGTAGGCCCAGCTGGCCGCCGCCACGCCCTGCAGGGTGCCGCCGAAGGGCGCGCGATCCAGGTAGATCTGCAGGATTTCGCGCTTGGACAAGTGCCATTCCAGCTGCGCCGTGCGCCATAGTTGGCGCAGCTTGCCGGCCAGGGTGCGCTCATGCGGGTCGAGCAGGCGTGCGACCTGCATCGACAGCGTGCTGCCGCCCGACACCACACGCCCGCCACGCAGGTTCAGCCAGGCAGCGCGAGCCAGGGCCAGCGGGTTGACTCCGGGGTGGCTGTAGAACCAGCGGTCTTCGTAGGTGAGCAGCGCCTGCAGATACAGCGGCGAGACTTCGTCGGAGCTGACCGGGTAGCGCCATACACCATCGGCATCGGCAAAGCGCCACAACGGCGTGCCGTCCTCGGCCAGCACCACGCGGGCCAAGTCATCTCCGGGCATGGGCAGCGGCCATAGGCGGTCGGCCAGCCACAACAGGCCGAACAGTACCAGCATGCCGATCGCCGTGGCGCGCAACAGCCTGCCCGCACGGATACGCGGCCGCGTTAAGCTTGGCATCGGGAACCGACCTGGCCAGGTGATGGCCAAAGGCTTGGGAACGCCAACATCGCCGATTCGTTCATCAGGAAGCAACTATGCATGTAGAAGGTTTTTTCGAGTGGCTGGGCCAGGCGCTGGGGTCGTTGATCCGCTTCATCGTCGACGCATTGAGCGGGCTGTTCAACCTGCTGGCCAATGCCGGTGGCAATTTCATCGATGGCCTGGCGCGCACCTTGGGCATGGAGACCTCGCTGCTCAGCATCCTCGCCCTGATCATCGGGCTGGTGCTGCTGTACTCGGCAATCCGCGCGTTCATGCGCGCCTCGATCATCCTCGGGATCATCTGGCTGTTGCTGGGGTTGTGGGTGATGAGCTGGGTGATTCACTGAACAAGGCCGGGGGCCGCGTTGCGGCCCAATCGCCGGCAAGCCAGCTGCCACCTCGCCCGCGTCGCCCTCAAGCCATGCTCCATCCTGTGGGAGCTGGCTTGCCGGCGATGAGGCCGGTAAAGGCGACAAAATTCTAGCGGGCTTTTACGGTCATCTCCCCTTGCCCATCCCCCACAGCCTGCAGGTTTGGCCGGTACATCGATTCAACCTGCGGCGGCGGCACGCGATAGGTGCCCGGGGTCACCGCCCGAGCAAGGTACAGCAGGTGGGTGGTGCCGTAGCTGTCCAGCTTGAGCGCGGCGACGTAACGATCATCGCGATACTCCTGGTGCACCACGCTGGCGTTCTGCATCGATTCGCGCCATTCCTTCACCGCACTGCTGGCGTTTTCCAGGCTGGCGGCACTTTGCGCCAGGTTCTGGTTTTCCAGCTCCAGGCCCGCCGGTAACAAGTCCACCACCAGCGCATCCGGCACCCGGTCTTCAGCCTTGAGCGCCAGGTGCACCAGCACCAGGTCTCCGCTGCGCAGGTTATGCAGATCCAACGGCTGACCATTCATACCCAGGTACTCACGGCGGATCTGCATGCCGTTGCCACCGGCCGCAGGCGCCTGGCGTGGGTAACCCGACAAGGTCAGTTGCTGGTACAGCGTCTCGCTGCCTTGGTTCTGCACACTAAGCGGCGAAGCCAGCAACGGGCCTTCGAGCTTCATGCCAGACTCGGCATTGTTGAACTCGCGCACTTCGCCCGCGCTGTCCAGGCGCGCCTGCCACTGGCCTTCCGGCTTGCCCAGCAGGCCACGGCCGGCCAGGAACAGTGCATTGCGCTCCTGGGTCGACAGCCAGCGGTTGGCCGCCAGTTCATCCGACAGGGCGAACAGGCGCTGGTCGACCTGGCGGCTGGCCAGGTTGCTTTCCTGCAGCAGCGCCAGGATCAGTGCCTGGTCACGCAGGGCGCTACCATAGTCGGCCATCCAGCCTTTACCGCGGCTGATGCCCAGGCCTGCCTGCAGGGCCTGCTCGGCACGCGGCTTGTCGCCCATCTTGTCCAGCGCCACCGCCAGTTGCACCAGTGGCAGGCCAGAGCGGGCGTCGGCGCGGCGTTCGAACAGGCCACGCAGGGCACCCAGGGGCGCCTGCTGGCTGCGCGACAGCACCAATGCCGCATAGGCCTGCACGGCGAAGCGGGTGTGTTCGGCGTTCTCGCTGTAGTCGACTTCGATCAGGTTGCGCTCCTGCAGGTAGCGCAGCAGGCGCTCGCTGGCCTTCTTCAGCGCTTCGGCCGGCACACCATAGCCTTGGTCACGGGCGCGCAGCAGGAAGTCGGTGACATAGGCGGTCAGCCAGTATTCTTCTTCGCTGTCCGAGCTCCACAGGCCGAAGCTGCCGTTGTAGCGCTGCATGCCCAGCAGATGCTCGATACCCATCTCGATCTTGCGCTTGCGCACATCGGCTGGCTCGCCCTTGATGCCCAGGCGCTTGAGGCTGTCGGCATCGGCGTACAGCGACGGGTAGAGGCCGCTGGTGGTCTGCTCCAGGCAACCGTAGGGGTAGGCTTCGAGGGCACGGATCTGCTCGGCCAGGTTCAGCGGTGGCCGGCTCGACAAGGCCAGGCTGGCTTCAAGCCCGGCGGGTTCGAAGGCGGCCAGGTCTGCTTCAGGCAGGGTCCATGGCTGGTCCTTCAATGCCACGCGGTAGTGCTTGAGCATCGCCGGGTAGGCCGGGCGCACGCCCAGCGTCCACTCGCGTTCGAACGCGCCGGTCGGCTCGTTCGGCAGCTGCAGGCCAGTGACCCGCACATGCACCTTGCCCTGGCCCAGGCCACCCTGGGCCTGTACCGGGATCATCAGCGTCGAGCGCTGGCCTTCAGCCAGGGCAACGTTCTGCACGGCGTTGGCCGCCAGGCTCAGCTGCCCTTCGGTGCTGATTTCAACGTTCAGCTGCTGGGCACGGCCCGACAGGTTGGCCAGGTCCAGCGCCAGGCTGGTGCGGTCGCCACCGGCCAGGAAACGCGGTGCCGAGAGCTCGGCGATCAGCGGCGCGGCGACCACGGTCTTGCCTTCGGCCATGCCGAACTGTTCCTCGGTCCAGGCCTGGGCCATCAGCCGCAGTTCGCCATTGAAGTCGGGGATATCGACCGTGGCCTGGCCCTCGCCCTTGTCGTCCAGGGTCACCGGCAGGCTCTGCTGGGCGACGATGGTCACCGTGGTGTTGGGGCGCTTGCCACCCTTGGCCATCGCTGCGTCACCGCCAAATGCCAGGCTGGCCAGGCGACCCTGTCCGGCTTCGATCAACTGGCCGTAGATATCCAGCTGGTCAGCACCGTAAGCCTTGCGCCCGAACAGGCTGGCGAACGGGTCGGGGGTCTTGAAGTCGGTGATGTTGAGGATGCCCACGTCCACCGCCGACAACAGCACATGCACCTGTTTCGGCACGCTGCCATCGGCATTTGCAGCCTTGACCTTCACGGTCAGCGGCTGTTTCGGGCGCATTTTCTCCGGCGCCTGCAGGCTCACCGCCAGCTTGCGTTCGGCGCGGTTCAGCGGCAGGTGCAGCACGCCCACCGCGCGTTTCGGCGTGGCGTTGGCCTTGCGCTCACCCGGGCGGATCACCAGCGCGCTGATGTACAGGTCGTGGCGGGCCCACTGCTTGTCCAGCTGCACGTCGAACGTCTTGCCCTCGGCGGGCACGTCGATCTCCTGCCACCACAGCGGGCCATCGCTGGACTCGATCATCAGGTAGCCACTGCCGGCTGCGGGCGGGGTGACGGTGACCTTGGCGGTAGCGCCGTCGGCGTAGGCCGGTTTGTCCAGCGCCAGCTTGACCTGGTCCGGCCGCACCGCACCGCCCTCGGCGTTGTCCTGGGCGCGGTAGCCAGCCCAGAAGCGCGCGCTGGACACAAGGCCCGTCTCCGGGTCCTCTACCTCGACACGGTACGGGCCCCATTCCACCTGGAAGCTCAGCTTGGCGGTGGAGCCGGCCTTGACGCTGACGGTCTCTTCGCTCTGGGTGAGGAACTTCTCGTTGTAGGCGTAGCTCCAGCCATCGCTCTGCGAGTAGTTCCAGTAGTAGTCACGGCGCTCGCGCACCAGCCGCACCTTGAGGTCGTTGGCCGCCAGCTTCTTGCCGTTGCGGTCGGCCACCAGGAACTCGAACTCCACCGGCCCGTCACTGTCGGTTTCCTCGCCGTCGAACAGGCCACGCAGGCCTGGCAGGCGCTCGGCCGGCCAGATGGGTTGCTCCAGGCGCCGGGTAATCGGCCGGCCACCGGACTCCTGCAGGCTGGCCTGCACGGTCAGTTGCAGCGGCGAGCGGGCTTCGGCCCAGCGGCTTTCGATATCGACCACGGCCTTGCCGGCCTGGTCGAGGGTGACTTCGTCCAGCTCCAGGTCCTGGTTCAGCTCGGTTTCGGTGACCGAGCCGAACTGGTAGCCAGGCAGCGCCGGTACCGCCTCGCGCAGCGGGCGAACATAGGCCTGGCCGCTCAGGCGGTTGCCAGCAGCCGGGGCGCCGTATAGGTAACGGCCATTGACCTGGATGCGCGCATCCTGATCCGGAGACAACGGTTTGCTGCTGCCCTTGAGTTCCAGCGCCAGGCGCTCGGGCAGGAAGTCTTCGACGAGAAATTCATACACCTGCTTGCGTCCGCCGCCCAGGTCGAGCAGCAGTTGCCAGCGGCCGGTCGGGGCCTCGCTGGCCAGCTGCAGCTGGTACTGGTACAGGCCATTACCGTCGGCTTCCCAGACGAACTTGCGGCTGACCTGCTCATCCGGGCGACGCACTTCCACGCTAACTGGCTGCGCCTTGACCGGCTTGCCGTCCTGGTCGCGCAGCAGGCCGTTGAGCAAAACCGTTTCACCGGGGCGATACAGGTCACGCGGGCCGAAGATGAAGAACTGCAGCGGGTTGGCCTGCGGGCCGGTGATGTCGAACTCGGCCAGGTCCAGCGCCGCGCTGCTCAGGCGCAGCAGGGTGGTGTGCACGCCCTGGGTGGCGATCAGGGTGTCGGCCTTGGGCGTGATCGGCAGTTGGGCGTGGCCATCGCTATCGGTGCTGGCCTGGGCCAGCAGCTTGCCCTTGTCGTCATGGATTTCCAGGTTGACGCCGTTCATCGCCTTGCCACCTTCCAGGGCCTGGGCGAACACATCGAGGCGGTCACGGTAGCGATGCGCGGACACACCGATGTCGCTGAGAGTGAACAGGGTCGCTGGTTGCGAGTAGTCGTAAGTGCCCGAGGCTCGCATCACCGCCAGGTACACGCCTGGCTCCTGCAGCGGCTTGATGCCGGCGATCGGCAGCAGCACGGTCTCGCGGGTGTTGCGTGCGGGGTTGAGGTCGAAGCGGCCGCTGTAGACCAGATCGGCCATGTCCAGGGTTTCCTTGGACTGGTAGTAGTACAGGCTGCTGTTGCGCCCCCAGTTGACCAGGAAGGTCGAGAGCATGTCCGGCTTCACGCGGAAGAACTCGACATCGACCTTGTCGACGTTGAGCGCGATCACCGGCAGCCCCTCGGCCAGGCGCGTGGGCAGCAGCGAACCGCGGCTGGCGAAGCCGATGGTCGGCTGCATGTCGCGGGTTTCCAGGCGGCTGATCGACTCGCTGTCCAGTTGCTTGCCATTGACCGCCAGCAGGCCCTTGTCGACGGTCAGCACCAGCTTGCGCTGCGGCTCCAGATGGCGCAGACGCAGCTCCATCTGGTTGTCGGAGAGCTCCCAGGCGCCGTCGAGCTTGCCTTTGACGGTGTCGACCAGGTGCACTTTGCTGGCGAAGTCCTGTTTGGCATCCAGCGGCGCGGAGAAGCTGATCGACAGCGTCGCGGCGCCATCGAGCTGCACTTCGGAAACATCCAGCACCGTCAGCTCGCGGCCCTCGTAGCGTTTTCCGAGTACGGCCTGGTCTTCGCGTTGGGGTGCCGGGGTGGCGACGGGCGCTGTGGCCGCCGGCTTTTCGGATGGCGCCGGCTTGTCCGGCGTCGAAGAGTCACAGGCACTGAGCAAAGCCAGCGCGCAGGCCAGCAACAATCCTTTGTTGAACATGGAGTAGAACTCTTTGGCAGCGTGTACGTGAGGGCAGCAACTATAGCGCAACTATGGTCGCGCGAATTGGCTGCATGGCCGGTACACTGCTGGCAATTTAGAAAAGCGGGGGCGCTTTGCGCCCCTTTCGCGACACAAGGTCGCTCCTACAGAGACCGCGGCAACCTGGAAGGCCTTGCGGCCCCTGTAGGAGCGACCTTGTGTCGCGAAAGGGCTGCGCAGCAGCCCCAGGATTCCCCAGGACACCCGATGACCTCACTGACCACCGACTGGCAGCACCGCCCCACCCACCACAAGGTCTGGGCCCTGGCCGCGCCGATGATCCTGTCCAATATCTCCGTGCCGCTGGTAGCCCTGGTCGACAGCACGGTCATCGGCCACCTCCCCCACGCCCACCAGTTGGGTGCCGTAGCCGTGGGCGCCACGCTGTTCACCTTCATGGTCGGCCTGATGGGTTTCCTGCGCATGGGCTCTACCGGCTTCGCCGCCCAGGCCGCCGGCCGAGGCGACGGTGCAGCGTTGCGCCAGGTACTGGTACAAGGGCTATTGCTGGCGGTCGGCTTCGCCCTGCTGATCGGCCTGCTGGCCCTGCCCTTCAGCCAGCTGGCGCTGCACGCGATGCAACCCAGCGCGGCCCTGCAGCAAGCCACCGAAGACTTCTTCCATACCCGCCTGCTCGGCCTGCCCGCGGCACTGGCCAGCTACGCCCTGGTCGGCTGGTTCCTCGGCACCCAGAACGCCAAGGCGCCACTGGCCATCCTGCTGACCACCAACCTGCTGAACATCGCCTTGAACCTGTGGTTCGTGCTTGGCCTGGACTGGGGCGTGCTGGGTTCGGCGCGGGCGTCGGTGATCGCCGAATGGAGCGCCGCCCTGCTCGGCCTGGCCCTGACCCGCCCGGCCCTGCGCGCCTACCCGGGGCAGATCGTGTGGGCGGCGCTCAAGCGCTGGCAGGCCTGGCGGCCGCTGCTGGCGGTGAACCGCGACATCTTCCTGCGCAGCCTGGCGCTGCAACTGGTGTTCCTGCTGATCACCGTGCAAGGCGCTCGTCTGGGCGAAGCCACCGTGGCGGCCAATGCCCTGCTGCTCAACGGCCTGCTGCTGACTGCCTATGCGCTTGACGGGTTGGCGCACGCGGTAGAGGCCCTGTGCGGCCATGCCATTGGCGCCCGCGACCGCGACACATTGCGCCGCTCGCTGGTGGTGGCCTGTGGCTGGTCGCTGATCACCAGCCTGGGGTTTGCCGGGTTGTTCCTGCTGGGCGGGCACCTGTTCATCGATTTGCAGACCGACATCGAGAGTGTGCGGGCAGCGGCTTATCCGTACCTGCCGTACCTGGCATTGCTGCCATTGATTGCGGTGTGGAGCTATTTGCTGGATGGCTTGTTCATAGGCGCGACCCGGGCGCGGGAGATGCGTAATGCGATGTTGGTGTCGGTGGTGATTGCGCTGCCCTTGGGGGTGCTCATGAGTGGGTTTGGCAACCATGGGTTGTGGTTGGCGTTTCTCGGGTTCATGGGGTTGCGGGCGGTGACATTGGGGTGGGTGGGGTGGCGGTTGCAGGAAAAAGGTGAGTGGATTCAGTAATGCCGGGGCCGCTTTGCGGCCCATCGCGACGCAAGGCCGCTCCTACATGGAGACGGCCTGGTATCGCGATCACCTGCGGATTCACAGCCACACACAATCCCAATGTGGATAATCACCAGCCCGCCGCACCAGGCCAGCCCGAATGGGATTGGCGATGATGTAGCGGGCAGCGGCCTTTACATCCTCCTCCTTGCGCAGCGCCCGGTCGTAAAAGCCGGGTTGCCAGATGTGCTGTCGCTCGGCACCTGTACGGTAGAGCGCGCAACTGCTTCGCGACTTGAAGGCACACATGAGTTTGCCCAGGCTGGTCGGGCCGAGCTCGATCAGCCAATGCAAATGGTCCGGCATCAAGACCCAGGCCAGCGAACGGCAACTCCCCTCTCGATCACTCAGCCGCAATTGCTGAATGGCCGAACGCGCAAACCAGAGGTTCTCGAATAACGGGAGGCGATGGCGTGTGATGGTGGTTAGCAGGTAGAGCCGGCCTGGCTCTGAAAAGCGCCCTTGGCGCAAGCGATGGTTGCCGTGACGATCCATGTCGACTTCCTTTGAACATTGCATTCACAGGATAGACGTGGCGATGAAATGCATCGCCGGTGGATCATTACCGAGTATGACGCGGTGAGGGCTGCGCCCTCAGATCGCGACACAAGGCCGCTCCTACAACAGCTCGCGCCGCGATTTCCCGCGAAACCGCAATTTCATGTGGTTTCGCGGCCCCCTGTAGGAGCGGCCTTGTGTCGCGATGGGCCGCAAAGCGGCCCCCGAGGATCACGACGACAAGTACGAAGACCGCGTCAACCCAAGGCGCAACGCATCCAGGTACTGAGTCCGCTCCCGCGCAGTGATCTTGGCGCTGGCCACCTTGTCACGGTAATGCGTCATCAACTCCTCCGGCGACAGGTGCACATAGCGCAGCATGTCTTCGATGGTGTCGTGGGTCTCGATACCGGCGTGGTACACGCTACCGTCGGCGTTCTGGTAGATGTTCACCGAGTCGGTGTCACCGAACAGGTTGTGCATGTCACCGAGGATTTCCTGGTAGGCACCAACCAGGAACACACCCAGCAAGTAGTCCTCGCCCTCCTTCACCGCATGCACCGGCATGCTGGTCTCGATGCTCTGCTCGTCGACGTACTGGTTGATCTTGCCGTCGGAGTCGCAGGTCAGGTCCTGCAGCACGGCACGACGCATCGGCTCTTCGTCCAGGCGGTGCAGCGGGATGATCGGCAGTACCTGGCCGATGGCCCAGGTGTCCGGCAGGCTCTGGAACACCGAGAAGTTGCAGATGTACTTGTCGGCCAGCTTGTCGTTCAGCTCGTCCAGCACCTGGCGGTGCGAGCGCTGGCGGGCTTTCAGCGAGTTGTGCAGGCGGCGGCACACGGCAAAGTAGCACTGCTCGGCCAGGGCCTTCTCGGCCAGGCTGATCTTGCCATCGGCATACTGCGCAGCCACGTCACCCATGTAGTGGGTGGCGCGCCAGTAGGTCTCGGTCACCATCTCGATATCGGTCGGGCCGAGCAGGTCGACCAGCCACTGCACGGTCTCGGGCAGGGCTTCCTTGTTCTCGATGGTCGGCACGTCGTCGTTGTGCTTCTCGACGTCGGTCACCTGGATCACCAGCATGGCGTGGTGGGCGGTCAGCGAACGGCCGCTCTCGGAGAAGATGTGCGGGTGCGGCAGGCCCTGCGCGTCGCAGAATTCCTTGAGCATGCCCACCACCACGCCGGCGTAGTCGTCCATGTCGTAGTTGATCGAGCTGGCATTGCGCGAATGGGTACCGTCGTAGTCCACGCCCAGACCACCGCCAACGTCGATATGGTCGACCGGCAGGCCCAGCGCACGCAGCTCACCGTAGTAACGGATGGCTTCCTTGAAGCCGTGTTGGTAGTCCGCCAGGTTGGCGATCTGCGAGCCCATGTGGAAGTGAAGCAGGCGGATACCTTGGTCCAGGCCGGCATCGCGGAAGCGCTGTACCACCGAAATCAGCTGGGCGGCGGACAAGCCGAACTTGGACTTCTCGCCACCGGTGTCGGCCCACTTGCTCGAGGCCAGCGACGACAGGCGCACGCGCAGGCCGACTTGCGGCTTGACCTTGAGCTCGGCGGCCTCGTCGATCACCAGGGCCACTTCCGACTCTTTCTCGATGACGATGAACACGTTGTGGCCGAGCTTCTGGCCCATCAGCGCCAGGCGGATGAACTCGCGGTCCTTGTAGCCGTTGCAGACGATGGTGCCACCCTTCGGCGCCAGCGCCAGCACTGCCAGCAGCTCAGGCTTGGAGCCGGCTTCCAGGCCAATGGAGACGTTCTGCGTGGCGATGATGTTTTCCACCACCGCTTCCTGCTGGTTGACCTTGATCGGGTACAGCGCGGTGTACTTGCTCTGGTATTCCAGGCGCGCGATGTTGGCATCGAAGGCGCCGGTCAGCTGGCGCACGCGGTCCTGCAGAATGTCGGGGAAGCGCACCAGCAATGGCAGCGACAGGCCGCTCTGGCGCAGTTCGTCGACCTGTTCGAACAGGTCGATCGGTGCGCTTTTGGGGCCGTTGGGGCGTACTTCGACGCGCCCGGCTTCATTGATGGCGAAATAACCAGCGCCCCAATGGCGGATGCCATAAACACTGCGGCTGTCGGCCACGGTCCATTGGCTACCATCGTCTTTGCGTGTGCGTCGTACGGACATTCAAGTCCCCTATAGATAAGTCGAAGACACTGCCCCGCAAGGAGGCGGGCGCAGTGTAAAAGCCAAAAATGACGATTCGTCCGTGCCCTGGATAGACCCTGGTCACGGCAACGAGTTTAGAAAGCACTGGGCAAAAAATCGCGTGGCCGCATCAGCCGCCGGATTTTTTCGCCTTGAAGCCCTGCTTGGTCAGCTCACCGATCAGCAGTTCGACATGGTCGCCCTGGATTTCGATGACCCCATCATTCAGGGCGCCACCGGTACCACAGCGGCGCTTGAGGGTAGAGGCCAGCTCCTTGAGCTGATCGAGCGGCAGCGGCACGCCGGTGACGGTGGTCACGGTCTTGCCGCCGCGGCCCTTGCTTTCGCGGCGCACACGGGCAATGCCATCGCCTTCGGGGATGACCTGCTGCTTGCAGGTACAGGCATCCACCGGCTGGCTACAGTCAGGGCAGTGCCGACCGGTGTCGGTGGAGTAAACGAGACCGCCAAGGGCGGCGAAGGAAGAAGCTTTCTTGGCCACTTTTGTTCCTCTGTGCTGAGGACAAAAACTGGTCGGCCCCAGGGGGTTGAGCCCGACCGCGAAGCCCCACTCTGGCAGGGGCGGCGCTACCACCGCAAGACCTGCGGCAGCCCGAAAAGGGCGCGCAGTGTAACGATAAATCCGGCTGTTGCTAAGTACCGGAATGCGGCATTTTGCGAATGTTTTGCGACCCCCTCGCGGGTAAACCCGCTCCCACAGGTACTGCGCAGGTTTCACGACCTGTGAAATCCCTGTGGGAGCGGGTTTACCCGCGAAGGGGCCGGCATGGGCCACGCATCTATTTGAGGCTGGCTTTATAGCGCTGCAACGCCGCCAACGAGTCCGGGCAATACGGCTTCGTCAGGCTTTCTTGCTCAGCCTGCTCCAGGCCAATGAACCGCGCCTCGATAACCTCTTCCGGCTGTAACCGCAATGGCGCATCCGACACCGCCGAAAACACCGCACACCACAAGTGGTTATCCGGCTGGTCAAAGTAGAACCGCTCATGAAAACGCAGCTCCACACCGTCGATCCCCAGCTCCTCGGCCAGCTCCCGCGCCGCCGAATCGGCATACGCCTCCCCGGCCGTCACCATGCCGCCTGCCGCCACATCCCAGTAACCCGGGTACAGCGCCTTGCTCAGGGTACGCCGGTGCACGCACAGCTCACCGGCACTGTTGAACAGCAGAATGAACGTGCAACGCCCTATCAGGCCGCGCTCACGCAGTTCGGCCCGGGGCAAGGCACCCAGCACCCGGTCGGCTTCGTCCACCCAGGTGACCAGTTCTCGGTCGGAAGCCGCCCGGTGGGCGGCCTCGTTCGGGCTGATCGCCATCATCAACCCTGCGACAGCAGCTGACGCAGGTCGATGACCGCCGCGTTGGCCCGGGAAATGTAGTTGGCCATGACCAGTGAGTGGTTGGCCCACATGCCGAAGCCGCTGCCGTTGAGCACCATCGGGCTCCACAGGGCTTCCTGCGAGGCCTCCAGCTCACGGATGATCTGGCGCACGCTGACCGTGGCATTCTTCTTCGCCAGCACGTCGGCAAAGTCCACCTCGATGGCGCGCAGCAGGTGCGACAGCGCCCAGGCCTGGCCACGGGCTTCGTAGAACACGTTGTCGATCTGCAGCCATGGGGTTTCCACCAGTTCCTCGTCCACCTGCGGCGCCTGGCCGGCGACCAGCGACTCGGTCTTCAGCGTGGTGTTGAGCTTGACCCGGCCAACGCTGGCCGACAGGCGCTGCGACAGCGAGCCCAGGCGGGTGGCCACGTCACCCAGCCAGTTGTTCAGGTTGTCGGCACGGGTATAGAAGATTGCGCCCTTGTCGCCGGCAGCCAGACGGGTCTGGTAGCGGGTAAGCGACTTGATGCCCTCTTCGAACTCCGACTCGCTCGACGGCAGGATCCAGCTCTTGTTGTCGAAGTTGAAACGCGGCTCGGCCTTGGCCAGGTCGGCGTCTTCGGTCGACTGCGACTGCGAACGGGCGAAGTCCTTGCGCAAGGCACGGGACAGGTCGCGCACCTGGACCAGCACGCCATATTCCCAGCTCGGCATGTTGTCCATCCACAGCCCGGGCGGGAAGCGGTCGTTGGAAATGTAGCCACCCGGCTTGTTCAGCAAAGTGCCGGCCACAGTCTTGAGGGTTTCGATAGTGGTGTAGCCCACCACCATCTGCTGGCCGGTACGCTCGGCTGCGGCCTGGGCGTTCTGCTGCACCGGGAACAGCTCCGGCTCCTGGCTCCAGTACCAGCCCAGGCCGATGCACACCAGCAGGTACAACCCGATCAGGGTCCCCAGGGCACGGCTCCAGAGGCCGCCAAGATAGCTACGGGCGGCGGCGCCACGGCCGTCGACACGCTCGCGGGGCTCGGCTTTGGCCTCGCGGTTTTTCCAGTCCAGCATGGCTTTGTCCTTAATCAGTCACGACGGTTCAGGGGCTTGGACCACAGGCCTACGCCAGGGTGCCACGGCAAGCCCGCGTGGCAGCACTATAAAGCAGACACCGCCTTACGCATAAGCGACCAATCGGTCAGCAACTGAATATTCGTTCTGGCCGCTTTGTTGACGCAGGGCACTCACGCACCTGAAAAGAACTGCTAGCATAGAGCCATCATTGCCCCTGCACACCCCAACCTACAAGTAGCCAGGACATGAGCCAAGCAGCCGAGCCGAGCCCGCTGTGCCCCGCCCAACAGCTGACGCGTAGCGGCCTGCGCAAGGACGACCCGCTCGATCAGGTGCTGCTGCCGCCCCTGCGCAAGCCGGTGTACATCCTGCTGCAGGACCACGAGCGCGCCCAGCGCCTGGCCCAGCAACTGGAGTTCTTTGGCCTGGTGGTGCAGGCGCTTGCCAGCGCTGCGGCGTTTCAGGCCTCGATCAGCGAATACCCGCCCTCGGCCATCATCATGGATGTCGACTTCAACGGTGCCGGCCAAGGCCTGCTGTTGGCTGCCCAGATGCAGCAGGGGCTGGCCCGACATATACCACTGCTGTTCTTCAGCCATCACGAAACCGACACCCCGACCCGCCTGGCCGCCGTGCGCGCCGGTGGCCAGGACTTCCTCACCGGCACCCTGGAAGCCTCCAGCCTGTTGGAAAAGGTCGAACTGCTGACCAATGCAACACAGCACGACCCGTTGCGCGTACTGGTCATCGACGACTCACGCACCCAGGCGCTGTACACCGAGCGCGTGCTGGCCAGCGCCGGCATGATCACCCGCAGCCTGACCGACCCGATCCGCACCATGGCCGAACTGGCTGACTTCCAGCCCGACCTGATCATCCTCGACCTGTACATGCCGGCCTGCACCGGCCCCGAACTGGCCAAGGTGATCCGCCACAGCGACCGTTATGTTAGTGTGCCGATCATCTATCTGTCTGCCGAGGACGACCTGGACAAGCAGCTGGATGCCATGAGCGAAGGCGGTGATGACTTCCTGACCAAACCGTTTCGCTCTCGCCACCTGATCACCACCGTGCGCAACCGCGCCGCCCGCGCCCGGCACCTGAAGGCGCGCATGGTGCGCGACAGCCTGACCGGGTTGTACAACCACACCCACATCCTGCAATTGCTGGAAGACTGCAGCTTCCGCGCCCGTCGCGAGCAGCTGCCGTTGTGCTTTGCCATGCTCGACATCGACCATTTCAAGAAGATCAACGACCGCCACGGTCACCCCATGGGCGACCGGGTGATCAAGAGCCTGGCGCTGTTTCTCAAGCAGCGCTTGCGCAAGACCGATTTCATTGGCCGTTACGGCGGTGAAGAGTTCGCCATTGTGATGCCCAATACCGCGCTGGACGCGGCGCACAAGGTGCTGGACGAAATCCGCCGGCGCTTTGCCGAGATCCTCTACCCGGCGCAGCCACGGGACTTGCAGTGCACCTTCAGTGCAGGGGTGGTGCAGTTGGATGAGGGGCTGGATGCGCTGACCATGGCCAGTGCGGCGGACGAGGCGCTGTATCGGGCCAAGCATGCCGGGCGTAATTGCGTAGTCCGTGTGGAGCCTTGAGTTTCTTATAGCCTGCACTGGCCTCTTCGCAGCACAAGGCTGCTCCTACAGGTATCGCACGCTCTGTAGGAGCAGCCTTGTGCTGCGAAGAGGCCAGTGCAGACGGCCACCAATAGAGGCACTGTGCCACTTTTTTTATGGCGCCACCCCCCTGTCGTCATCACCCCGTCACAAAATCGCAATAACTTCAGCCACCGACCTCTCCCCTCCCCGCAGGAAGCTCGCGGCTATGCGCCTGAAGTGGCTGACCAATTTCAACACCCTGTTGCTGGTAACCGTGTGTATCGCTCTGGGCGCCACCCTTTGGTGGTCGCAGCGGGCCCTTGAGCGCCCCTACCAGTTGATGGAGCGCTACCTGGGCCTGTCCCAGCAGTTCCAGAACCAGGCGGCCCGCAACATCCAGGCGTACCTGGGCAGCGGCGATGCCCTGCGCCATGCCGCGGCGATGGAGGCCAACCAGCAGTTGCAGGCCGCGCTGGCCGAGTGGCCCAGCGAACTGGCCGACAAACTGCGCCCCAGCCTGGACAGCCTGCAGGCCTTTACCGCCGAGGAGCTACTGGCCGCCGGCAAGCTGGCTGGTGACCCGCAGGCCCTGCTGCTGCAAGCCGAGCGGGAACTGGGTGCCAACTTCGAACAGCTGGCCGGCTACGCCCGCGACAGCGGCAGCGCCGACGCAAACCGCTACCTGGTGCCACTGCTTGACGCCACCGTGCACCTCGGTCGTCTGTCGCTGGCCCGGGACAAGCTGGTCAGCAGCGGCCGCCCGGAGCTGGCTGACGAAGTGGAGCGCGAGCTGCAGCTGATCCGTGCCCAGGCCCAGGCGATCGATGCCTTGCCCTTGCTCGGCGTAACCCGTAGCGCCGAGTCCGGTGCCGACGACTTCGCCGCGATGATGGGCCTGGAAACCCAGGCCAGCGCCCAGCAGGAAGACATTGCCGTCGGCCTCAAGCGCGAACTGCAGAGCCTGCTCGGCCGCTACCCGGCCGAGCTGCAGCGCACCCGCGAACAGATCGAGCGCCGCGTCGCCCTGGCCGCCAGCACCGGCCAGCGCCTGGAGGCCGTGCAACAGGCCATCGCGGCGCTGGAGCCCGAGGTACGCGCCCAGCATGCGAAAATTGCCGCTGAAGTGCGAATCATCCAGGGCCTTATGATCGGCCTGATCCTGCTTATCGCCCTGCTGATCGACACCTTGCAACGTCGCCTGGCGCGCACCCTGACCGGCCTGGCCCCGGCCCTGTCGCGCTGGGCCGAGGGTGACTTCGCCGAGGCCATCGCCCTGGGCAGGACCAACCGCGAACTGCGCGACATCCAGGAATCGCTCAACCGCCTGCGCCAGTATCTGGTAGAGCTGGTCGGCACCATCCGCCACAACGCCGAGCAGGTGGCTGGCAGCAGCCACGCCCTGGCCGGCATGAGCGCCGCCCTTCATGACGGCGCCGAACGCCAGGCCGGCGACACCGGGCAGATCCGTGATGCTTTGGGTGAACTGGAAGCGACCATCCAGCAAGTGGCCGGCGACGCCAGCGCCGCAGCCGACGCCAGCCGCGATGCCGGGCGTGCAGTGGAGCAGGGCCAGGCGGTGATCGGCCAGAGCCTGTCGGGCTTGCGTGAGTTGGTCGACGAGGTGCAGGGCAACGCCCGCATGATCGAGCAACTGGCGGAGGAGTCGGCCACCATCGGCGGCGTCCTGACGGTGATCCGCTCGATTGCCGAGCAGACCAACCTGCTGGCGCTGAATGCCGCGATCGAAGCGGCCCGCGCCGGTGAGATGGGCCGTGGTTTTGCCGTGGTGGCCGATGAGGTGCGTTCGCTGGCACAGCGCACCACCGGGGCGACCGGCGAGATTCAGGCACTGATCGACCGCTTGCAGCAGGCAGCCAGAAGCTCGGTAGCCGGGATGCGTGCGCAGCTTGAGCATGCCGAGGCCACGGCCAACCAGGCCCAGGCGGCGGACGGGGCGCTGGACGAGATCGTCTGTGCCATTCGCACCATTTCGGACACTGCGGTGCGGATTGCCGATGTCACGGCGCAGCAGAGTGGTGCCGTGAGTGAGATTCGCGACCACAGCGAGCGAATTCATGAGCTGGGTGAGGACAACCTGCAGCGCATTGGCGAGGGGCGTGAGCAAGGCGAGCAGTTGCTGAGTTTGGGGGGTGAACTGAACCGGGCGGTGCGGGCCTTCAGAGTCTAGGTTGGCCTGTGCTGGCCTCTTCGCGGGTAAACCCGCTCCCACAGGGATAGCCTATGCGGACGAGGTGGGAGCGGGTTTACCCGCGAAGAGGCCGACACAGGCAGCACATGAGCCAGCGGCCATGTGTCGCCCCCGCCACCAGCATGGCCCCAACCCGCACCAACTCCGCTATCATGCCCAGCACGTTCCACCTCGCGAGTCCGCCATGCGCCGCCTGTTTTTCCTGCTGTTCCTGCTGCTGGCCAGCCCTGCCTTCGCCACGGGCCTGCTCGACAACCGCCCCAGCGCCACCCTCGGCGCAGCTTCGCTGGCCAACAACGCCGACTTCCTGCCGGTACACGAAGCGTTCAAGCTCAGCCTGGTCCAGGCCGATGCGCAAACCATCAAGCTGCGCTTCGTCGCAACCGACGGCTACTACCTCTATCGCCACCGTTTCCAGTTCCGCACCGAACCGGCCGACATTGCCCTGGGCACACCAAGCATCCCCAAGGGCGAGGCCAAGCACGATGAGTTCTTCGGCGATGTCGAGGTGTACCACGGCGTGCTCGATATCGAGCTCCCGCGCAATGACCCGCGCGCCTTCACCCTGCTGGTGGGCTACCAGGGCTGCGCCGACAAAGGCCTGTGCTACCCGCCAGAAACCGCACGCCTGAGCATCGATGGCGAAGGCGGCGCAAGCACCCCGGCCAGCGGTGAACACGCCTGGACCTGGAAGTCGCTGCTGCTGTTCTTCCTCGCCGGGGTCGGCCTGACGTTCACCCCCTGCGTGCTGCCGATGCTGCCGATCCTTTCCGGCGTGGTGCTGCGCGGCCAGGCTGGCGGCCTGCGCGGTTTGGCGTTGTCGCTGGCCTATGTGCTGCCGATGGCGGCCAGCTTCGCGGTACTCGGTGCGTTGATGGGGTTGTTCGGCGCCGGCCTGAACCTGCAGGCGCGCCTGCAGTCGGCCTGGGTACTGGTGCCCTTCGCGCTGTTCTTCGTGGTGTTCGCCCTGGCCATGTTCGGCCTGTTCGAACTGAAACTGCCGCAAGCCCTGAGCAACCGCCTGAACAATGTGGCCAGCCACACCCGGGGCGGCTCGCTGCTGGGCGCGGCAATACTGGGCGTACTCTCCAGCCTGCTGGTTTCGCCCTGTGTGTCGGCGCCGCTGGCCGGTGCGTTGCTGTACATCAGCGCCAGCGGCGATGCCCTGGGCGGTGCATTCAAACTGTTCGCCCTGGGCCTGGGCATGGGCGCACCATTGCTGCTGGTGGCCACCGGTGGCGCGGCCTGGCTGCCGAAAAGCGGCCCCTGGCTGAACACGGTGAAGAATGCCATCGGCGTCCTGCTGCTGGGCTTGGCCATCGGCTTGCTCAGCCGAGTGCTGCCAGGCCCGCTGACCTTGCTGCTGGTCGGTTTCCTCGCCGCTGGCGTGGCGCTGTTCCTCGGTGCCCTAGAGTTCGTCGTCAAGACCGCACGCCAGCGCCTGGCCCAACTGCTCGGCCTGGCCCTGCTGGTGTACGCCCTGGCCTGCTGGTACGGCGCCCTCAGCGGCCAGGGCGACCCCCTGCGCCCTCTGCCGCCGGCAACCCTTGTGGCCACCGGCAACGGGCCGGCGGTGCAGGCGGATAGCTGGCAGACCATCACCACCCCCGCCGCACTGGACGCTGCCCTGGCCCAGGCCAAGGCAGCCGGCCAGCCGGTGCTCTTGGACTGGTACGCCGATTGGTGCATCAGCTGCAAAGTGATCGAACGCGAGGTGCTCACCGCTCCGCAGGTGCAAGCGCAACTGGCCGGCTTCAAGCTGCTGCGTTTTGACATCACCGAAAGCAATGCCGAACAACGCAGCCTGCTCGATCGCTACCAGCTGTTCGGCCCGCCCGCCCTGCTGTTCTTTGCCGCGAACGGTAGCGAAATAACCGCTGATCGGGTCATTGGCGAGATAAATGCCGGTGAATTTGCGCAAATTCTCACACGCGTGCGCGGCAAAGTCGGTCTATAACTTCCCGCGAGCTGTGAAAAATCCAGAAATCAGTGACCAAATTTAATTATTTGGTCACATACTTCGCGCGAACCTCGGACATCGTGCTGGCTATTGCCGGGAACTGGACACTTGCCGTCGCTTTACGGCACACTCGCCGCGCTGTGTCGAATTGCCCTACAAATCCAAGGAATCCGCAGATGGCAACGCTACTGGTGCTCCACGGCCCCAACCTCAACCTGCTCGGTACCCGCGAGCCTGGCCACTACGGCGCCGTGACCCTGGCCCAGATCAACCAGGACCTGGAGCAACGTGCCCGCGCCGCAGGCCACCATCTGCAGTACCTGCAGAGCAACGCCGAATACGAACTGATCGACCGCATTCACGCCGCACGCAACGAGGGTGTGGACTTCATCCTGATCAATCCGGCTGCTTTCACCCACACAAGCGTCGCATTACGTGACGCATTGCTTGCGGTGAGCATCCCATTCATCGAAGTGCACCTGTCCAACGTGCACAAACGCGAACCGTTCCGCCACCACTCCTACTTTTCCGATGTTGCCGTAGGGGTGATCTGCGGCCTGGGCGCCAGCGGTTATCGCCTGGCCCTGGAGTCCGCGCTGGAACAACTGGCTGCCAACGCACAGCCCAAATGATGAAAACCCTGGCCTCAGTGGGCCAGGGTTCGAGAGAAACGTTTCAGATACGTTTTTTTGTATTTCGCCCCCTGACCGAACCTTTGGGAGTTGATGATTAATGGATATCCGTAAAGTCAAGAAACTGATCGAGCTGCTGGAAGAGTCTGGCATCGACGAACTGGAGATCAAGGAAGGCGAAGAGTCGGTCCGTATCAGCCGTCACAGCAAGACCCCGGCTGCCCAGCAGTACTTCGCACCGGCTCCGGTAGCCGCCGCTCCTGTTGCTGCCCCGGTCGCCGCTGCCGCTCCGGCCACTGAAGCCGCTGCCGCCGCCCCGGCCCTGAAAGGCACCGTGATCCGCTCGCCGATGGTAGGTACCTTCTACCGCAAGCCTTCGCCGACCTCGCCGAACTTCGCTGAAGTTGGCCAGACCGTGAAGAAAGGCGACACCCTGTGCATCGTCGAAGCCATGAAGATGATGAACCACATCGAAGCCGATGTCGGCGGTGTCATCGACGCCATCCTGGTAGAAGACGGCCAGCCGGTTGAGTTCGACCAGCCGCTGTTCACCATCGTTTGAATCGCGGAGAGCCAACGATGTCTGGGAAGCTCGAAAAAGTCCTGATCGCCAACCGCGGGGAAATTGCCCTGCGGATCCTGCGTGCCTGCAAAGAGCTGGGTATCAAGACAGTCGCCGTGCACTCCACCGCCGACCGTGAACTGATGCACCTGGGCCTGGCAGACGAGTCGGTCTGCATCGGCCCTGCATCGTCCAAGGATTCCTACCTGCATATCCCGGCAATCATCGCTGCCGCCGAAGTGACCGGCGCCACCGCGATTCACCCGGGCTACGGCTTCCTGGCGGAAAACGCCGACTTCGCCGAGCAGGTGGAAAAATCCGGTTTCGCCTTCATCGGCCCGAAAGCCGACACCATTCGCCTGATGGGCGACAAGGTTTCGGCCAAGGACGCGATGATCAAGTCGGGCGTACCGACCGTACCGGGCTCCGATGGCCCGCTGCCGGAAGATGAAGAAGTCGCCCTGGCGATTGCTCGTGACGTCGGCTACCCGGTGATCATCAAGGCCGCCGGTGGCGGTGGTGGTCGCGGCATGCGCGTGGTGCACAAGGAAGAGGACCTGATTGCCTCGGCCAAGCTCACCCGTACTGAAGCCGGTGCAGCCTTCGGCAACCCGATGGTCTATCTGGAGAAGTTCCTGACCAACCCACGCCACGTGGAAGTACAGGTACTGTCCGACGGCCAAGGCAACGCCATTCACCTGGGTGACCGTGACTGCTCGCTGCAGCGCCGTCACCAGAAGGTACTGGAAGAAGCGCCAGCCCCGGGCATCGACGAGAAAGCCCGTCAGGAAGTGTTCAAGCGCTGCGTCGATGCGTGCATCGAGATCGGCTACCGTGGTGCGGGTACTTTCGAGTTCCTGTACGAGAACGGCCGCTTCTACTTCATCGAGATGAACACCCGCGTGCAGGTTGAGCACCCGGTGTCGGAGATGGTGACTGGTATCGACATCGTCAAGGAGATGCTGAGCATCGCCGCTGGCAACAAGCTGTCGTTCCGCCAGGAAGATGTGGTCATCCGTGGCCATGCGCTGGAATGCCGTATCAACGCCGAAGACCCGAAGAAGTTCATCCCGAGCCCAGGCAAGGTGAAGCACTTCCACGCCCCGGGCGGCAACGGCGTGCGTGTTGATTCGCACCTGTACAGCGGTTACTCGGTTCCGCCGAACTACGACTCGCTGATCGGCAAGCTGATCACCTACGGCAAGGACCGCGACGAAGCCATGGCGCGCATGCGCAATGCCCTGGACGAGATCGTCGTCGACGGCATCAAGACCAACATCCCGCTGCACCGCGACCTGGTGCGTGATGAAGGTTTCTGCAAAGGCGGCGTCAACATTCACTACCTCGAGCACAAACTGGCTAGCCAGGAGTGATCGCGTAGTGTGATGTACTGAAAACCCCGGACTTGTTCCGGGGTTTTTTATGGATCACTGGTTTGGCAGAAGCCCTGTAGGAGCAGCCTTGTGCTGCGAAGAGGGCATTACTTCCCAAACAAATTTGTTGCTCATGCCGGCCCTTTCGCAGCACAAGGCTGCTCCTACAGGTCCGCGTGACTCAGCCCTTCATCCGCGGCATCTCGATGTGATGCTCATGCACCCGCCGGTACAAGGTCGCCCGCGATATCCCCAGAGCCCGCGCCGCATCGGCCGGCTTCCAGCGATGGCGGATCAGCGCATCCAGCAGCAACTGCCGGGCCGGACAGGACATGCTGCTTTCAGCCGACGCGACTACCTCGCCGCGCACCTCCTGCGGCAGGTCCTGCATCTGCACCTGCCCGCCCTCACTCACCGCACAGGCATAGCGCAACACCTGCCGCAGCTGGCGCAAGTTCCCCGGCCAGCGATAGACCAGCAGCGCCTGCAGCGCATCATCCGCCAACATCACCTCGACCCCGCAGGCCTCGGCCTCCTCGACCAGCAACTGGTGAATCAACCCCAAGCGGTCCTCACGCTCGCGCAGCGGCGGCAATTCGAAGCGGGCATTGGCCAGGCGGAAGTAAAGATCCTCACGAAAACGCCCATCCTCCACCATCGCCGCCAAATCGCGGTGGGTCGCGCAAATCACCTGAATATCCACCCGCTCCCGCCGCGCCGCGCCCAGCGGCGCCACTTCACCCTCCGCCAGCACGCGCAGCAACCGGGTTTGCAGGTTCAGCGGCATGTCACCGATTTCGTCGAGGAACAGCGTGCCGCCATCGGCCTGCTGCAACAGCCCCTGCATACCTTTGCTGGAAGCCCCGGTGAAGGCCCCGGCCACATAGCCGAACAGCTCGCTCTCGATCAGGCTTTCCGGGATGGCCGCACAGTTCAAGGTGACGAACGGGCCATCGCGACGCAGGCTTTGCTGATGCAACTGGCGGGCGAACACCTCTTTGCCAGCCCCCGTCTCGCCTTGCACAAGCACCGCCAGGTTGCAGTCCTTGACCCGCGTGGCCAGGCGCAGATGCTGCTCGATACGGTCGTCCTGGGCCTGGCGCAACGGCTGCGCACGCTGGCGCTGGCGGGGTGCGCTGACCCGGCCGTACAGCCCACCCAGGCCCGGCAGGCGTTGAGCGGACGATGCGTTCACGCGGCGCAACTGATCCATGTCGAACAGCTCGCCAATGTGCTCGGGCAAACGCCCCAGATGCTCCACCAGGCGCTGGCGCGCCAGGCTGTTGATCGCCTGCAGGCGGCCATCGCCATCCCAGGCCAGCAGGTAGTCGGGCTGGCTTTCCACATATCCCGGCGTGCCATGGGCACGCATCACCCAATGGCCCTGGGCACTATGCATGAAAAAGGCATTTTCGATCTCGCGGGCAGTCTGCTCGACCAGTTGGCGGATCAGGTGCTGGCTGCGGCGGTCGTCCGGCGACTGCAAGGCCGAGACATCCACCACGCCCAGCAACTCGCCCAGCGGGTCGAACACCGGTGCCGCCGTACAGGTCAGGCCAATGAACGCAGCGCGGAAGTGGTCGCGCTTGTGCACCGTGACCGGCGCCTTGCTGGTCAACACCGCCGCCACGCCGCAGGTGCCCTCCTCGCCCTCCGACCAGCAGGTGCCCAGGTACAGCCCGGCCTTGCGGCAATCGTTGCGGATGGCCGACTCGACCCGGTAATCGATGGTGCGCCCCAAGGCGTCGGTGAGCAGCACGCAGTAGTCGGCACCGCGCACCCGCTCATGCAGGCGGGCCACGGCATCGCTGGCGATGCGCAGGAACAGTTCGGCGCGCTCGCGGCATTCGTTGAGCAGGCTTTGGGACAGGATGCGCGGCCCCTGCTGGGATCCGGGGTCGAGGCGGTACAGCTCCATGGAACGGCGCCATGAATCGAGGATCAGCGGTGGCACCGGCGCCTGCGGCAGACGGTCGGCATTCTTCAGCACCCTGCTGACGCAGTCGACATGGGCTCGGGAGTTCGCGGCAAGCATTCAGGCCCTCCGGTTCTCGTTGCTGTTTTTATCGTTGTCCGGCCATTAAGCGCTTCCGGGCATGCCCCGACAAGCACTGCGTGATTACCGGCCGACTTGAGACGCAGCGTCTCAGCGTCTCGGCCATGCCATACCTCGGCTGGCACCCGGCGTCTCGCCAGCCCGGCCATACGTTCCGGCCAGAGCGCAACGAAACCGCTCTGCCCCGGTAATTTCAGCCAACCCAAGGAAAACTGGCACCGCGCTTGCTCCGGCACTGGCAAACAAGAAACGAGGTGCGCCATGCCGCTACCCGCCCCGACCGTCGGGATCATTGCCAACCCTGCCTCTGGCCGCGACCTGCGCCGCCTGACCGCCAACGCCGGGCTCTATTCGAGCACCGACAAGGCTTCGGCGATCCAGCGCCTGCTGGCCGCCTTCGGTGCCACCGGCATCGGCCAGGTACTGCTGCCCAGCGACATGACCGGCATTGCAGCCGCCGTGCTCAAGGCTAGCCAGGGCCCGGTCGCCCGTGACCAGCACTGGCCGACCATCGAAATACTCGACCTGCCGCTGACCCAGACCGTTGCCGATACCCGCCTGGCCACCCGGCGCATGGTCGAACGCGGTGTGGCGATGATCGCCGTGCTCGGCGGCGACGGCACCCACAAGGCAGTTGCTGCCGAGGCCGGTGACGTACCGCTGCTGACCTTGTCCACCGGCACCAACAATGCCTTCCCCGAACTGCGCGAGGCCACCAGCGCCGGCCTGGCCGGCGGCCTGCTTGCCAGCGGCCGGGTACCGCCCAGCATCGGCCTGCGCCGCAACAAGCGCCTGCTGGTGAAGGTGCCCGAACAACAGCTTGCCGAATGGGCACTGGTGGAGGTGGCGGTATCGCCCCAGCGCTTCATCGGCGCTCGGGCACTGAGCCGCAGCGAAGACCTTTGCGAAGTCTTCGCCTGTTTCGCCGAACCCCATGCCATCGGCCTCTCGGCCCTGTGCGGCCTGTGGTGCCCGGTCTCGCGCCAGGACCCGCACGGTGCCTGGGTACGCCTGAACCCCGGTGCCGAACAAGCGCTGCTCGCACCACTGGCACCCGGCCTGCTGCAAGGCTGCGGCATCACCGCCAGCGGCGCCCTGACGCCCGGCGTAGCCCATCGCCTGAGCCTGGCCAGCGGCACCCTGGCGCTGGACGGCGAGCGCGAAATCGAATTCGCCGAGCATGACAGCCCCACCATCACCCTCGACCACCAAGGCCCATTGAGCGTGGACGTCGAGGCCGTACTGGCGCACGCCGCCCGCCATCACTTGATGGCCGTGCCCCGTGGCCATCGGCTGCACCCTGCAAACCCGTGTTGAGACAACCCCGGAGAACAACAAGATGTCCAATCAACTCAGTACCGAACAACTGCTGCATGCCTATGAAGTGATGCGCACCATCCGCGCCTTCGAAGAACGCCTGCACGTCGAGTTCGCCACCGGCGAGATCCCTGGCTTCGTGCACCTGTATGCCGGCGAAGAAGCTTCCGCCGCTGGAGTCATGGCCCACCTGCGCGATAGCGACTGTATCGCCTCGACCCACCGCGGCCACGGCCACTGCATCGCCAAGGGTGTGGACGTGTACGGCATGATGGCCGAGATCTACGGCAAGAAGACCGGCGTGTGCGGCGGCAAAGGCGGTTCGATGCACATCGCCGACCTGGAAAAAGGCATGCTCGGCGCCAACGGCATCGTCGGTGCAGGCGCTCCGCTGGTGGCCGGGGCGGCGCTGGCGGCCAAGATCAAAGGCCGCGACGATGTATCGGTGGCCTTCTTCGGCGATGGCGCTTCCAACGAAGGCGCCGTGTTCGAAGCCATGAACATGGCCTCGATCATGAACCTGCCGTGCATCTTCGTGGCCGAGAACAACGGCTACGCCGAAGCCACCGCCTCGACCTGGTCGGTTGCCTGCGACCATATCGCCGACCGCGCGGCCGGGTTCGGCATGCCCGGTGTCACCATCGACGGTTTCGACTTCTTTGCCGTGTACGAAGCCGCCGGCGCTGCCATCGAACGTGCACGTTCCGGGCAAGGCCCGTCGCTGATCGAGGTCAAGCTCAGCCGCTACTACGGCCATTTCGAAGGCGATGCACAAACCTACCGCGCCCCGGACGAAGTGAAGAACCTGCGCGAATCCCGCGACTGCCTCATGCAGTTCCGCAACAAGACCACCCGCGCCGGCCTGCTCACGGCTGCGCAACTGGACGCCATCGACGCCCGCGTCGAGGACCTGATCGAAGACGCCGTGCGCCGCGCCAAGTCCGATCCCAAGCCACAGCCCGCCGACCTGCTCACCGACGTCTACGTCGCCTACCCCTGAGCCGCGGATTACAAGAACAACAGGAGAATCACCATGGCAAGAAAGATCAGCTACCAGCAGGCCATCAACGAAGCCCTGGCCCAGGAAATGCGCCGCGACAACACGGTGTTCATCATTGGCGAAGACGTTGCTGGCGGTGCCGGTGCCCCCGGCGAAGATGACGCCTGGGGTGGCGTGCTGGGCGTGACCAAGGGCCTTTACCACCAGTTCCCGGGGCGCGTGCTCGACGCGCCACTATCCGAAATCGGCTACGTCGGCGCCGCCGTCGGTGCTGCCACCCAGGGCCTGCGCCCGGTGTGCGAGCTGATGTTCGTCGACTTCGCCGGCTGCTGCCTGGACCAGATCCTCAACCAGGCCGCCAAGTTCCGCTACATGTTCGGCGGCAAGGCGGTCACTCCGCTGGTGATGCGCACCATGTACGGCGCCGGCCTGCGCGCGGCGGCCCAGCACTCGCAGATGCTCACCTCGCTGTGGACGCACATTCCCGGCCTGAAGGTGGTCTGCCCGTCCTCGCCGTACGATGCCAAGGGCCTGTTGATACAGGCGATCCGCGACAACGACCCGGTGATCTTCTGCGAGCACAAGCTGCTCTACAGCATGCAGGGAGAGGTGCCGGAAGAGGTGTACACCGTACCGTTCGGTGAGGCCAACTTCCTGCGTGATGGCGACGACGTGACCCTGGTCACCTATGGCCGCATGGTGCATGTGGCGCTGGAGGCCGCCAACAACCTGGCCCGCCAGGGTATCGACTGCGAGGTGCTGGACCTGCGCACCACCAGCCCGCTGGATGAGGACAGCATCCTGGAAAGCGTGGAAAAGACCGGCCGCCTGGTGGTGATCGACGAAGCCAACCCGCGTTGCTCCATGGCCACCGACATCAGCGCGCTGGTGGCTCAGAAGGCCTTCGGCGCGCTCAAGGGCCCGATCGAAATGGTCACCGCCCCGCATACTCCCGTGCCGTTCTCCGATGCCCTGGAAGACCTGTACATCCCCGACGCGGCGAAGATCGAGGCTGCGGTGCGCAAAGTGATCGAAGCCGCAAGGAGTGCCGCATGAGCCAGATCCATACCCTGACCATGCCCAAGTGGGGCCTGTCGATGACCGAGGGCCGGGTGGATACCTGGCTGAAGCAGGAAGGTGACGAAATCAGCAAGGGCGACGAGGTGCTGGACGTCGAGACCGACAAGATCAGCAGCAGCGTCGAAGCCCCGTTCAGCGGTGTGTTGCGCCGCCAGGTGGCCAGGCCTGATGAAACCCTGCCGGTCGGTGCCCTGCTGGCGGTGGTAGTGGAAGGCGAAGCCGAAGAGGCTGAAATCGATGCCGTGGTGCAGCGCTTCCAGGCCGAGTTCGTCGCCGAGGGTGGCGCCGACCAGGCCCAAGGGCCGGCGCCACAGAAGGCTGAAGTGGCTGGCCGGCAGTTGCGCTGGTTCGAGCTGGGTGAAGGCGGCACGCCGCTGGTGCTGGTGCACGGTTTTGGTGGCGACCTCAACAACTGGCTGTTCAACCACCCGGCGCTGGCTGCCGAGCGACGGGTAATCGCCCTCGACCTGCCGGGCCATGGCGAGTCGGCCAAGGCCCTGCAACGGGGCGACCTGGAAGAGTTGAGCGAAACCGTACTGGCCCTGCTCGACCACCTGGACATCGCCAAGGCCCACCTGGCCGGCCACTCCATGGGCGGCGCGGTCAGCCTGAATGTGGCGCGCCTGGCGCCGCAACGGGTGGCCAGCCTGAGCCTGGTGGCCAGTGCCGGGCTGGGCGAGGAGATCAACGGACAGTACCTGCAAGGCTTCGTCGCTGCCGCCAACCGCAATGCCCTCAAACCGCAGATGGTACAGCTGTTTGCCGACCCCGCACTGGTAACGCGGCAGATGCTGGAGGACATGCTCAAGTTCAAGCGACTGGAAGGCGTGGACGACGCGTTGCGCCTGTTGGCATCGGCCATCGCCGACGGCGACCGGCAGCGCCACGACCTGCGCGGGGTGCTGGGACAACACCCGGCCCTGGTGGTGTGGGGCGGCAAGGACGCGATCATCCCGGCCAGCCATGCCGAAGGGCTGGAGGCTGAAGTGCTGGTGCTGCCCGAGGCTGGCCATATGGTGCAAATGGAGGCGGCCGAACAGGTCAACCAGCAACTGCTCGCGTTCCTGCGCAAGCACTAAGCCCTTTCCGTGAGCCTGGAGAACAACAATGAACGACCTGAGCCACACCCACATGCGCGCCGCCGTCTGGCATGGCCGCAATGATATTCGCGTCGAACAGGTGCCCCTGCCGGCCGACCCTGCGCCCGGCTGGGTGCAGATCAAGGTGGACTGGTGCGGCATCTGCGGCTCCGACCTGCACGAATACGTCGCTGGCCCGGTATTCATCCCGGTGGAGGCACCGCACCCGCTGACCGGCATCCAGGGCCAGTGCATCCTCGGCCACGAGTTCTGCGGCCAGATCGCCAAGCTGGGTGAAGGCGTGGAAGGTTTTGCCGTCGGTGACCCGGTGGCTGCGGACGCCTGCCAGCATTGCGGCACCTGCTACTACTGCACCCACGGCCTGTACAACATCTGCGAGCGCCTGGCCTTCACCGGCCTGATGAACAATGGCGCCTTTGCCGAACTGGTCAACGTGCCCGCCAACCTGCTGTACCGGCTGCCGCAGGGTTTCCCGGCTGAGGCCGGGGCGCTGATCGAACCGCTGGCGGTGGGCATGCATGCGGTAAAGAAGGCCGGCAGCCTGCTTGGCCAGACGGTGGTGGTAGTCGGCGCCGGCACCATCGGCCTGTGCACCATCATGTGTGCCAAGGCGGCTGGCGCGGCGCAGGTGATCGCCCTGGAAATGTCCTCGGCACGCAAGGCCAAGGCCAAGGAGGTTGGCGCCAGCGTGGTGCTGGACCCAAGCCAGTGCGACGTCCTGGTGGAAATCCGCAAGCTCACTGCCGGGCTCGGCGCGGATGTGAGTTTTGAATGCATCGGCAACAAGCACACGGCCAAGCTGTCCATCGACACCATCCGCAAGGCGGGCAAGTGCGTGTTGGTGGGGATATTCGAGGAGCCTAGCGAGTTCAACTTCTTCGAACTGGTGTCCACCGAAAAGCAGGTGCTGGGCGCGTTGGCGTACAACGGCGAGTTCGCCGATGTGATTGCCTTCATCGCTGACGGCAGGCTGGACATTCGCCCGCTGGTGACCGGGCGGATCGGGCTGGAGCAGATTGTCGAGCTGGGCTTCGAGGAGTTGGTCAACAACAAGGAGGAGAACGTGAAGATCATCGTGTCGCCGGGCGTGCGCTGATTGCACCTCAAAGGCAACACGGAAACTGTGGGAGCCGGCGTGCCCGCGAAGCAGGCGACGCGGTGCCTGGCACCGGCTTCGCCGGTGTTCGCGGCTAAAGCCGCTCCCACAGGTATTGCGCAAAGCTGAAATTCACCGCAATGCCTGTGGGAGCGGGTTCACCCGCGAAGAAGACCACACGGTACATGGCACCGGCTTCGCCGGTGTTCGCGGGCACGCCCGCTCCCACAGGTTCCGTGCCAGCTTTTCAATGCAGTGCAGGCTCGAGAGCTGCGCCAGCACATGCGTTCGCTGTTTCAGGATCCCATTCTGCGTCATACTCGGCAGACCTATTGCCCGGTTCTCGCCATGCGTTCACTGCTCCCCGTCACCCTGGTCCTGCTGCTCGCCGCCTGCGGCGATGGCGAATCGCTGCTCCCGCCGGACGCGCGCCTGCCTGACGGTGGGCGGTACCGGGGGCAGGTGGTCGATGGCCTGTTGCAAGGCGAGGGCCGGATCGACTACCCCAACGGCAGCTGGTACGCCGGTACCTTCAAGGACGGCCAATGGCACGGCCAGGGCGAATGGCACGGCCGCAACGGCGAGGTGTACCGCGGCCAGTTCGCCGCAGGGCTGTTCCAGGGGCTGGGCGAGCTGACTACCCCGGGCAGCCACTATGCCGGTACCTTCAGCCACGGCCGCCGCGACGGCGAAGGCACCCTCAAGCAAGCCGACCAGACCTACCGCGGCCAGTTCAAGGACGACTTGTACGAAGGCGCCGGCGAGCTGGAACTGGCCGACGGCAGCCGCTACCAGGGCCTGTTCGCCAAGGGCAAGCCCAACGGCGCCGGGGTGCGCAGCGATGCCAGCGGCAACCAGTTCAGCGGCCACTTCATCAATGGCCAGCTGGAAGGCAGCGGCACCTACGACAGCGTTGACGGCGAGCAGTACATCGGCGAGTTCAAGGACAACCGCCTGGAAGGCCGTGGCCGCTACGAAAATGCCGATGGTGATGTGTGGATCGGCGAATTCAAGGACGGCTCGCTGGTTGGCGAAGGCGAATTGCTGGGCAGCGATGGCAGCCACTACAAAGGCACCTTCGCCGACTGGCGACTGTCGGGCCAGGGCAGCCTGCAGCTGGCCGACGGCAGCAAGTATATCGGTGGCTTTCTCAACGATGCCTACCACGGCCAGGGCCGGCTGATCCTGGCCAACGGCAAGGTCGAAAGTGGCACCTGGAGCAACGGCGTGCGCGTACGGGACCAGAACGGCAAGCTGTTGCCTGACCCACTGGACCTGGCGCTGCTCAACCAGGGCCGTTTGCTGGATGAAGCGTTGGCCCGGGTACCGCGCTCGGCGCCACCAGTTCAGCTATACAGCCTGGTGGTGGCCGGCGATGGCCAGCAGAGCGTGTTCATGCGCGAAGCCGACTATGTCAGCAACATGCTCAAGGTGCGCTTTGGCGCCAGTGGCCAGGTGACCCTGGTCAACCACCGCGACCACATGACCACCCGAGCCATGGCCACACGCGAAAACCTGACCCGCGCCGCCCGCACCCTGGCCGAGCGCAGCGGCCCCGAAGACCTGGTGTTCATCTATCTCACCAGTCATGGCAGCCAGGACCATCAGCTGGTACTCGACCAACCGCGCCTGCAGCTGGCCGATCTGTCTGCCGACGAGCTGGCGAGCGCGCTGGCACCGCTGAAGAACCGCGACAAGGTGATTGTCATATCCGCCTGCTATTCAGGGGGCTACATCACGCCGCTCAAAGATGAGCGCACGCTGATCATGACCGCCGCCCGGGCCGACCGCGTGTCTTTCGGTTGTTCGGAAGAAGCCGATTTCACCTATTTCGGCGATGCCCTGTTCGCCGAAGCGCTGAACCAGACCGACGACCTGAAACAGGCGTTTGAACTGGCGCGCGCCAGCGTTGCCGAAAGAGAACAAAGGGAAGGTTTCGAGGCCTCCGAACCTCAGCTGTGGGCGCCGCCGAAGGTGCTTGAGCACTGGCAGCACCTGCGCCGGCAACAGGCCGAAGAAGCATTGCGTAACGCCGCACAGGCCAACGTGGGGGAACAGGCGCAAACGCCCGGCAGCCACTAAGCTTGTGTGTAACAAGGGAGAGACATCATGTATTTGACGCCTCAGCATGTCCTGCTTGCCGGTGCCACGGGTCTGACAGGTGAACACCTGCTCGACCGTCTGCTCAACGAGCCCACCATCACTCGCGTACTGGCGCCTACCCGCCGGCCATTGGCCGAGCACCCGCACCTGGAAAACCCGGTAGGCGACCCGGCTGTGTTCCTTCCACAACTGGGTGGGCGGGTCGATATCGCCTATTGCTGCCTGGGTACCACACTTAAGCAAGCCGGTTCCGAATCGGCCTTCCGCGCTGTGGACCTGGACATGGTGGTGGCTTTCAGCAAGCGTGCCCGGGAGTTGGGCGCGCGGCATCTGCTGGTGGTCAGTGCATTGGGCGCCGACCCGAAATCGTCGATTTTCTACAACCGGGTCAAGGGTGAGATGGAGGAGGCTCTCAAGGCTCAGGATTGGCCGCAGCTGACCATCGTGCGGCCGTCGTTGCTGCTGGGTGAGCGGGTCGAGCCGCGGCTCGGCGAACAGTTGGCTTCGCCGTTTGCCAGGCTGATACCCGGGAAGTATCGGGGGATCGAGGCTTGTACCTTGGCCCGGGCGCTGTGGCGGCTGGCGCTGGAGGAAGAGGACGGGGTGCGGATTGTGGAGTCGGATGAGTTGCGCAGGTTGGGCAAGAAGTAGGCTTTACCTGGCAGGGCCTCTTCGCGGGTAAACCCGCTCCCACAGGATTTGCACCGATTTCAGACCTGGTGCAGTACCTGTGGGAGCGGGTTTACCCGCGAAAGGGCCCTTACAGGCCACCAGTGGCCTGGAAGCCTACACCGGCCGCTGTCAGCAACGACAACGGCAGCAACAAGGTATCGAGCAACATGCTCCCCGGCAGGTCCAGCCCCGGATACGCTGGCGCCTCAGCCCCGTAACGATCCCGCGGGCAGCACCCGCCATTGATCACATACAAGTCCAACCGGGTACCTGCATACACCACCGGTGCCCCGGGCTTGTTGGCATCCAGCGTGCGCACCGTGGCGCAGCCACCGAGCAGCACCAGCGCCAGCAAGCCCACCAGCGCTCGCTTCAATCATCCACCCCGAAGTGGTGCTCACCCCAGCGCGGCAACATGTCCTGGGGAATGTTCAGCAGGTTGAGAATGCGCGCGACCACGAAGTCGACCAGGTCGTCGATGGTCTGCGGCTGGTGATAAAAGCCCGGCGCCGCCGGCAGGATCACCGCGCCCATCTGCGACAGCTTGAGCATGTTCTCCAGGTGGATGGTGGAGAACGGCGCCTCGCGCGGCACCAGGATCAGTTGGCGGCGCTCCTTGAGGGTAACGTCAGCAGCACGTTCGATCAGGTTGTTGCAGGCACCAGTGGCAATCGCCGACAAGGTCCCAGTGGAACAGGGCACCACTACCATTGCCGCCGGGGCGCCGGAGCCCGAGGCCACCGGCGACATCCAGTCTTCCTTGCCATACACGCGGATCTGCCCGTCGGCAGCGCCGGTATATTCGGTGAGGAAAGCCTGCATCGCCTGTGGCTTGGCCGGCAGCACCACGTCCGTCTCGGTGGCCATCACCAGTTGCGCGGCCTTGGAGATCAGGAAGTGCACCTCGCGGTCCTCACGCACCAGGCAGTCGAGCAGGCGCAGGCCATACTGGGCACCAGAGGCGCCCGTCATGGCCAGGGTGATGCGTTCCGGCCCGCTCACTTCAGTGCCTCGGCCAGCTTGCCGTGCAGGCCGCCGAAGCCGCCGTTGCTCATGATCACTACATGGGTACCCGCGCGGGCCTGCCCCTTGACCCGCTCGATGATCGCTTCGAGGCTGTCGGCCACCACGCTGGGCACTTTGCATTGCGCGGCGGTGGCAGCCAGGTCCCAGCCAAGGTTGGCCGGGGCGTACCAGATCACCTGGTCGGCATCGTTGACGCTTTCCGGCAGGCCGTCACGGTGGGCACCGAGCTTCATCGAGTTGGAGCGCGGCTCGATCACGGCGATCACCGGGGCTTCGCCAACGCGCTTGCGCAGGCCGTCCAGGGTGGTGGCGATGGCGGTCGGGTGGTGGGCGAAGTCATCGTAGATGGTCACGCCCTGCACTTCGGCAACCTTCTCCATACGCCGCTTGACGCTCTTGAAGGCGCTCAGGCCTTCGATGCCCATGGCTGGCACCACGCCTACATGGCGCGCCGCTGCCAGGGTAGCCAGGGCGTTGGCGACGTTGTGCTGGCCAGTCAGCGCCCAGTCCACCACGCCCTGCGCTTCGCCGTCGAACAGCACTTCGAAGCGCGAGCCGTCGGGGCTGAGCAGACGGGCTTGCCACTGGCCACCTTCGCCGGTGGTCTGCACCGGGGTCCAGCAACCCATGCCGATCACCCGCTCCAGCGCCTGCTCGGTGGTGGGGTGGATGACCAGGCCTTCGCTAGGAATGGTGCGCACCAGGTGGTGGAACTGCCGCTCGATCGAGGCCAGGTCGGGGAAGATGTCCGCATGGTCGAACTCGAGGTTGTTGAGGATCGCCGTGCGCGGGTGGTAGTGGACGAACTTCGAGCGCTTGTCGAAGAAGGCGCTGTCGTACTCGTCGGCTTCGACCACGAAGAACGGCGTATCGCCCAGGCGCGCCGACACCGAGAAGTTCTGCGGCACACCGCCAATCAGGAAGCCCGGGCTCATGCCGGCATGTTCCAGCACCCAGGCCAGCATGCTGCTGGTAGTGGTCTTGCCGTGGGTACCGGCAACGGCCAGCACCCAGCGGCCCTGCAACACGTGGTCGGCCAGCCACTGCGGGCCGGAAACATAGGGCAGGCCCTTGTTCAGCACGTACTCCACCGCCGGGTTGCCACGCGACATGGCGTTGCCGATGACCACCAGGTCTGGCGCCGGGTCCAGCTGGGCCGGGTCATATCCTTGGGTCAGTTCGATGCCCTGGGCTTCAAGCTGGGTGCTCATCGGGGGATAGACGTTGGCGTCCGAGCCGGTGACGCGGTGGCCAAGTTCCTTGGCCAGCACCGCCAGCGAGCCCATGAAAGTGCCGCAAATACCGAGAATGTGAATATGCATGGTCGACCTCGCAAAACATCGAGGCAGGGTAGCCCAGGGCGCGACAAATCGCACCAGATGTTTCGCTCAGTCGGCTCTGGTGATGCCGTGTTTGCGCAGTTTTCGATACAAGGTATTGCGGCTGATGCCCAAGTGCTCGGCGACACGGGTGAGGTGCCAGTGTTTTGCATCTAGCGTCTCCAACAATGCTTGCCGCTCCGCATCCTGTAGGAGCGGCCTTGTGTCGCGATCGGGCTGCGACGCAGCCCCTGCAGATTGGTCGGCGCTGCTGAGACCCTGGGGCCGCTCTGCGGCCCTTTCGCGACACAAGGCCGCTCCTACAGGGACGGTGCTGTTGCGGAGAATGGTGGGCAGATCCGGGAACGCGATGCGGGAGTCTTCGCAAAGTGCCACCAGGGTACGCAGCACGTTGCGCATCTGCCGCACGTTGCCCGGCCAGGCGAAGTCGAGCAGTGCCTGCCGCGCCCTGGGCTCGATATCGATCGGTTCTCCCTGCGCCTCCTGACGCAGCAGAAAGTCCAGCAACTGCGCCTTGTCACTGCGCTCGCGCACCGCAGGCAATGCCACTTCCAGGCCATTCAGCCGGTAATACAGGTCCTCGCGGAAACTGCCCTGCTCCACCCGTTCCAGCAGGTCACGGTGAGTAGCGCTGACAATGCGCACGTCGACCGCCTGCGGCTCGCCACCGATCGGCACCACCTGGCGCTCCTCCAGCACGCGCAGCAGGCGGGTTTGCAGGGCCAGTGGCATGTCGCCGATCTCGTCCAGCAGCAAGGTGCCACCATCGGCCTGCAGCAGCTTGCCGCGCATGCCTTCCTTGCGTGCACCGGTAAAGCTGCCGCCGCGGTAGCCGAACAGTTCGCTCTCGATCAGGCTTTCCGGGATCGAGGCGCAGTTGATGGCGACGAACGGCTTGCCGCGCCGCTCGCTGGCCTGGTGCACGGCCTGGGCAAAAGCCTCCTTGCCACAGCCGGTCTCGCCGCGCAGCAACAGCGGCACATCGCGCTCGAACACCCGCACGCTGCGGCGGAAGTCGTTTTGCAAGGCGGGGTCGAGCAGGCAGATAAGCGGCTCCACTTCCCGCGTGGGCCGCGGCTGGGCGGCTGGCACCGACCACACCGGTGCGCGAGCCTGGCCACGCAGGCTGGCGAACACCTGGCGCCCGTCCAGGGTATGCAGCGGCCACGCCGTGCTGCCGCCAGGCGTGGCGCGGCTGAACAGTTCGTCGTGGCTGCAAGCGAAAAAGCGTTCCAGCGGTTTGCCCAGCACGCCACCACGCACCGTGCCCAGCAGGTTCAGCGCGCTCTGGTTGGCGGCGCAGATGCGCCCGTCACCGTCGAACGCCAGCAGGCCTTCGCTGAACAGGCCGACCGACTCGGCCTGCAGGTGAAAACGCAGCAGCCATTGCTGTTCGAAATGGCGCAGGAAGTAGCAGCTTTCGATCATCTTCGCCGACAGGTTGACCAAAGCCATGGTGTGGAACTGGCTCTGCCGGGAAACGTCGGGCCGCGCCGAAGACACATCCAGCACTGCAAGCAACTCGCCATGCGGGTCGAACACCGGGCTGGCCGAGCAGGTCAGGCCGGTGTGGCGACCGCGGAAGTGCTCGTTCTGGTGAATGGTCAGCGCCTGGCGCTCGACCAGGCAGGTGCCGATGCCGTTGGTGCCCTCGCGCGCCTCGCTCCAGTCAGCGCCCAGCCACAGCCCGGCACGCTCGAAGCTGCGCCGCTCGGTCGGCGCGCTGACGCAATTGAGGATCACCCCGCGGGCATCGGTCAGCAGCACCGCATGGCCGGCCCCGGAAAGCTGCTGGTGCAGGCTGTTCATTTCATGGTCGGCAATCTGCAGCACCTGGCGCAGGCGCTCGCGGCTTTCCAGCAGGCGCCCATGCTCGAGCACCACCGGGGCCTCGATCACCGACGGGTCGAGGTGGTAGTCCTCCAGGCAGCGTAGCCAGGAGCGGGCGATGGACGGGTCACTGCCACCCTCCCCGGCCCCACCATGGGCGACGGTATGGACTTGCTGGGCATGGCGACTGAAATGATTGCTCTGCATTGTTGTAGTTCTCCGCAGATAGAGAGTCCCGCCAGCATCCTCCACCCGGGAAGGCTTTGCAATGCACCCTCCGGTTACGTGTCGCAAATGGCACAAAGTGTCACCCCCGCGCGTACCGGCGCTGGCACAGAGATCGTGGGCCAGGCCCAAAGAACCGAGCCAAGTCATTGATTTGCCTGGCGCTCGAAACGCTGGCCCAACCTTTGCTCTACGCTTTCCAACTCCCTAACAAACACAATAGCCAGGAGACACACCATGCGTTACGCACATCCCGGTACCGAAGGCGCGAAGGTTTCCTTCAAGAGCCGCTACGGCAACTACATCGGTGGTGAGTTCGTTCCTCCGGTAAAGGGGCAGTACTTCGAAAATACCTCCCCGGTGAATGGCAAGCTGATCGCTGAATTCCCTCGCTCCACTGCCGAAGACATCGACAAAGCCCTGGATGCCGCCCACGCTGCGGCGGATGCCTGGGGCCGCACTTCAGTGCAGGACCGCTCCAACGTTCTGCTGAAGATCGCCGACCGTATCGAGCAGAACCTCGAACTGCTGGCCATTACCGAAACCTGGGACAACGGCAAGCCGATCCGCGAAACCCTCAATGCCGACATTCCGCTGGCGGTCGACCACTTCCGCTACTTCGCTGGCTGCATCCGCGCCCAGGAAGGCGGCGCCGCGGAAATCAACGAAGGCACCGTGGCCTATCACATCCATGAGCCACTGGGCGTGGTCGGGCAGATCATCCCGTGGAACTTCCCGATCCTGATGGCCGCCTGGAAGCTCGCCCCGGCCCTGGCCGCCGGCAACTGCGTGGTGCTCAAGCCTGCCGAACAGACCCCGCTGGGCATCACCGTGCTGCTGGAAGTGATCGGTGACCTGCTGCCAAAAGGCGTGCTCAACGTGGTGCAAGGCTATGGCCGCGAAGCCGGTGAAGCACTGGCCACCAGCAAGCGCATCGCCAAGATCGCCTTCACCGGCTCGACCCCGGTTGGCTCGCACATCATGAAATGCGCCGCCGAGAACATCATCCCGTCCACCGTCGAACTGGGCGGCAAGTCGCCGAACGTGTATTTCGAAGACATCATGCAAGCCGAGCCAAGCTTCATCGAGAAGGCGGCCGAAGGCATGGTGCTGGCGTTCTTCAACCAGGGCGAGGTATGCACCTGCCCGTCACGGGCACTGGTACAGGAGTCGATCTACCCGCAGTTCATGGAAGTGGTGATGAAGAAGGTGCTGCAGATCAAGCGCGGCGACCCGCTGGACACCGACACCATGGTCGGCGCCCAGGCCTCGCAACAGCAGTTCGAGAAGATCCTGTCGTACCTCGACATCGCCCAGAAGGAAGGCGCCGAGTTGCTGACCGGCGGCAAGGTCGAAAAACTGGAAGGCTCGCTGGCCACCGGTTACTACATCCAGCCGACCCTGCTCAAGGGCAACAACAAGATGCGCGTGTTCCAGGAAGAAATCTTCGGCCCGGTGGTCAGCGTCACCACCTTCAAGGACGAAGCCGAAGCCTTGGCAATCGCCAACGACACCGAGTTCGGCCTGGGTGCCGGCGTGTGGACCCGCGACATCAACCGTGCCTACCGCATGGGCCGTGGGATCAAGGCTGGCCGCGTGTGGACCAACTGCTACCACCTGTACCCGGCGCATGCCGCGTTCGGTGGCTACAAGAAGTCGGGGGTCGGGCGTGAGACGCACAAGATGATGCTCGACCACTATCAGCAGACCAAGAACCTGCTGGTGAGCTACGACATCAATCCGTTGGGCTTCTTCTAAACCGCGTCGCCTTCTTCGCGGGTAAACCCGCTCCCACAGGTACTGCGCTTGCTTAAGGCGCTGTACACCCCCTGTAGGAGCGGGTTCACCCGCGAAGAGGCCAGGCCTGCATATACAAAACCCAGAGCGGTAACCGTGCACCAACGCTCTGGCTCGCTTCCTGCAGTACCCATCACCATCGGCCCGGAACCCGTCCGGCCACCAAGAAAAACAACAGGTGAATCTATGCCAAGCGATCATTCCGCCGGCTCGCCGGCAGCCTCTTCCGTCGACTTCGAAAAAGTCGGCTCGGACTATTTCCAGCAACGTGAACTGAAAAAAGGTGCCGCCGGCTGGGTCCTGCTGGTCGGCCTGGGCGTGGCCTACGTCATCTCCGGCGACTATGCCGGCTGGAACTTCGGCCTGGCCCAGGGCGGCTGGGGCGGCATGTTCCTCGCCACCCTGCTGATGGCCACCATGTACCTGTGCATGTGCTTCTCGCTGGCCGAACTGTCGTCGATGATCCCCACCGCAGGCGGCGGCTACGGCTTTGCCCGCAGCGCCTTCGGCCCCTGGGGCGGCTTCCTCACCGGCACGGCGATCCTCATCGAGTACGCTATCGCCCCCGCCGCCATCGCCGTGTTCATCGGCGCCTACTGCCAGTCACTGTTCGGCATCGGTGGCTGGATGATCTACCTGGCGTTCTACATCGTGTTCATCGGCATCCACATCTTTGGCGTGGGTGAGGCGTTGAAGCTGATGTTCATCATCACCGCCATCGCAGCCATCGCCTTGGCCGTGTTCCTGGTGAGCATGGTGCCCCATTTTGATGCAGCCAACCTGTTCGACATCGCCAAAACGGACGCTGTGGGCGCCAGCAGCTTCCTGCCGTTCGGCTATGTCGGCGTGTGGGCGGCCATCCCCTATGCCATCTGGTTCTTCCTTGCCGTAGAGGGCGTGCCGCTGGCTGCCGAAGAAACCAAGAACCCCAAGCGTGACCTGCCACGCGGCCTGATCGGCGCCATGCTGGTGTTGCTGGCCTTCGCCCTGCTGATCCTGGTGGTCGGCCCCGGCGGCGCAGGGTCCGAAGCACTGAAAGCGTCCGGCAACCCGCTGGTAGAAGCCTTGTCCAAGGCCTACGGCGGTAGCACCTGGATGGGCGGCTTCGTCAACCTGGTCGGCCTGGCCGGGCTGATCGCCAGCTTCTTCTCGATCATCTACGCCTACTCCCGGCAGATCTTCGCCCTGTCCCGCGCCGGCTACCTGCCGCGCAAGCTGTCGGAAACCAACAAGAGCAAGGCCCCGGTACTGGCCTTGATCATCCCCGGGATCATCGGCTTTGCCCTGTCGCTGACTGGCCAAGGTGACCTGCTGATCCTGGTGGCGGTGTTCGGCGCTACCCTGTCGTACGTGCTGATGATGGCCGCGCACATCACCCTGCGCATCCGCCGGCCGAAGATGGAGCGCCCATACCGCACCCCCGGTGGCATCTTCACCTCGGGCCTGGCACTGGTACTGGCCTGCATCGCCGTGGTCGCCGGTTTCCTGGTCGACCCACGGGTAGTGATTGGCGCCGCAGTGATCTATGCGGTATTAATTGCCTACTTTGCTTTCTACAGCCGCCACCACCTGGTCGCGGGTACACCGGAAGAGGAATTCGCCGCGATCCAGAAGGCCGAAGAGGCCCTGCACTGATCGCCGCCACCCGCCGCGGGGCAACCCGCGGCTCTGGAGACTCTGTATGGCAAGTTTCGTACACACGGTCGGCCACCTGGTCTACCGCTTCGACAGCCTCAAGGAAGTGATGGCCAAGGCCAGCCCCGCCCGCTCGGGGGACTACCTGGCGGGCGTGGCGGCCAGCAATGATGGCGAACGGGTCGCCGCGCAGATGGCCCTGGCCAATATCCCGCTGACGCATTTCCTCAACGAAGCGCTGATCCCTTACGAAGATGATGAAGTCACGCGCCTGATCATCGACACTCACGACGCCCAGGCCTTCGCCCCGGTCAGCCACCTGACCGTGGGTGGCCTGCGCGACTGGCTGCTGAGCGAAGAGGCCAACGAGGACAGCCTGCGCAGCCTGGCACCCGGGCTGACGCCGGAAATGGCCGCAGCGGTGTCGAAGATCATGCGCGTGCAGGACCTGGTGCTGGTGGCACAGAAGATCCGCGTGGTCACCCGGTTCCGTGGCACCATGGGCCTGCGCGGGCGCCTGTCGACCCGGCTGCAGCCCAACCACCCGACCGACGAGCCGGCCGGCATCGCCGCCAGCATTCTCGACGGCCTGCTGTACGGCAACGGTGACGCCATGATCGGCATCAACCCGGCCACCGACAGCATCGCCTCGATCTGCGCCCTGCTGGAGATGCTCGACGCCATCATCCAGCGCTACGACATCCCCACCCAGGCCTGCGTGCTGACCCACGTCACCACCTCGATCGAGGCGATCAACCGTGGCGTGCCACTGGACCTGGTATTCCAGTCCATCGCCGGCACCGAAGCGGCCAACGCCGGGTTCGGCATCAACCTGAACGTGCTGCAGGAAGGCTACGAAGCGGGCCTTTCGCTGAAACGCGGCACCCTCGGGCAGAACCTGATGTACTTCGAAACAGGCCAGGGCAGCGCGCTGTCGGCCAACGCCCACCACGGCGTCGACCAGCAGACCTGTGAGACCCGCGCCTATGCCGTGGCCCGCCACTTCAAACCGTTCCTGGTCAACACGGTGGTCGGTTTCATCGGCCCCGAATACCTGTACAACGGCAAGCAGATCATCCGCGCCGGCCTCGAAGACCACTTCTGCGGCAAGCTGCTGGGAGTGCCGATGGGTTGCGACATCTGCTACACCAACCACGCCGAAGCCGACCAGGACGACATGGACACCCTGCTGACCCTGCTGGGCGTGGCCGGGATCAACTTCATCATGGGTATCCCAGGCTCCGACGACATCATGCTCAACTACCAGACCACCTCGTTCCACGACGCGCTGTATGCACGCCAGACCCTGGGCCTGAAGCCTGGGCCGGAATTCGAGGCATGGCTGGCCCGCACCGGCATCTTCACCCAGGCCGATGGCCGGGTGCGCTTTGGTGACAACCTGCCGCCGGCCTTCCGCCAGGCCTTGGCACAGCTTGCATAGGGATGACCATGGACCACCGCACGCCTACCCCCGAAAACCCCTGGCTGGCCCTGCGCAACCTGACCCCGGCGCGCATTGCCCTGGGCCGTACCGGCACCAGCCTGCCTACCGGTGCGCAACTGGACTTCCAGTTCGCCCACGCCCAGGCACGCGATGCCGTGCATCTGGCCTTCGACCATGCCGGCCTGGCTACCCAGCTGAGTGACCGCGGGCGCGAAAGCCTGGTGCTGCACAGCGCCGCCAGCGACCGCAACCAGTACCTGCAACGCCCGGACCTGGGGCGACGGCTGAGCGAAGATTCGGTTGCCGTGCTGCGCCAGCATGCCCAGGCCAACCCCGGCGGGGTCGACCTGGCCATCGTCGTCGCTGACGGCCTATCGGCGCTGGCCGTGCACCGCCACACGCTGCCGTTCCTGGCGCGCTTCGAGGAACAGGCCGCCGCCGATGGCTGGACCAGCGCCCCGGTGGTGCTGGTGCAGCAGGGTCGGGTGGCAGTGGCCGACGAGGTCGGTGAACTGCTGGGCGCACGGATGACGGTGATGCTGATCGGCGAACGCCCGGGGCTCAGCTCGCCCGACAGCCTTGGCCTGTACTTCACCTATGCGCCAAAGGTCGGCCTGACCGATGCCTACCGCAACTGCATTTCCAACATCCGCCTGGAGGGGCTGAGCTATGGCATGGCGGCGCACCGCTTGCTGTACTTGATGCGCGAAGCCTGCCGACGTCAGCTTTCCGGGGTGAATCTGAAGGACGAAGCCGAGGTCCATAGCCTGGAGAGTGAACACAACACCGGCCAGAAAGGTAACTTTCTGCTCGGCAAAGGATAAAAAACATGTCACGGAAGGCGGATTGCACTTGCGCCAAGCATTGGGCAGCATGCCTTTGAAAGCTGCTGGCAATCCGCTGTTTCCCCTAATGGACTCTGAGGGCCGCACATGCGCATCATCAAGGCAACCCTGGAACACCTCGATCTGCTTACGCCGATGTTCGTCAAATACCGCGAGTTCTATGGGCAGCTACCCTACCCCGACAGTTCGCGCAGCTTCCTGGAAAAGCGCCTGAAGCGGGATGAGTCGGTGATCTACCTGGCGCTACCCGATGATGATGACGGCAAGCTGCTGGGCTTCTGCCAGCTGTACCCGAGCTACTCGTCGCTGTCGCTGAAGCGGGTATGGATTCTCAACGATATCTACGTGGCCGAGGACTCGCGGCGCATGCTGGTGGCCGACCACCTGATGCGCGAGGCGAAGAAAATGGCCAAGGAAACCAACGCCGTGCGCATGCGGGTGTCGACCAGCGCGGACAATGAGGTAGCGCACAAGACTTACGAATCCATCGGGTTTCGTGAGGATAACGAGTTCAAGAGCTATATCCTGCCGATCAGCCAGGATTGACCTGTACCGGCCTCTTCGCGGGTAAACCCGCTCTCATCAAACAAAATGCAACCCGCTGTTTTTTAAGCACCTTAGGCTGCCACCAATTGATATCCCAGCTTTCGGGCTTTGCGAAGCAAAGCCCGAAGCTGTC
>NZ_LQXW01000027.1:0-49375 GCF_001586765.1 Pseudomonas sp. ABFPK | reverse complement strand
CTTTCTCGGTCACTTGCTTGACCGCTTCGATCTTGAACTCTTCGGGGTAACGCTGACGACTCATGGCACCTCCTATTTGGGCCTCATTATGAGGCTTGGAGGTGTCTACGAAACCAGGGGCGATTCAAAGGGCTATCTCTGCACGATGGAGTTTGAGCGACGCTACGCGAGCAGTAGCTATCAGCACTAATCCCGGCCTGTCTCTGCCGATTGTGGCTCGTTACGTCATTGGTTTCGCTTCTGAAATGCGACCATTCGACTCGAAAAAATCTCAACCACACATTATCGCGATGACATAAGCACCAAGGAGGTTAGCCCCATGTCATTGCAGTGCCCTCGCTGTCACTCCCCAAAAATCGCTTCCTTCCATCACGCCATGAGAGTCGGCGCCGCCGTCGGCACCCTTGGCGGTATTGCACGTAGCGTCAGCGCAGCCCTGGGAGGTGGCCAAGCTGGCGCAGCTATCGGCGCGTTCGCCGGACCTGTCGGTATCACCCTAGGTTCCGTGTCTGGTGCCATTCTCGCCGGCCTGGCCGGCGGCGTAGGCGGGTGTGCGCTAGGCGCCCAGCTTGGCGAGTCGCTCGACCGCCACGTCCTGGCCCACAATCTCTGTCTGCTCTGCGGTCATCGCTTCAACCTGCCAGTCTGATCCGGCCCTTTCTCTCCTCTCATTTCAATCGTCCGGTCGGTGCTGCGCCTGGCGCGGCGCTTTATGCCGGCCTGCACCCAAAGGAATCGCTCACATGGCACATCTCGTCGAAACCATGGCCTACGCTGGCGCTACTCCGTGGCATGGCCTGGGCAATCAGCTCACTCAGAAACAACCCATCGAAGTCTGGCAGCGTGAAGCCGGGATGGACTGGCAGATCCTCGAAAGTCCCGTGCATTTCAAATCAGAGGTCACGGGCCATCTGGGCGCAATTCACTCCTTCCCCGAACAGAAGGTGCTGTTCCGTTCGGACACCAAAACCCCGCTGTCGGTGGTCTCGCAGCGCTACCACACCGTGCAGCCTCGGGAAGTGCTCGAGTTTTACCGGGACCTCACCGAGGTATCCGGCTACGAGCTGGAAACCGCTGGCGTGCTCAAGGGCGGTCGCAAGTTCTGGGCGCTGGCGCGTACCGGGCAAGGCGCTGCGATCAAGGGTAATGATCAGGTCAACGGCTATCTGCTGCTCGCGACATCCTGCGACGGCACCCTGGCCACCACTGCCACACCCACCACTGTGCGCGTGGTGTGCAACAACACCCTGACCATCGCCCTGGACGGCACCAGCCGCGCGATCAAGGTGCCGCACAACACCCGCTTCGATCCGCAAGCAGTGAAGAAACAGCTCGGTATTGCCGTATCCCAGTGGGACGACTTCATGTACCGCATGCGCGCGCTGGCCGAACGCAAGGTGCAGTGGCATGAGGCTTTGGGATTCTTTATGGGCGTGCTGTGCGAGACCAGCCCGACCGGCGCCCTACCGGAGGTACTGCCCAACGAGCGTGCGCTACGCAAAGCCCAGGAGCTGTACGAAGGCCGTGGTCGCGGTAGCCAGCTGGACTCTGCACGTGGCACAGCTTGGGGCCTACTCAACGCCGTGACCGAGTACGTCGACCACGAACGTCGTGCCCGCAGCAACGAGTACCGCATGGACTCGGCCTGGTTCGGCCAGGGGGCACAGATCAAGCAACGCGCTCTGGATGCCGCGCTACAGCTCGCCGCTTAGCCCTCACTTACTTCAACCCTCGCGCCCGGTCAGCCTTGTGCTGGTCGGGCGTTTTCATGTCTGCAGGTGAATACCATGAAAGCAACGTCATTGAACGGCAGCTCCCGCAAAGCCCGCCCGGCCCTGCGCCTGGTCAGCACCAAGGAGCTTCCGCGCGAGGACTGGCTGCAGATCCGTAAACAAGGCATCGGCAGTTCGGATGCCGCGGCTGCCGTGGGACTGAATCCCTACAAATCGCAGCTCGAACTGTGGCTGGAGAAGACCGGCCGCGACACTGCGCTGCCTAAGGGCGATACCCAGGATGAGGAAAGCCCGATGTATTGGGGCAACGTCCTGGAACCCATCGTGGCCTGGCACTACAGCAAGCGCACCAAGAACAAGGTCCGCCGCATTAACGCCGTGCTACAGCATCCGGATCCGGAGCTGCCCTGGATGCTGGCCAACATCGACCGTGAGGTAATCGGTGCCGACGATGTGCAGATCCTCGAATGCAAGACCGCCGGCATAAACGGGGCACGTCTCTGGAAGGAAGGCATCCCCGAGTATGTCGAGCTTCAGGTGATGCACCAGCTCGCCGTCACTGGCAAGCAGGCTGCGGATGTAGCCGTGCTGCTTGGTGGCCAGACGCTGGAGATCCACCGCATTGAGCGGGACGAGCAGATGATTGCTCGCCTGATCGAGCTGGAGTGCAAGTTCTGGCGCTACGTGGAGACCGACACACCACCGCCAGCCGACGGGACGGCATCCGCGGAGGCAGCGCTACGCTGCCTGTATCCGGAGGACAACGGTCAGGTAGTCAACTTCAGCAGCCATGCTGGGCTGACTGCCGCCTATATCGAACTGAAGGCCCTGCGGCAGTCGATGGCCGACAAGGAAAAGCGCGAGGCCGAGCTCAAGCAGATGCTGCAGCAGGCCATGGGCGACGCCAGTCGCGCGGAGTTCTCCAGCGGCTACGTCAGTTGGCGCAAGGCCAAGGACAACATCGGTTTCGATGTCGCGCAACTGCTCAAGGACAAGCCGTACCTGCAGGCCAAGTATCCGTTGCTGAAGCCCGGTGCGCGGCGCTTCCTGGTCGGCTGATTTCCTCCTCCATCACCCCTTCCCCCTTGGCCAGTCCATGCAGTTCGCGCTGCGTGGCTGGCCTTTTTCATTTCCAGGAGCACCACCATGTTGAAAGGTCTCGCACTCATCCCTCCCGCACTCGGTCGCATCTCCATTGGCAAGGTCGTCGAGAAAAACGGTAAGCGTCTTCCGGAGAAGGATGACCAGTTCACCATCACGTCCCAAGTGCAGGGCCGGGATGGCTGGCTGTTGCACCCGCTCAACGATGAACTGCGTCAGGGCAAGGACGACAAGCTGCGTAGCATCCCGGTACGTCTGCTGTTCAACGAACCGGAATTGAACTTTCGCGCCGACTACACCCTGTTCGACCGGCAGTCGGGACGGCCACTGTGCGTCGGTAATGGCGAAACTTGCAAGCGCGTCACTCAGGACGGTATGCAATCGCTGCCCTGCCCTTCGCCGGATGCCTGCCCGCTGGCCAAGGGTAATGCCTGCAGGCCCTATGGCCGGCTGAACGTGGTCATTGGCGAGGAGGATCCGCTGGGCACCTTCGTGTTCCGCACCACCGGCTTCAACAGCATCCGCACCCTGGCAGCCCGGCTACATTACTTCCAGGCCATTTCCGGCAATCGCTTGGCCTGCCTGCCGCTGGAGCTGCGCCTACGCGGCAAGTCGACGCGCCAGAGCCACGGCACCCCGATCTTCTACGTCGACCTCACGGTACGCAACGGCATGGGCATGGCTGAAGCTCTGCAGCAGGCGGGCGAGCTCGCGGCGCAACGGCAAACCGCCGGCTTCGATCAAGGGGCGCTGGATGAGGCAGCCCGCCGGGGCTTCGGCAATGGCGCCTTTGAGGACAGCGAAGAAGACAGTCACGCCGTGATCGAGGAGTTCTTCACCGCCCCAGAGCCAGCCAGCTCGACCGCCCCCGTTGATTCACAGGCGGCGCCCAAATTCCTCGCAGACAAACTGGAAGCCCTCGCCTCACAGCCCCACTGAATCCCACCTGCCTGCGCTGCCGTCATCGGCCAGGCAGGTTTTCTTGGAGACTCACTATGCTTCTACTTCGATTTCTACTCCACCTGCTCATCTTCATCGGCGCGCTCGCGGCCGCTGCTACGGTGGTGCTGAGCATCTTGCTCATGCTGCGCTTCCCGCCGCTGCTGCTCGCCGTGGTCCTGGCCTGCTGGATGCTGAATCGCCTGCTCAGATTGCTCTGCCCACGCCCGGGCAATCCCTGCTGAAAACCCCCAGCGACAACCGCCAACCAGTCATCACCAGCGGCTGTGCATTCGGCCGTTATTACCACGAGGAACCATGATCAGATGCTTAATCTGCGAGTCCAAGGCCATTCTGACGCGGGACGTTGCCAAGGGCATCGCCCTGCTGGTCAGCCTGGCCGACAGTGCATTGCAGGGGGCTCAGGAGGCGGACACAGATACCCCAACCCTGGGGTCGCCAAATATCACTTCGGAGGGTTCAGGTATTTGTGCCTGCGCTGTGGATCGCTGTTCGATGAGCCGGGTACAGAGGAGGCGTCCGAGCCCGCCATGTAGTCGCCATGATTCAGCGCTCAGTCCTGGCCGAGCCGGGCAACCAGGCGCTCCACCATGTCCATGACAAGCTCACGGTCTGCCGCTGTCAGCCGGGAAAGAAGGTCATGGAGCCTGCGGGCCTGGTCCTCCGGGCGGGAGCTCCCTCGGTCAGCAGGTCGGCTGTTTCGCAGTTGAAGATAGTTGCCAGCTCGACCAGACGCTCATGATGATTCTTGGGAGGACCGACCTTAACAATCGCTTAGCTTGCAATCAATGAGCCTGGCGTACAGGTGTGTTTCAGCCATGCGGCTGGACAAACGCAACGCGCCATGCTGAAGCCCGGCTTCAGCATGGCGCGGGTCACACCCGGGCGGTCAACGTTTGCCAATGCTAGCCAGGTAATCCAGGCAGCTGTCGACGGTTTCCACGTCGGCGAACTTGGCATCAATGTCAAACAGGTTCCAGGCCACCGCGCCCGGTACCCGGTCGCCGATGCACTCTTTCACGGCGATGGTGCGGAAGCCTTCGGCCAGGCCGTCGCACAGGGTGGTACGCACGCAAGCCGAGGCCGTCACGCCGGTCACCAGGATGGTGTCGACCCCTGCCGAGCGCAGGTACCCGGCCAGCGAGGTGCCGCTGAACGAACTGGCGCGCTTCTTCACCAGCACGAACTCGCCATCGACTGGCGCGATGCGCGAGTCGATCGCCCAGAGGTTCTCATCGGCCTGGTTGACCACGTCCACCGGGATCTTGTTGTGCCACTGGCCCATGTCGGTGTTGGGGTCATGGCGGTCGGTGTTCTGGTAGCAGGTGGTGACGTGGACGATCGGGAAGTGGTTGGCACGGAACACCTTCATCAGGCGCTGCACGCCGGGGATGATTTCGTCGTCGATCTTTTCGCAGGTGAACGGGTTGCCTGGGCGGGTCCAGGCGTTGGCCAGGTCGACGTTGATCAGCGCCGGGCGCTTGCCGAAGCCGATACGGCGCTGGAAGCCACGCTCCTTGTAGAGCTTGGTCGATTCTTCGAAGGCGCGTTCGAGCATGGTCATCAGGTCTTGCGACATAGTGAATCTCCCCAGTGGGTCGTTGTGAGCGGTTCGGCAAGGAAGGTTTGCCTTGACCTGGAACTCACGATAATCTCGGCCACTGATGACATCCAATTCATTGTTGGCGAGCATTGATACCAAAATGAGCATTAATATCCGCTTTGATCTCAAGCAGATAAAAGCCTTCGTCCGCGTCGCGCAACTGCTGCATTTCAAGCGCGCCGCCGATGCCCTGTTCATCACCCAGCCGGCTTTGAGCCGCCTGATCAAGGCGCTGGAAAGCGAGCTGGGGGCGGAGTTGTTCATGCGCACCACGCGCCATGTGGCGCTGACCGAGGCCGGTCGGCTGTTCTTGCAGGAATGCCAGCAGGTGTTCCGCCATATCGAACGCGGTATCGACCTGGCGCGTAGCGCCGCGGCGGGGGACATCGGCCACCTGACCGTGGCCTACAACGACTTCGCCATCAACGGCGCGCTGCCGGGCATTCTCGAGCGCTTCAAGGACCTGCACCCGGATGTGACCGTGGAGTTGCTGTACATGCCCTCTCACGAGCAGTACAAGGCGATCCGCGATTGCCTGATCGACGTGGGGTTCCTGCTGGGGCCAATGACCGAGCCGGACATCGCCTCATTGCCGGTGAACCAGGAACGCATGGTGGCAATTCTGCCGTCACGGCACCCGCTGGCCGGACAGGCCACTTTGCGCATCGAACAGTTGCGCGACGAGCGCTTCATCTTCGGTGCGCCCAGTGGCTGGAGCCTGTTCCGCGACCAGGCGTTTCAGCTGTGCCAGCGCGCCGGTTTCAGCCCGAACATTCACCAGGAGGCCACCACCAGCATCGGTATCCTCGGGCTGGTGGCGGCCAACATGGGGGTGTCGCTGTATTCGGAATGCGCCTACCGGATCCAGCGCGAAGGCGTGGTCATCGTGCCGCTGCAGGACGAGCATGCCCAGGTGCAGACCATCGCCGCGTGGAACGAGGAATACCAGAGCCCTACCGCCGCGCGTTTCAAAGCCCTACTAGGGCACCGAGCTGCGGAGCTTCACGCCTGATCTGATGGCGTAAGGCCGAAGCGATCGGTACTGGCATCGTAGCGCCAGTCGTGGCCGACACTGCTGGCCAGCCACTGCGCGCCATTGCCGGTGAGCTCTTGCTGGGGATAGCGCCGAACGATCCAGAACTTCATCAGCATGGCATGGATCACCAAACCGCTGACGAAACCGACTACAAATGCCCAGTCACCGGAACAGTACGCCAACACGCTGGCCGCAGCCCACGCTAACAAGCCGGCAGGGTTGAAACCGCGCCAATAGTGGAATTGCCCTTGCAGCTCATACAACTGCGGCACGTTCAACCGGCGTCGCCGAATCAGGTAATAGTCAGCCACCATGATCCCGCCAATTGCCGAGAGGAACGATCCATACGAAAACAGGAAGGCGAACAGGTTATCGAGGATGGCCCACGGCATCGAAAGTGTACCGATGACTCCCGCGATCATCACTGCAGTCGGGTATCTGACTCGTGGTGCTCCAGCATTGACGAAGGTCAGCGCCGCCGGGATCAGGTTGGCTGCAGTATTGGTCGACCACTGTGCCAGCACCACCAGGACCATCAGCACGACCAGGCTCAGCCCGGTGCTCTGGGCCTGGATGACATTGATTGGATTCCAGTCTCCGGCGGCGACGAAAGATGCCGCGCCAATGACCGCGATCCAGGTCTGAGTCAGCGGTAATGCGACCAATTGAGCAAGAAAGATATGCCGGTTACGAGACAGGAACCCCCGAGCATTGACTGGTGTCCGCACGTAACGGGTGATATTGGGAATGTCGATGGCCAAGGTCGACCAGAAAGCCACGTTAGCCAGGAACAGGGTAATGATGGTCAGCTGCTTGTCGCCGACGAACGTCCAGATATTGACCCCTTTGGTGACTGCCAGCACATCGAGGGTCAGGTACATCCAAACCGAGATGGCAATGATCGCCGGCGCTGCGATGGACGAGAGAAACTCTACCGCCTTGATACCCAGCGCGGTATTGATGATTTGCACCACTGCGAAGATCACATACCACAAGGCCCAGTTGTCGAACCCGGTCAAGTACTCGACGATACCGCTCAGGGCCAGGGCGCCGAGGTAGGTCTGGATACCGAACCAGATCGCCGCGACCAGGCCGCGAAACAATGACGGAATGTGTGTGCCATGCACGCCGAACGGCGCTCGCAAATACACCGCGAAAGACAAACCATGTTCGGTACCGATGTCCGCGGTCAGGGTCATCAGTAGCGCCAGGACGATGTTGGCCAGCAGAATGATCGCTACGACCTGTGGCAGCGGCAGGCCGGCAACACCCGTAGCACCCAGCTGGAAGGTGGCGATCATGAACGCGATACCGATCCAGATCCAGGTGAAACCCAGGGTACCGATCGAGCGATGTCGTCGTTGTACCGGAAGAATCGACGGTTCCAACAGGTTGTGACGGGAGACGGCCGGAGTCGGTGAGACAGAAGTCAATTCGGGGCTGTTCATCGAAGCACCTGTGCATGAATGGAAGGCGCAACCTACCTGCCATGGCGATGGCCGCAGGCTCTTGGGGAAAGGAACGAACGTGGGCAACGGCCTTTGCTGGCGAATAGCGACCCAGCAAAGGCTGCGGCGGGCAGACCTGTGGTCAGCCCTGCAGTTGCTGGCGCCGGGCGCGGGTGGCCTCGATGTCCAGGCGCACCTGCTCGTCGAGCACCACTCCGTACACCTCAAAGGCCTGTTCGAGGCTGCAGAAGTCATCCAGCACGTCTTCGCGCACCTGCTCGGCACTGCGTTCTAGCGGGTTGCCATAGCCACCGCCACAGGGCGAGTAGTAGGCCATCACATCCCCCGCCTTGGACGCGTACCCGGAGAACTTCGACGGCATCGACACCACCTGCCCGGGGCTGGCGACATTGTAGATCTCGGTCTTGCCTACCACCCCGTCGCAGCCACCGAACACCCCCCAGGGCACATCGAAATGCCGTTCGCTTTCGTGGGTGATGAAGCCCGCCGTGAGCACCCGCTGGGCCTTTACCACACCGATGCCACCGCGGTACTTGCCAGCGCCTGGCTGCACATCGTCACGCAGCTCGTAGCGGTCGCAGATCATCGGCAGGTGCATCCCCAGGTCTTCGATGGGGTTGTTGCGGGTGTTGGCCATCAGGTTGTCGATGGCATCGGGCCCGTCGGATTTCGGCCGCCCGCCGTATGCCCCTTCGTTGACTTCGAGGAATACCCAATAGTCGCCATCGGCCTTCACCCCGGAATAGGCAGCGAAGGAGATCGACGCCGAGCTGCCGGCGATCACCCGCTCCGGCAGCACCGGGGCCAGGGCCTTGATGATGAGATCGATCATCCGGTTGCACTGGGTGAAGCGCGCCTCGGCAGCGGCTGGGAACACTGGGTTGAAAATCGTGCCCAGCGGCGCCACGACGCTGATCGGGCGGAACGACCCCTCGTTGGACGGCACCGGGCTGGGCAGCGTGGCAGCGTCGAGCAGCAGCTTGCGGAAGGCGGCGTAGGCGGCCACCTTGCACGAACCTTCGAACGGCACGTTATAGGCGGTTTCGGTTTGCAACGCCGAACCGGTCAGGTCCACCTCCAGGGCATCACCGCTCACTTTTACCGTGACCACCACCGGCAGGCGCCGCTCGCGGTTGCGGCCGTCGTCGTCGAGGAAGCCTTCGGCGCGGTAGTCGCCATCGGGAATCTGCGCGATCTGCTGGCGCATGATGGTTTCGGCGTAGTCGATCAACTGGTTGATCGCGGTAAAGCTGAAGTCCTTGCCGTAGCGGGTCAGTAGTTCCTTGAAGCGCCGGGCGCCCAGCTGCGCCGAGGCCACCTGGGCTTCGATGTCGCGAATCAGCTGGTCGGATGCACGGCTGTTGTAACGGAACATCTGCACCAGCGCTTCGTTGCGCACACCGCGCTCATAGAGCTTGAGCCCGGCCATCAGCATGCCTTCGGCGTACACGTCGCCTACGTCGATGATCAACCCCGGCGTAGCTGCGCCGATGTCGATGTGGTGCGCGGTGTTGCCGGAAAAGCCCACCAGCTCGCCTTCATGGAAAATCGGCACGATCACCGCCAGGTCCGGGCTGTGGCTGGAGCCGTGATAGGGATGGTTGTGCACCACCACATCGCCCTCGTGCCAGGCGCCACCTTGCAGGGTGGCCTCGATGCCGCGCAGGTAGGCCGGGATCGAGCCGATGTGCATCGGCGTGGATTCGGACTCGCAGATGGTCTGGTAGCGGGTGTCGAACAGCCCGGCGCCCATGTCCTGGGACTCGCGGATGATCGATGAGAACGACATGCGGTACAGCACGTGGCCCATCTCTTCGGCGATGGTCTTCAAGGCGCCGCTGATGACTTGCAGGGTGATCGGATCGACCGGTTGCGTATTCATGGCTGTGTCCTCTGGCGTTACTGGCGGGAGATGATCAGGTTGCCGTGGGCGCTCACCCTGGCCACCCAACCCGGCGGCACCAGCGAGGTGGAGTCGTGCTGCATGAGCATGGCCGGGCCTTCGATGTACTGGCCGGCGTGCAGCTTGCTGCGGTCATAGCGTGGCGTGGGCAGGCACTGGCCATCGTCGAACCAGGTGTCGCGCTCGTAAAGGAAGGCCTGGCCGGTGTCGCTGTCGACCGCCGCCGGCAGCGGCTGCCAGGCCAGCTTCTCGGACTGGGAATGGCCGATGACACGCAGGCTGACGACTTCCACCGGGGCATCGGCGTAGCAATAGCCGTAGTCCTGCTCATGCACTTGGTGGAAATGCGCCATGACCTGGGCAATGGCCTGGTGGTCCACCCTGCCGCCAGGGATCAGGGCACGCAACTCGAAGCCCTGACCGTCGTAGCGGCATTCGGCGATGCGGGTCAGCTGCATGCAGGCATCGTCCACGCCATCGTTGCGCAGTTGTTGCCGAACATTGGCTTCCAGTTCCTGCAAGGCGCTTTCGAGCCGATTCAATTGCGTGTCGTCGATGGTATTCAGGGTGCACAGCAACGAGCGCAGGGCCTCGTACTGCAGGTCGGTGGTCAGCAGGCCTGCGGCGGCGGTGATGCCCGGCGCTGGCGGGATGAGCACCGACTTGGCATTGACCTCATCGGCCAGCGCCGGACCATGCACCGGCCCTGCCCCGCCGAACGGCATCAGCACGAAATCGCGGGGGTCGATACCACGGGCCACCGAGTTGGAACGAATGGCCAGGGCCATGTTGTTGTTGACCACCCGCAGGATGCCCAGGGCCGCCCGGTGCACGCTAAGGCCCAACGGCTTGGCGATCTTCGCCTCGATGGCCTGGAACGACAGCGCCGGGTCGATCTTCAGGTCGCCGCCCAGCATCTGGTCCGGGTCCAGACGGCCCAACACGATGTTGGCGTCGGTCACGGTGGGCTCCTCGCCACCGCGGCCGTAACAGGCCGGGCCGGGGTTGGAACCGGCCGAGCGTGGGCCGACCTGGAAGCCACCGGCCGGGTCGATGAAGGCCACCGATCCGCCACCGGCACCGATGGTGATCAGGTCGATCATCGGCACCAGCACCGGGTGCCCGGACACGTAGGAGTCGCGCGGGTTCATCACCTTGATCTGGCCATCGACCAAGGTCGAGATGTCCGCCGAGGTACCACCAATGTCGACGGTGATGATGTTGCGCTCACCGTCGAGCCCAGCGAAGTAATGCCCGCCCATCACGCCACCGGCGGGGCCGGACATGAGGATGTTCACCGGCCGCTCGCAGCAGCTTTCAACGGTGGCCACACCGCCGTTGGACTGCATGATGCGCAGGTCGGCCTGGATGCCGTTTTCACGCAGCTGGCTGGCCAGGTGGGTCAGGTAGTGGGCGGTGCGCGGTCCGACGTAGGCGTTCATGGCCGTGGTGGAAAAGCGCTCGTACTCGCGCATCACGTCCACCACATCGGTGGAGCAGCAGACGAACGCCTCGGGCATCACCTTCTGCACGATGGCCTTGGCGCGCAGCTCATGGGAGCGGTCGAGGAAGGCGTACATGAAGCCGATGATTACGGCCTGCACGCCACGGGCCTTGAGCAACTGCGCGGCCTCGCGGACTTCCTGCTCGTCCAGCGGCGTCTCGACCTGGCCATGGGGCGGTAGGATGCGCTCGTTGATGGCGATGCGGTTACGCCGACGCACCAGCGGTGTGCTCTGCCATGGCACATCGAACTGCAGCGAGAAGTTGTAGGGCCGTTTGTGCCGGCCAATGTGCAGAATGTCGCGGAAGCCCCTGGTGGTGAGCATGCCCACCTCGGCGCCATTGTGTTCGATGGAAATGTTGGTCGCCACCGTAGTGCCATGGACGATCAGGTCCACTTCTTCGGCGCCGATTCCGGCCTTGGCACACAGCTCGAGAATCCCGCGCATCACAGCGATGGACTGGTCTTCGAGGGTGGTGGGGACCTTGTGGGAAAAGATCCGCCGGCCGATGGAGTCGCGCTCCGTGGTTTCCAGGATCAGGTCTGTGTTGGTACCGCCGACATCTACGCCTATACGGGCCATTCTGCGTCACTCCTGGTGATCGCGAATGCACTCGGCAACTGCGCCGCCGAGCCGATTCGCACGTGGGTCTTATGGTTGTTGTTGAGGTGCGGGGGCCCCAAGCGGGGCCTGTTTTTTTATGCCAAGGGGTTGGCGGGTTGATCGGCGGCGTGGCTCAAGGGGCGCCCCGCCGTCTCCGGCAACGACAGCCCGCCCGCCAGGGCGAACAGGGCGATACCGGCCAGGTAATAGGCCGGCGACAGCGGGTCACCGCTGCGCTCGATCAGCCAGGTGGCGATCAGCGGCGCGGTACCGCCGAACAGCGTGTAGGCCATGTTGTAGGTGATGGCCGAGGCGGTGTAGCGACTGCGGGTGGGGAACACTTCCGACAACAGCACGGCCGTGACCACACCGCACAGCACCGCGCCGATGGCCAACAGGAACGCCCCCGCCAATGCTGGGTAGAACAACCCGGAGCGCGCCAGCAGAAACGCCGGGTAAATGGTCAGCACCAGCCAGGCGGCAGCCGTGACCATGGTCGGGCGCCGGCCAACGCGGTCGGAAAAGCGTCCGGCAAAGGGGCAGCAGGCTGCGGCGAACAGCAAGGTCAGCAAAGAGATCAACAGCGCTGTGGGCTGCGGCTGGCCGCCTTGCAGTTGCAGGTAGGTCACGAAGTAGGTGGTGCACATGTAGAACGACAGCGCGGTCAGCGAGATGAACGCCGCCAGGCAGCACATCGCCCCGCCCTGCTCGCGCAATGTCTGGCCCAGCGGTGCATGCACGGCACGCTCGGCGCTAGCCAGCGCCTTGAACGCCGGCGTCTCGTCCAGGCGCCAGCGCAGGTACAGGCCCACCAGCCCGAGGGGCGCGGCGATCAGAAAGGGCAGGCGCCAACCGAAGGCTGCCATCTGCTCGGCTGTCAGCCAGCGGTTCAGGGCATAGGTGACGATGGCGGCGGCCGCGAACGAGGCGAAGGTCGACACCAGCGCGGCACTGCCATAGCGGGCGCGCTGCCCGGCCGGGGCGTGCTCGATGAGGTAAATGCAGGCACCGGCGTATTCGCCACCGGCGGAAAAACCCTGCACACAGCGGATCAGCGTCAACAGCAACGGGGCGGCCAGGCCGATGCTGGCATAGGTCGGCAGCAGCCCGATCAGGGTGGTGGCTGCGGCCATCAGCAGGATCGTGATCGACAACACCCGGCGCCGCCCGAAATGGTCCCCCAGCATGCCGAACACCAGCCCGCCGAGCGGGCGGAAAGCAAAGGCAACGGCGAACACGGCAAAGGTCTTGAGCAGCGCCGTGGTGCTGTCACCCGAGGGGAAGAACAACTGGGCGATGGTGGTCGCCAGAAAACCATACAGGGCAAAGTCGAACCACTCGACGAAGTTGCCGATGGACGCGGCCCAGACCACGCGTTTCAATTGCTCCGGCGCGACCGGCTGCTGCGACGTACCCGACATATCCACCTCACTGTCTGTTGGAGAACAAGCGATTGGCAGTTCGAAACCTTCACGCAGCGAGTGGGCTGCAGGCGCAGCCCTCAAGCTCAGTCCGGGCGGGCCTCTGGTGGGCCGTCACCGTCAATGTGCGCCCTGCGCCTCCAGCCCCCGACGGCTGAACACCAGCGAGGCATTGGCCCCGCCGAAACCGAAGCTGTTGGACATCACGCAATTCACCTGCTGCCCTTCGCGCACGCTGCGTACCAAGGGCAGCCCCTCGACCTGCGGGTCGAGCTGTTCGATGTTGTGCGAAGCCGCCATGAAACCGTGGCGCATCATCAGCAACGCATAGATCGCCTCGTGCACCCCGGCCGCCCCCAGCGCGTGCCCGCTCAGCGACTTGGTCGAGCTGAACGGCGGCAGTTCACCGTCGAAGGCAGCCAGTGCCGCCTGCAGTTCCACCAGGTCGCCGGCCTGGGTGCTGGTGCCATGGGTATTGAGGTAATCCACCGGTTCGGCGCAACTGGCCAGGGCCATCTGCATGGCGCGCAGTGCGCCGTCGCCGCTGGGGGAAACCATGTCCTGGCCATCGGAGGCAGTGCCATAGCCGATCACTTCGGCGAGGATGGTCGCCCCGCGCGCCTGGGCATGCTCCAGCGCCTCCAGCACCAGCACCCCTGCCCCGCCGCTGATAACGAAGCCATCACGGGCCACGTCATAAGGGCGGCTGGCAGTGGCCGGCCGGTCGTTGTAGCCGGTGGAAAACGCGCCCATGGCGTCGAACATGCAGCTCTGGCTGAAGTGCTCGGCTTCGGCACCGCCAGCAAACACCACATCCTGTTTGCCGAACTGGATCTGCTCGAAGGCGTGGCCGATGCAATGGGCGCTGGTGGCGCAGGCCGAGGCGATGGAATAGTTGAGGCCCTTGATGCCGAAGAAACTGGCCAGGCACGCTGAGACCGTACTGGTCATGGTACGGGGTACACGGTACGGCCCCACCTTGCGTACGCCCTGGCTGTGCAGCAGCTGGTTGGCCTCGACGATGTCTTCGCTGGAGCCGCCACCCGAGCCCATCACGCAGCCGGTGCGGGTGTCGGCCACCTGCTCGGGCGTCAGCCGTGCATCGGCGATGGCATCGGCCATGGCCAGGTAGCCATAGGCTGCGGCATCGCCCATGAAGCGCCGGTGGCGCCGGTCGATGCGCTGAAAGTCGACCTCCAGCCGGCCGCTGACATGGCTGCGCAGCCCCGCTTGCGCATAGGCCAGGTTGAAGGCGATTCCCGAGCGCCCCTGGCGCAATGCCTGGAGGACCTGCGCAGGGCTGTTGCCCAGACATGAGACGATGCCCATGCCGGTCACGACCACGCGGCGTAGCCCGATTGTCTGCTTCGATAACATGCACTGACTCCACAGGTTCAGAACTGTCCGGGCAACCTGGCTGGGTTGCCATGGACTCGAGTCTAAGGGGCGGCTTTGATTCTGATAATTCGTATTTCGTTAGCCATTGATACCGAATTTGGCATCAGTAATTATCCTGCGCCCATGGCAAAGCACCCCGCCCGGCCAAAGCCGGCGGGGCATGATGAATGCCGTTGCTAGAGGGTGGCGTCAGGCAAAGCGTTCGACCTGCGCCGACGTGCGGCGCATCAACACCTTGCCGTTGCGCACCGAAACCAGTGCGTGGCCCTGGCTGCGGACCATCTCGTAATCATCCGGCGCCGACAGCAGCAGCAAGTTGGCCGGCCGCCCGACCTCGATGCCATAACGCTCCCCAAGGTTGAGGGTGCGGGCACTGTTGTCGGTGATCAGATCCAGGCTGCGTTGCAGGTCTTCGTAGCCGAGCATGTGGCAGATGTGCAGCCCGGCTTCGAGAATGCGCAGGATGTTGCCGTTGCCCAGCGGGTACCACGGGTCGACGATGGAGTCCTGGCCGAAGCACACGTTCATCCCGGCGCGGTCGATCTCGGCCACGCGGGTCAGCCCGCGGCGCTTGGGGTAAGTGTCGAAGCGCCCTTGCAGGTGAATGCTCTCGGTCGGGCACGAGATGAAGTTGATGCCCGACATTTTCAGCAGGCGGAACAGCTTGTAGCAGTAAGCGTTGTCATAAGAGCCCATGGCCGTGGTGTGGCTCGCCGTGACCCGAGCGCCCATGCCACGTACCCGGGCCTCTTCGGCCAGCACCTCGAGGAAGCGCGACTGTGGGTCGTCGGTTTCGTCACAGTGCACGTCCACCAGGCAACCGGTGCGCTCAGCCAGCTCCATCAGGAACTTCACCGACGACACACCCTGATCGCGAGTGTTCTCGAAATGCGGAATGCCACCGACCACATCGGCGCCCATGGCCACCGCTTCGGTCATCAGGGCCCGGCCATTGGCGAACGACTCGATGCCCTCCTGGGGGAAGGCGACGATTTGCAGGTCAACCAGGTGGCGTACTTCCTCGCGCACCTCGACCATGGCCTTGAGCGCGGTGAGCTTGGGGTCGGTCACATCCACATGGGTTCGCACGTGCTGAATGCCATGGTCCACCAGCATGTCGATGGTCTTCTTCGAGCGCTGCTTGATGTCGTCGTGGGTGGTGATTTCCTTGCGCTCGGCCCAGCGTTCGATGCCTTCGAACAAGGTGCCGCTCATGTTCCACTTCGGCTCGCCGGCGGTGAGGGTGGCGTCCAGGTGAATGTGCGGCTCGACGAAGGGCGCCACCACCAGGTTCTGTTGGGCGTCCAGGTCGTCGGGGTTGGCCAGCACCGCCACATCGGCCTGGGGCTCGATGGCGGCGATACGGTCGCCGTTCAGTTCGATACGAAACAGGCCCGACTTGCCACGCAGACGGGCGTTGATGATGTTCATGCTGTTACTCCTTGCATTGGGCTTCGCTCATGCGCCATACCAGCATGGCGACCGAAGCGTTCATACGAAATAGCGGGTCGTCGAGTGACTGCCCACTCAGTTGTTCGATACGTTGAATACGTTGGTTGATGGTGTTGCGGTGCAGGCCCAGACGCTGGGCGGCCTTCAGGCCATTGCCGTTTTCCTTGAGCAGGGCGTCGAGGGTATGCACCAGCACATGGGGGTGCTTGCGGCCGGGCGCGATCAGTGGGCCAAGGGTTTCGGCGACGAAGTCGTCGATCAGCGAGCGATCGACGATGCCTTGCAGCAGGCGCAGCACGCCCAACTCGCTGAAGTCGCAGAAACCGGTGGCCGGGCGCAGGTTCTGCGCCACTTCCAAGGCCTGGCGCGCTTCATTGAGCGCCTGGCGGTAGTGGGCGCAATCCTCGGCCAGGCGCGACAGGCCCATGAACAGGCCCAGTTCACCGACCACGCCCGCCAACTGCCGGTGCAGCGCGGCCAGGGTGGCGTGCAGGCCGTGGGCATCGGCCAGTAACAACACGAACAGGTCACCCGGCAATTGCGCGGTCACAGTCCCCGGCCTGCCACGACACCAGGCCTCAAGCTGATCTTCCAGCGCCTGGCGAATGCCCTGCCACACGCGCTCGCCCTGGGCCAGCCCATGGCGCTCGAACAATCCATCGACGCCAGACAGCCGCAGTGTCACCAGGCGCCGTGGCTCGTCCAGCGCCAGCTCAAGGTGCGCGGCCCGCTGCCGAGCGATGGCCAGGCTCGGGTAGTCGCCGGTCAGCAACTGGCCGAGGATGTCATTGCGCGAGCGCCGCACCTGGGTCATCTGCACCAGGGCCGTACCGATCAGGTGAGTGACGACCACCATTTTCAGCGCATACGGCTGCTCGATCAGCGGCAGCCCCAGTTGCTCGGCGCGCTCGATCACTACAGGCGGAATGCCGTGGATGAACGTGCCGCCGGTGAGGATCACCATGCCGGCAATGCCCACGGCGTCGCCATCTTCCACCAGGCTCAGCAGGTTGGCCTCGCCGCGTGGGTGGTTGATGCCGGTGACGAACACCAGCTCGCCGCCCATCACCCACTCGGCAATGCCTTCGTTCTCGGCCACATACGGCCAGCGCACCCGCCGCTGCAGGTTGCGCGCGCCGGCCCGGACGGTCATGTCCTGCAGGCCGGGCAGGTGCAGGATTTCGTCCAGCGCCAGGCTCACGGTTCGACACCCGCCTGGCCCAGCGCCCGGCGCCGGCCGCTCAGTTCAAGCATGACGATGTAGCACAGGGCCGAGGCGCCAATGCCCACCAGCGGCGCGACCCACGGCGAGGCGTAGGCCAGCACCGCACCCAGCGCATAGGACCCGAGGCCCAAGAAGTTGTAGCGCGGCAGCTGCACCGAGGCCAGCGCCGGGTACTTGCCGCGGTGGCGGTACCAGAAGTCGGCCATGATCACCCCACCCACTGGCGGAATGATCGAGCCCAGCAGCACCAGGAACGGGATCAGCATTTCATACATCCCGCCAATCGCCAGCACGATGCCCACCGCTGCCGCGACCAGCGTGGCGATGCGTCGACGCTCGCTGCGCAGCAAGTGGCAGGCCGCTGCCGAGACGTTGTAGATGGTCGGTCCCTGGATGGTCCAGAGGTTCAGGCAGAGCATCACCACCGCCGCGAACGACAGGCCTTGCAGCATCATCACTTCGACGATGTCGGCCTGCTGGTAGACCATCGCGCACCAGGCCCCGGCCACCACCATCAGGCCGTTGCCGAGCAGGAAGGCGACGATGCTGGCCACCACCGCCACCCGCCCGCTGCTCGACAACCGGGTCCAGTTGGTGGCCTGGGTGGCACCGCTGGCGAAGGTGCCGAAGACCATGGTCACCGCTGCCGAGAAGGTCATGGTTTCATGCGGCACCACCGCCGCCAGGCCGGCAAAGCCCCCGGGCATCGGCGGTGGCGATATACATCGAAACCAGCAGCAGCGCGAACATCAGCGGCACCGACACCCGCGACAGCAGGTCCAGGCCCTTGAAGCCGATGATCGCGGTAATGCTGAAACCCAGGCCGAACAGCACCATCAGCGGCACGGTGAAACCACCCGCCAGGCCCAGCAACTTGACCAGCACGATCGCCACGGTCGCGGTGCCCCAGGCGTACCAGCCAAGTTCGGCGAAGCCCAGGATGAAGTCGGAAAGCCGGCTGCCCGCCTCGCCGAAACAGAAGCGCCCCATCAGCACGCTGTTCAAGCCGCTGCGCGAGGCGATGAAGGCCAAGGCCGCCGCGTACAACGCCAGCAGCGTGTTGCCGATGGCGGCGACCCACAGCATGTCGACGAAGTTGAAGGCCATGCCCAGCTTGCCACCGGCGAACATGGTGCCGGTGAAGAAGGTAAAGCTGAACAACACCATGGCAATGGGCAGCAGCCCTTTGCGCGAGGATGGCGGGGCTTCGCAAAGCGGGAATTCGGTAGGTGAGCTCATGGCACGGTGCTCCGGGTTGTCGTTGCGACTAGGGGAGCAATATGCGGGCCGCTTTTGCCAAGCGCGAAAAACAGGAAATTTGCGGGCAATCGGCACAACTTTACCTGTTCACCTTGCACACTATTTTGCCGAATTGATGAATTAAACCTGTGCGTTAAGACCTGTTTTGATGCGGGCGCGCACCAACGCGGAACAGCACTGGATAGTTTCCACGCAGCCTGCCGTCGGCGGTGCGCGCCGGCCGTCATTCGCTGGCGCTGACATCCACCTCTTCCAGCTGTCATCCGGATCGAAGCGTTTCATGGCCTTGGCAATCTTGTCGCCCTGTGGCCCCAGATCCTTCTCGAACACCTGGTCGTCGTGGCTGATCATGAAGCTCATGACACCGCTATCGTTGTATTTCGCCGGCCAGGCGACCAGGGCGAAGCCGCGGCTCATCTGGTTGCCGATCAGGTAGCTGTAGGCGCCGCCCGGGGCCGACGAGCCTTGGCCATCAAGGATGCGGAAGTGGTAGCCGTACCAGGCATCGCCCACCACATCCTTGCCGAACAGCGGCCCCAGCGGGCTGATCTCGCCGCCCTCTTCGTCCTCCCAGAACAGGCCGTCATGCTTGCCGGGCGTGCTGAAGATCTGCTGGGCATATTCCAGCGCGCCGTTGCTGTTGCGGTCCTTCGAGGCGTAGTCCATCTGCGCGTCGTGATAGGCTAGGACCGACTGCAATGCAGCCAGCTCGTTACGGCCGATGCGCCGGGCGTGGATTTCGGCGCTGCCGGCCTTGCGGTCGAAGCGCCAGCCGTTGGTAGCCTTGGTCAGCCGAACCAGTTCTGCATCAGATGCACGCTCAGCTAGCTTCCCGACCGTAGCATCCAGTAGCGGCCGAATGCGGCCGACAGTACTTGCCTCAGCGCGAATCGTCTCCAATGACCGTTTCAAAGCGAGTGCAGCCACTGTCCCAGCATCTGTGTCGGACACCTTGCGCATGTCGCGACCATTTAGGCCAGGGTTCAGGTTGGTTTCGCTGAACGGGTGATCGGCCGGCAGGCTGGGCTCATCGACATGTTTGTTCGGCACCTCGCAGGGGAATGGATCGATTAGGAATCCCGGAAACCTTCCTTGCCTGCCCCTTGCGCAAGCAACGAGCTCCTACCGGTTTGAGCCGCAGATGTTGATCATTCTTGACCAGGTAACGCATGGCGCAAAGCACGTTAGCCCGCCCATTCAGGTCCCGCCTGTGGATCAGGCCAAGCCCCAGCCTGTCTTGGTATTTATCTTTTTCGAGGTTGCAGTTGTGGAAGTAGCCCTGACCACGGGTAATACGCTCCCATAGCTCACCGATCCGCTGAGCCCTGTAGATATCGGCACTCACTTCAGCACCGTTAAAGAAGAACGCTGCATGGATGTGATAGCCCCGGTCCTCGCCTTGCTCGACGCTGCAAATGTAGCCAATTTCATGGTCGAAAATTAGGTTGCGTTCACGCTCAGCTATCAGCCGATTCAGATCGTCGAATACGCGCTCCACACGCAACCTCGCCTGGACCTCTGCACGGTAATACAGATCAACCCTGATCACGCAGATCCGGGCGTAGCGATCAAACATGGCATCAACGTAGCGATCGACTTCGACCTCTTGCTGAATCGCCTGGTAGCGCTGATCGTGCTCCCTACGCTTGAATCTCTTTTGGGCAAGGAGTGTACGGATGCACTTGGTCAGCTCGTTCAGCGTCTCACTGGTGCTCAGATAGCGCGTTTCACCCTCGTTCAAGCAGGTGATGCCAAAGGGGCTGCGCTCAATCCCAATGGCCTGGCAGGCTTCCTGAAGAAGGCTCAAGTGCCAGCTGTACTGATACGCCACATCTCCGTCGAGCAGCGCGACCATCTGCACGATCCCATCGAAGTATTTTGAAAGCATGGTTTCTCTGACCTGTTCATCTCCATGCTTTGAATATGAGATTCGGCAGGCCTGGCTATCTGTACGCTGGATGGCGTTGATGAGGCGCTCAATTCGAATTGCGATATCGGACTGGGATTGGAGGGTGTTGGCGTTTTGTTTGGTCATGGCTCTGTACCTGGTGAGTGGTTTCGCATACCAGGTACGGGATGTGTATTTATTAACCGATGACCTAACCCGGAGGCAGGGTGATAGTGCCGGTGTGGTTACTAAAAACTCAGCCTATCGAGTATTGACACGGTGATAGCCTAGAACTATATAACTAGATCCCGCTCCAAGACTCAGCGATCACCCCAGGTTGGCCTGGCAATGGGGAGCAACATTACCGAGCCTGCCGAGAGATTCACCCAATCGCATCCTGGGAGAGTTAGCTGAGAGCGCTGGACTTTCCAAGCGGCATAAACGCCATGACCAGCCTTAGCCGGTCATGGCGTAGGTGATAGTTCTAGCTAGCCATACTCAGGTGGCCGGTGGGGCGCACCGCAGCCCCCTCTGCCAGGTCCCGCTCCTCGATCCTTGCCAGGATCCAGTCATGCACCTCGCTATCGACCCAGCCGACACAGCGGTCGCCCAACGAGACCGGCTTCGGGAAGGTACCTTCCGAGATGTGTTTGTAGATGGTCGATCGGGCAAGACCAGTCGAATCGATGACTTCTTTCAGGCGAATGATCCTCATGAACGGGGCTCCTCATATTCGTTCAGAGGATCTGCAGGAGCAGTAAGAAATAACCTGAAGCCCCGTCACCTACTCGGTTAGCAAGCCAAACTCATAGCGGTTCCACACATCCAGGTCAGCCTCGCTGTCGAACTCACGAAGAAACCCGCCCCGGACATCCTTGTACACAATGCAGCAGTTCTGATTCTCGGGAGCCGGATAGACGATCAGAGAAACGACCTCCAAGGCATCATCGCGCCCTTCTGGCTTTGGCACAGGTATCAGCCTAATCACCTGGGGTTGGTACCCCGACCATGCCTTGCCATTGAACTTCTGCTTCAAATGCTCGGCCCACTCAAACGCCACCTCAAAAAAGTGATCGAGCACTCCAGGCCAGTAGTAGCCAGCCTCGTCCTGCCCCGGCTTTGTTGTGCGTTAAAACTGGCTCCGTTGCTGTTCTGCCGACCCGGAGACCTGCGCCACATGGAGTGGTCGGAGGTCAATCTGGATGCTGGCGAATGGCTGATTCCCGGCCACAAGATGAAAGGGCTCACTGCCACCAAACAGGATCGCCCGGATCACTTGGTTCCCCTAAGCCAGCAAGCAATCGCGGTTCTACGCGAGCTGAAACCACTCACCGGCAGACATCGGTACGCCTTCCCCTCGGCACGAGGAGGCGACCGACCGATGTCCAACAATGCCGTACTCAGCGCGTTACGCCGCATGGACATCAGCGGCGACGAAATGACTGGGCACGGCTTTCGTGCGACCGCGAGAACCATAGGTGCTGAGGTGTTGGGGTTTCGCCCCGATCTCTTGGAGCATCAGCTTGCACACACGGTAAAAAATCCACTGGGGCGCGCATACGACCGAACATCATTTCTGCCTGAGCGCCGCGATATGATGCAGCGCTGGTCAGATTACCTAGATGCAATCAAGGCTTGAGCTCACTGCTTGGGCTTGCAATACAGACTCCCGGTTGGTAAAAATCATGCATCTCTAGGGCGTTCATAGGACGCAATGGGATCGTCACGCTGCCCCGGTTACGGCGTTAAGAATCCGAAGTCCATCTGTTGTTAGCAAATGGACTTTCTGGCTACCTCATCGGGGTATCGCCAGCATCTCGCAAGGCCTTTTTCGCCTGCTCGTCAGCATCAAGGCTGCTTAAAAAACGTACGGGCCTCTATCCCGTACCAGCTGGGTCTTTCCTCTCCCCCACGCCAAAGACACAGCTTCAGCTGTCATGAGCACAGCTGCCGCCGGCAATGAACCTCGGAGGCCCGTAACACGAGGCCCGACAAACGCCTCTGCTTTGCAGTAGGAAAGTCCGAGCGCCACTCCCAACACATATGCGTATTGCAGCACTTGAGGGCTGCTGCAACGCCACCGCCTGAGCACCAATCAAATGTCAGCACAAACTATTGCCCCCAGCCCGGAGGAGCCGCGCTTCCTTCGTCTGCCCGAGGTTGAGCTCGTTGTCGGGAAAAAAAGATCCACGATCTATCGCGACATAGCCGCAGGAAAATTCCCTGCTCCATATGATCTAGGCAGCAGCAGATCGGTTGGCTGGCTCAGCACGGAGATATCTGCCTGGATCCTGAGTCGACCGCGCGTACAGCTCCGCGGGGGACATAACAATGACTAATGTATCAGCCCCACTGCGCGCGCAGACCCAGTGGTTCCATGTTTTCAGGGCAATGATTGATCAAGGCGATGTTGCCCGAATTGGGCCCTACGCGTTTACGGTTTATGCAGTCATTAAGGCACACGCCAATTACTACTCCGGCATGGCGCATCCGGGCATCGAGCGGATCTCTGAGCAGTCTGGCGTCAGCCTGGCACAGGTCAAACGGGCATTGGGGGTTCTCGAAACGGCCGGCCTCATCACGAAAACAAAATCCGGCCGATCCAATCACTACACCCTACGCGAAAAGGTTCAGGTCACTGAGGCGGGCCTACCTCATACCGTCGCAACTTGGGATTACGTGCCAAGCCGCGCCCAGCACACCGTTTCCGAGCTTAGAAAAGCCATGACCGCCGGAGATCTTGTGAGTACCCGAATCCACCTGCAAGGCATCACTACTGCGATACGCAATATTTGCCACCCAAGTCCATGAGATCAGCGATGACCTTGGCTGGGTAGTCAGTTGCCGCGTCAATGCGAAAATGACCGGAGCGCCGAAGCGCTTAGATCAACGGCATGCTCGCTTCTCGATGTGGCGAATTAGCTTGCCCGGTACGCCATAACCCGTGCGCCGACTCGCAGGCACCATCTGATCTTGGGTTTTCCTAAAACTACCGGAGAGTGTCTAGCGACCTCATCTATCCGGAGCACCACCATGGAATTTCGCCACCTCGGTAACGGGCAGTACTTCCCACCCATTGCACCAAACGGTCGGGTTTACGCCGTACCTCTTGGGCAGGAAACCCAGGTAGAAATTTTCTGCCTGACACCAGTAGGCATCATGGGCGCGGGCGTCCAATCGCACTGGTCAGAAATCGTTGGTTTTTACTACGACGACGAATCATGGGAGATCATCCCGCGCAATTACTCGGGACGAGGAATGCGCTTCCGCAGAGGCCTCTCCTGCATCATGGTGATCGCCGGCAGCGAGGCTCTCACGACCCACATCCAGGGCTACCCCATCCCCATCTGCGTAATGAACCGCATTGCATTCGAACAGCAGCGATGCAGTGAAGGGTAGCGCATCACCGCCGCCATCCGCTGCGCGACACAGGTACCAGCTAGACCGGCACCTACCAATGTTTATTTTATGAAAGTGAAGCCTCTCACTGCTAATACAGATCGCAGTTGGCCAGCAGCCTTAGACGTACGCATCACTGCTAATAGCAAATATAGCCTGTGAACCCCGCATGCACTGGCCTGCTGGCTGGCAGCGAGTAGATTTAGCGCACTACACTGCTTATAGCCCGTAACCTACTCAAGCGCTGCAACATGTCGCACAGGAATTCACTGCTGATACAAGAAAGCCCCGTCAGACCATGCTGCACGGGGCTTTCGGACGCTAAAATCGGTTCAGATCCGTTCGGCACTGCTTATAGGCACTCAGCCTCTACTCTCCCGAATAGAGACCGCCATGATCAAGCGCTTGGTATCTAGACAGTTTCTTTTCATAAGCGACCAACGTCCGACGCAGCTGACGATTCTCGCTGGCAATGCTACGAATCTCAGCAAGACGCTCCTCAACCTGCAAAACCAGGCGGCGGTAAGGGTATTTAACAAACTCGAACGAGGAAGCCGGGTATTTGTGTTTGCCATTGCCCTTGGCAATAGTAAGGGGCGCGAATTTGTTTTTTTGCCCATGCAGTGGCACCAGTTTGCACCAGTAGATCGAGTACGCATTCGGGCTCGTTTGCTTGATTGACACGGCAGCTACAACAGATCTGGCCCCAGTCTTTTTGTACAGCTTCATGGACGCATCCACATAGCTTGTTACCAGGCGTCTCGCGTCCACCAACAACTGCTCATATTGCTGATCCAGCAAGGCGACTATCGCTTGCGGTTCTTTGCTCATGGCCAAGGCTCCAACTGCTTCTAGAGCCCAAATGGTGGCATCTCATCCGGTATCAAAAATTCGCTTTCAGGCGATTTTACCGTCAGAAATTTACGGAAGCGGAGTTGGCAATGCACCGCTGCCGCTCTGCCGCGCGTTAGATGGGCGGCAGATGACGACATTGCAGACGTACAGCAACATTACGTGCAAAGGATGCACAACAGACGACGACGGATGCCCTGGCTCGAGATTGAACAGAATCAACGAATGCCAAAGTGACGATAAGCAGGCAATGGCCAAGAGCTGATCCTTCTGATCGACGGCTTCCGCCCCAAGCCGGATCTTTACCGCTCGCGCTTCGAACATTGCGGTGTTGGTTCGCAAACATTCCCAACCACAAGCAGAATGGCAGTTGCGCAAAACAAAAACGGTTATGACCCGCCTTTCCCGACTGGCGAATGCAAAGTCGTAGGCAGCGCACGGGTAGCACGGAGTTCTTCCGCGATAATGGTCGCCTGCTGCAGAGCGGCACTGTCAAGAAACGAAGCGTTCAGATCGAACGTGATGGCATCGTCGTCGGAGCTTTCCTTTATCGCATAGGGCCCGAAGAGGATGTCGTTGCTTCCCTCAACATGGGGCTGGAAACGTGACAGGGGATTACGACTGTCGTTCCCATTGTGTATCGCTATCGCGGAACCATTGTCGCTATACATGGTACGCAGAACGGAGGGATCGCGCTTGCCGCTAATCCATTGCCGGGGCGTGACAGGATCGCCGTCCATTACTAGGGACACGCGCAAGAGGTGAATTACCTCGTCCGCGTCCTCGAGCCTACTGAACGCAGCATCATAGTCCGGCTGCCTACCCAACACGCAGTCGATGTCCACCTGTATGTCGAAGAAGGCCACTTTGCCGGCATTCGCTCGCACGTCATAAAGGAGATCCAGAAGTTTTGGGCTACCTTGGTCAGCCGCGGTAGGGCAGAACGTGTACCAGCCGGAAATGACGGGCATCTCAACACCTATCACTGCTGGCGTAATAGCTGGCTCTGCCTGGCTCGGAATTGCTTTCTGGGAACTGTTTGCTGCCGGGGATGCCACAGAGCCTGACACTTCTGATCCAGGAGGAGGTGCGCTGTCAACTGCAGGCCCCTCATGCAACAAAGCCCATAATCTAATTCGCCCAGTCTAGGGGGCTATAGATCGCCAGTCATCAGTAGCTCTCTCAGTATGCTGAGATTTTTCCTGATTTCAGCTTCTACCTTTCCAGAATAATCAAGTGCCTCAAGCGTATTCTTTGTTTGGTTCATTGCCTCTGCTATTATATCAATGGCAGTTTTTCTTGATGCTGCCATATTTTCTAGAGTCTGTTCCCCTGCATCTAGCATTGTTACGATATCTTGTTTGCTTAACTTATCATAATTCACGTTACGGAGTTGCTCTAGTATTAACTCTTGATCCGACATATATGATCCCCTTTATTATTATCGATTTGTTGTTTATGATAATATTAATTATTTCATTGTTCCAGAAAAAACAGCTGGGATAGTGTATCATAAAAAATATATTTCGAGCAAATGGGGAAAGTCGGTCGAGGCATGCGCATAACCAATCCATGGCATTGGACGCACAGTATATCGTTACCGGTGGATAAATGAATTAACCGCTCAATCCACTAGGTTGCGACGACGCAATCAGTTCGTGGACGGTGCGGTTTATCTATTACCCCCTCTAGATAAATGAGCAGGGACAAACTTCGCCACCCAAGATGGCACTTTTTCTACCGGCATGGGTTTCGCAATACCATAGCCTTGCGCTACATCACAACCTAGGTTCATCAGCAACACTTCGTGCTCAACCGTTTCCACCCCTTCAGCAATAACCTCGCGGTTAAACGATTTCGCTAGGCCGATGATCGCCTTAGTCAGCCCCAAGCTGTCTTTATCGATGAGTATGTCGCGTATAAAAGATTTGTCTATCTTGATTGACTGCGTGGGCAGTTGTTTAAGGTAGCTCAGCGATGAATACCCGGTTCCAAAGTCGTCCAACGAAAATGTCACACCCAGATCCTGGCAAGCAATGAGGCACTGAGTGACATGTGATAAGTGTTCTATCACCACTGATTCGGTAATCTCAATATCCAACATCTGCGGCAAAACATTAGGGTGGCTGTCCAGCAAAAACTTTAGGGACTTTACAAAGTTTTCTTTTTTGAAATGTATTGCTGCAATGTTTACACTCACAGACCACGAATGACCCAAGTCCGCCCATTGTTCTATTTGACTGAGCGCCTGATCTATGACCCACTCGCCGATCTCCACGATCAGATCGCTCTGCTCAATCAACGGTATAAAATACTGCGGTAATATAAGTCCATCTTGCGGATGCTGCCAACGCAATAGTGCTTCAAAACCAATCACTGCCCCACTGCTCAAACTTATTTTTGGTTGATAATGCAAGCATAACTCACCATCATGTAACGCTTGGCGAACCCGTATTACGGTATCAAAAGCTGATTTATCCATCTTATCTTTTGATACATCAAACAAATGGAAACAGTAACGGCCACTTTGTTTGGCCTTATACATAGCCTGATCGGCATGACGTAGCAGTGTATCGGCATTCTCATTATCGTTTGGATAGAGCGTCACACCGATACTGGCGGAAATATTAATGCCTATGCCATCGATGATGTAGACGGCGGAAAGGGCAGCTAAAAGCCTCTGCAGGGCGCTTTCCAACACCTTGGGATCCAGCACACCCAAAATCAGCACGAACTCATCGCCTCCCAAACGGGCTACGGTATCTTCGATACGCATACTATGTTTCAGGCGATCAGCCACCGCCACTAACAGACGATCACCTATCTCGTGGCCATAGCGGTCGTTAATCTGCTTAAACCCATCGAGATCAAGCACGCCCACGGCAACCGTGCTGGGCTGGCTCTTTGCTTTGACAATAGCCTGATCAAGCGCTTTGGACAGCAAAAAACGATTTGGAAGACCCGTCAGCTCGTCGTGCTCAGCCTGCCATTGCAAGGTTTCCAGAAACTTCCGCTTTTCGGTCACATCGAAACGAATGGAAACGTATTTCTGCACCCGCTGGCTGGCATCATCGTACATGGGTACAATGGTGCTCTCTACCCAATACAGGCTGCCATCCTTTTTACGGTTGCAAATTTCACCTTTCCATACCTGCCCACGTGAAACTTTTTTCCACATATCAATAAAGAACTCAGGGGGATGCTGCCCTGAGTTTAGTATGCGGTGGTTTTGCCCAATCAACTCCTGTGCGCTATAGCCAGAAATATCACAGAACTGTTCATTGACATAGGTGATTATTCCGGATTTATCGGTTTCCGAGAAAATAGCTGCCGCATCCACCGCTGCACGGTATCTTGCACTCATATATAAACCTAATTCACCAAAATAGTCATAAGGTCACTACCTGTTGAACCGTTCAACCAACGAGCTTAAACCACGGGATGTACTTTCAAGTTCGCGGCCACGAATCACGGCGGAGTTAGCATTCTTCGCTGTTCTCTCAACCGTTCCCGCTACGTTATTAATCTGCCGAGCAATATCTTCAGCGACACTAGCCTGCTCTTCTGAAGCGGCTGCCATTTGCTGGCTCATACCACTGATCCGTTCAACAGCATCGCGAATGCCTTGGAGAGCACACTGCGCCTCTATAACTTGCTGTACACCGTGGTCGGCCTCGCGAATACCGAGTTTGGCAATGCTCACAGCCTCATCTGCGCCTTTTTTAAGGGTTTCAATGACGCTTTGAATTTGTTGAGTCGATACGCGGGTTTTAGCGGCCAAGGCCCGGACTTCATCAGCTACTACCGCAAAACCACGACCCTGCTCACCAGCCCTAGCCGCTTCAATTGCAGCGTTGAGAGCGAGTAGGTTGGTTTGATCAGCAATGGCTTGAATCACCCCCGCAGCAGCCATAATTTGCTGGGTTTCATTGGCAAGGTAATCCACAGCAGTGCTGATATTCGTGACGGTACTGGCCAGCAACTGAATGGCCTCACGGGAAGTACCGGCGACTTTATCACCTTGTTCAGCCAGTTCATTTGCTGCTTGCGCTTCCATGGCGGTTTTTTGAACATGCCCTGCCACTTCGTTGATTGAGGCCGCCATCTCCGTCATGGCGGCTGCCGTCATGTCCGTTTCCGCTCGCTGCTCCAGCAAGGCATTTTCAGTTTGGTTCGAGAGTAAGGAGGAATGCGCAGCGGCTTCAGCCACTTGGCTGGCCAGATCGCTTAGCCGAGTCAGTGCGGTTTTAAGGCGTGCATCCTCACTAATCAATATCATTTCCAACTGCGCTGAAGGGCCATACGTATCGCTGTAAGTGATGGCGCTAATCGGATCTGAAAAAGCGTCAGGGGCGCATTTCATGATATGACTCAACTGATGTTCCAGCCGCGTATAGGACCACCATCCTGTAACGAGAAAGAGCACGGCAGTTACCGCTTGTGCTGCCAGGCTTGGCAGCACGCTAGCCGCACCTATTGCCAACGCAGCCGCAGTTGCAGGTAAGACCATCCTCCTCATGAATGCCGCATAATGACGATTTTGGGGAATGGAATTTTTACCTGCACGCAACCGGTCATACAGCTTTTGTCCGCGATCAATTTGCTCCCGAGTCGGCTTGACTCTAACGGACTCGTAGCCTGTTAAGCGGCCATCTTCGAAAATAGGTGTCACATACGCACTGACCCAATAGAAGTCACCATTCTTGCAGCGATTCTTGATGATACCCATCCAGCTTTTGCCAGCCTTCAGATAGCCCCACATCAGCCCGAAAACAGCTGGAGGCATGTCGAGATGACGAACCAAATTGTGCGGACTGCCCAACAACTCTTCACGAGAATAGCCACTTATTCTCATAAACTCATCATTCACATAGGAAATATTCCCATTCGTATCCGTAGCAGAGATCAATCGCTGCTGGACTGGAAATATTTGTTCAACGGTTGTGACAGGCAGGTTCGAGCGCAAGATGAGTCTCCATGAGCAATAATGGCATTATGCCATAAGGCGTGAGTAACGGGTCATGCGAAATAAAGGGAAATCACAGAGCACTGAGATGTTTGTACGCTAAGCCATGGTTCTCAGCTGCAACCATTATCTGACACTGGTGACTTCGGTTGAAGTCCCCCTGCCAGTGCGAATTAGGTTTTGTACGAAAAGTCGTTGTGGCTAAAATTGCCGCCATGACCGGTTGGAGGCCCGTATGGCAAGGCGTTACGAACTTTCTGATGCGTCATGGGAGCTGATCAAGGATTTGGTTTCTCCAGAACAGAAAATGGGCCGTCCTCGCAACGAGGATCGTCAGGTTCTCCACGGAATTCTGTGGATCCTGTGCTCGGGCGCTCCCTGGCGCGACCTGCCTGAACGCTTTGGGCCTTGGTCAACGGTGTATCAGCGTTTTCGTGACTGGCGCGACGACGGCACATTCGAGCGAGTACTGGAGCGTCTGCATATTCGGCTGAACCGGGAAGGACTGATCGACTTGGACACCTGGATGATCGACTCCACCGCAGTACGAGCAACCCGAGCCTCTTCAGGCGCCGGGAAAAAGGGGGGCCTGAAGAACCGTTAGACCATGCCTTCGGGCGCAGTCGAGGCGGTCTGACCACCAAGATTCACATGGTGTGCGATGCCAATGGCGTGCCATTGCATTTCAGGCTTTCACCAGGACAAGCCAGTGATGTCTCCCACGCTCAGCCGCTGCTGGATGCTGTAAGAATTGCTGGCAAGCCAGGACGACCGCGTAAACGTAGCCGGTGGTTGCTGGCTGACAAGGGATACGATGCCGAGCACCTGCGCCAGTACTGCGACCGTTACCGAATGCAGCCGGTAATCCCATTGCGCGCTATGCCGCGCAAACCTCGACCTGGCTTGCCCCGACTGTTTGACCGGCCCAAATACCGGCAACGGAACATCATTGAGCGGATGTTTGGCTGGCTGAAAGAAAATCGCAGGATCGGCACTCGCTATGACAAGCTGGCCAAGAGCTTTGCAGCCATGGTCACCTTGGCCTGCAGCCTACGTTGCATGCGGCAATACTTTTCGTACAAAGCTTAGTCAGAAATCTACAAACCAGTTGTAAAATCGATACCCCGCGATAACTGACACTGCGCATGTGGTTAGGCTCAATAGAGGCCATTGTCCTTCAACGCCCAGCCACCACTGCACTTTGAACAGAAACGCTCCCATCAACACACAGGCCAGAACACCTAGAGCCAGGCCAATTAACGCAAATAGCCGAGTCCCTAACCCCGGATTTCCGCCATGCCAATTCTCACTCAGGCAAAAGGGACAGTGATTCGACGAAGGCGAATAGCCCCAGAAGCCACGGCTATATGTCGCTCTCGGAACCATCGCTTTGCCACAGTTTTGACAGGTAACCATCGAGTGTTTCATACCGCACCTCAGCTCAGACGTCCTAGATGAGCCCATGGTGCGCGACCGCGGAAAAAACCCAATTGCGTGGCCCGAGCTACCCAGCGCCCCGGCCTGGGCTAGGATCAAACCCTGGTCGCCAGATAACCGATACCATGCTGTGCACGACCGACACCATCTAATGCCCGCCGGTGACTGGCTAGCTCCGCCTTGTCGCAGAACGATAATTCAGGACGCCAGTTCAACTCCTCAAATAGCCGTTCATCGAAAATATGTGCGCGGGGGCACTTATGGGGGCACTTACGCAGAATACAAACAAAAATGCATTTTAAAACAGTAACTTAGATACAAATATTTAATCCCCCCGGCTCCACCAAATTCCAAAGAAGAAGACGCCCTCGGGCGTCTTTTTTTGTGCCTGGTTTTTTGAGTTGAGCGAGCCCGGAAAATCAGATTTAACCCCTTCCGCGTAGGACGTTTCCCAAAGATACTCCCAGCGCCTGTTTTCCGTTGCGGTCGTTTTTTCAGAGTTTTAGTCTCGTCGGGTCGTTGTACATCAACGACCAGCTTTGACAGGCTGATGACGACCAAGCACACGGTTTTGCCTATGGCGGCTGTGTGTGGGGCACCTCGTGTGCGCCGGTTTGGTCTTCACCGGTCTGTCAACCCACACACGGCTGCCACCACTTGTTTGACAGCAAGCGCTGGTCGCTCCACTGAGGACCAAAAATGCTGAAAATAGTCCCCGATCCACCCCACCTTCCCCTTTCCTTGGAAGACACCATCATGTTGGCCTCGGACTACGCACTCTGTGCCGAAGCCGTAGCCCGGCAGGCAATGCTGATGCAGCCGCGATCGCCTGCGTCATTGTTGATCATGGCGTCAACGCAAGAGCTTGAAGCTCTGCGCAAACTTCTAGAGTCAGCGCTGGCACACATACACAAGCCAGCGGGCCCGCAAGCCGTGCACTGAATCACTACCAGGGAGATCGATCAATGGACATCGAAGACACCAAATGCACAGTCGGTAAAACCATCTTCTACCAAGGTGAAAACCAGACTCACCCACTGTTCCGCATCGAATCCGGCATTCCCTGCCAGAACGCCCGCGAGCAAGCTTCGGAACTGATGGGCTATGCGCGGGACCTGACCATCGACGGTTTGATGGAAGACAAGCCAAAACTGATCTGGGCCGCGCATTACCTTTGCGCTTTGGGCAAGGCGCTGCTGGATGATGCGGAGCTGGGCATGATGCGCTAGCCATCTCACTTCAGCCAGCGCAGCTGCAGAGCACCCAGTTCACAGACGGGTTCGCTCATTACCCTGCGGTTTTACTCGCGAATAATCCAACGCGGTACATGGCACCGGCTGCGCCGGTGTTCGCGGATGAAACCGCACAAATTATCCGCCGAACAGTGCGTTATGTGGATTCGGTGACTGATCCGGATAGGTCAGCCGCCGATTGCTTTGCTATGGTTCCCAACTAGCGGGAAAGAGGTCTTAGTCTGCACTGGTGTGCAGCTTTGCTCCCGAATGAGAGAGTGTCCAAATGACATCGGCATTAGTACCTGTCGGCACAGCTTGCTGTGACTACATCGTATAAAAGAGCGAACACTTCGCCGCCATTGACCCCGCGCACCTGTTTTTCTTTGGTAAGAACTGTGGTTACTTTTGTTTGATAGAAGCGCCGTCCTTGGGATACCCGTCGCCCTAGAGCTTGGCGGCACGCTCAGCCAAACCATTCAGCTTTTGCGTGTAATCCAGCAACTCATCAATCTCCGCAAGCTCGACTTCACTCCAGAACTTCATATGCCGACCATACAAGGTCCATTTGATAGCGTGAGCGCCATTCCAGAAAAGCCCCATCCACGCCGCATAGTTCAGGTTTAAAAGATTTTGCGTGGCGTACATCCGCCCGGCATTCACCGCGCTGCTGGCACCGTAGGCAAGCGCTAACATGATGCGAAAGCGCGGGTTCATTCTTCCGGGCAGCGTGTCCAATAATGCATCTGCAATAGTGGCCCCGTTGACCGCAACCTGTTTGACTACGTAGAACACCCTCATGATGACTTCCATGATCGCAGCCGGGATGCTCGTCACAAGGAACTGTCTGAAATCGTAGCCTTTCACGTACATCCACTCGATCTGCTTGCCGAAGGATTCGCCGTTGATGTTCACGTTCTCGAACATCCGCAGCAGCCCCATGAAGGGGGCCGGTAAGCCCATCCCTCGGTTCCCCTTGGCTGAAGGGGCATTTACATCGGAAAGCAGATGGCCAAACATTCTTCCCAGCAGCTGGAACAGGCCTCCCTCAATCGGCCCCTTCGTGCTCGGGATCTGGCGTACCTCGCCGTTGACCACCACGGTGCAAGTTCCATGAATCATGTCATACACCCCGTAGAAAAAACCGAGAACGGGGTCATGAGCCAACGAACGAAGTCGATGGTTGATCGGGTTGAGGACCTTATCCGGGGCACCAATAAGATCAGTCCAGACAGAGCTGTCCGGAGCGCCGATCTTGTATTTCTCACCTAACTTTTTGGAAAGCTCTGGAGGTAGCCAAGCGTTCAAAGTGTCTTGTACCCATTTGTTGAAGGTACCGTCTACCGGCGTATCCCATTTCGTTCCAGGTTTAGGCGGAGGCCGCACAAAAAGCAGATCGAGCACTCCCGCTAATAACCCGCTGCAACCCGCTATCGCATAGTCCCACTCATCGAGGTTGTACTTCGCATTGAATGCGCCTAAGCGAGCGGTGAGTCTTGCGTCGATAGCATCAAAATCGCTTTCGTCCAGAACGTCCTTGAGCCTGGCATCCGGATGGTTCTGACGCGCTTGCGCATAGATATCATCCAGTGTGACCGGCTCACTGGAAGCTATAACAGTGAGGGGTATTTCGGTCACGACAGTGTTCAAACTATCAGTCGTGGTATCCAACGTACCGGCAAGTGCCAACAATTGTGCCTGGAGGAGCTGTATATCGGTGGCAATCTCTGCATGTGACGTTTCAATCGCCTGCGAGCGCTGATTCAACAAGGCAAGAGCGCTCAATTCATCCTGATAAAGCTCATTACTCACGACGGTTTCTTCCGAGTAAGCATTTCGATGGTTTGCTTGATCATGGCAATTTCAGCCTTGAATGTCTCGGCGTTACTCAGCAAGCGCTCCTGAATGTTATAGAGCTTCGCGATAGCCTCGCCCAAAGACGCCGCAAGCTTCGCGTTTTTACGTTTTTTCATCAGCGCATAACCACCCACACCCAGCAGGGCAATGGGGGCTGCCAACACACCGATACCCGCTACCATCCCACCGCCCACCAAGGCACCTGCAGTAGCAAGGCCGGAGCTGATGCCTGCCGCAGAAAGGCCTGTATATCCAAGCAAATACAAGGCACCCAGTGAACCTGCAGCACCCGCTGACGAGCCCAGTGCCGCTGCAAGCCCTTCCGTAATCCCTGGATAGTCATTCTCAAGCTGATCCAGAATGTTTTTAACCTGGCGAGAAGCTTCAGTCTTGACTCGATTGATCTCAACGTTGTCCATATGCATCCTTGGCTGAAATGTTGCGGGAGACTAAGAAATACCCTATGGCAAGGCAAAATGCCATCACCCCCTACCATAGAATTGAAAATATGATCCTTTGACTCATCCAAGCCTGTTGATAAGGTCCCTACCCTTTTTCTGCAGCGACTAGGCTCTGCAACAACACCAACTTGCGCTGCAACTGCGCGATGTGCGCCTGGTCGGCACGCCGCGCCGAACGCAGCTCACGGTTTTCCATCTCCCTAATCCGTGCCCATCGTGCATTGTGACGGCATGCCAGGGCCAGCTGCCAGAGCTCACGCAACTTCATGTACTGCATCAGGAGCACCGCCAGGATTACCCCAATCAACACCAACGCCCCTGTCGAAACCGCTTCAGACATAGTCATGTCCACTTTCCTTTGCTGACTTCAATTCGTTTCAAAGACAGCGACACGATATGTAATGTTAAACGACAGGTCTAGAATGTAGACTTATACAGGTAAAGTAATCGCGCACATGGAGAGGGTATGAAACGCAAGCAATCCATCGAGCAGGTACGCTGGGACCTGGCACTTCGTTATCGCTTGATCGAGACCGTTGCCTGGTGGGAAGGCCGGCTGACCACGGGCCACCTGATACAGAGCTTTGGCATCAGCCGCCAGCAGGCGTCGAAGGACATCAATACCTACATCACCGAACATGCGCCCAAGAACTTGACATATGACAAGCAGCTAAAGGGCTATGTACCGAGCAAGCAGTTCAAGCCGCTGTTCATCGACGACAGCGCCAGCGCCTACCTGCACCTGCTTTATCAGAACAATGAGCGGGCCCCGCACATCGACGGGCTGGCACTGGCCTACGCGCATACCCGGGTGCTGGAAGTGCCGGACCGACCCATCCGACCAGAAGTCCTGCGTCCCTTGCTCAAGGCCTGCCGTGAAGGCCTGCGCCTGGAAACCGAATACGTGTCCTTCAATACCCCCAACGTGGAAGTGCGCCTCATCGCCCCGCACACGCTGGTCTACACCGGCATGCGCTGGCACGTGAGGGCTTACTGCGAAAAGAACGGCCAGTATCGCGACTTCGTCCTCAGCCGCCTGCGTGGGCAACCAGACTTGCTCGACCAATCGCCGAACACACGCGAGCAGGACGAAGACTGGAATGTCGAGGTGCCGATCATCTTCGAACCTGACGGGCGATTGAACGCGGCGCAGAAGGCAATCATCGAAACCGACTTCGGCATGACGCAGGGGCAACTGGTGGTGCCCAGCCGCAGGGCACTGGTGAAGTACGTGTTGCAGCGTTACCTGATCGACCACCGCAACCTGGCAGTACTCCCCGAGGCGCAGCAACTGGTGGTGAGCAACCTCAAGGAACTGAAGCCATGGCTGTTGAATGACTGATTGTCGAATGCCGCGTCGAGGGGCTTGATGCCCCAGTCGCTGTGTCGTGATGCCCCACCGCCCGCTTCATGACTGCCTCTCAGCCAGCAACACTTCCGGCATGGCCGGCAGCGGCCGGCTCAGCAACACGCCGACCAGCACCGCAAACAGCAGCGCCGCCACACCGGCGACCTGCAACACGGCATCGAAGCCCCCGATGAACGCCTGGCGGGCCAAGGGTGCCACCGTTTCCCGCAACCCGGGCTCAAGCAACGCCAACGCCGCCTGCAAATCACCCGCGGCAACCCGGGTAGCCATCGCCGCAACCTGGCCCGATTGCCCAGGCGCCACGGCAGCCATGGCCTCATACAGCAACTGCCCACTACGTGCAGCCAGCACACCACCCAACCCACCGATGGCCAGCACGATCGCCCCGAACCGCGTGGCTGTACTCAACCCCGAAGCCATGCCGGTACGCTCACGCGGCACGCAAGCCATGATGTTCTTCTGCGTATCGCCATTCAGCAGCCCGGCGCCAGCACCCAGCACCAGGCTGGCCAGGGCGAATGCACCGTAACCGCCCTGCTGCGTGGCCCAGGCACACAGCAGGTTACCCGCCCCGACCAATACCAGGCCTAGCGCGAACACCTGCGCCGGGCTCAAGTGTGCAGCCAGACGCATGCCCAGGCGTGGCGTCAGCAGCATGGCCACGGCAAACGGCAGCATGCCCGCCCCTGCGGCCAGGGCCGACAGCTGCAGGCCGTTCTGCAAGTAAAGCGGTAGCAGGGTCATCATCACCTGGGCGCAGGCAGCATAGGCAAACATCCCCAGCAAGGCGCCAACGAAGCGCCCGCTGCGCATCAGCCGCAGGTCGATCATCGGCCGTTCCTGGCTGCGCTCGACCATGACGAACAGGCCGAACAGGAAGGCGCTGATCACCAGCCGTCCCAGGGTTTGCGCACTGCCCCAGCCCACCTGGTTGGCATCGATCATTGCCCAGATCAGGTAACCCAGGCTGCCGGCGAAAGTCAGGCTGCCCCATGGGTCGAGCCGGGCCGCAGCGCTGTCACGGGACTCTTCGACACTGCGCAGCACCATCACTGCGAGCACTGCCACCAACGGCAGGTTGATGTAGAAGATCCAGCGCCAGCCAAGGGTGCTGGCGATCAACCCGCCCAGCAGCGGCGCAAAGGTGATGGTGGCGCCCATGCAGGCGCCCCAGAAGGCCCAGGCACGCATGCGTTCCTGGGGTTGGTGGAAGCGATTGCCGATCGCGGCCAGGGCCGAGGTCAGCAGCAATGCTGCGCCAACGCCCTTGGCTGCCCTGGCCAGGTCGAGGACCAGCAGGTTGGGCGCCGCGCCACAGGCCAGCGAGGCGAGGCCGAACAGGGCCAGGCCGAGCAGCAGCATGCGGCGACGGCCAAAGCGGTCGGCCAGGCTGCCAGCGGGCAGCAGGCAGGCGGCAAAGGCCAGCAGGTAGGCGCTGACCACCCATTCGATGTCGGCAAACGAGCCGGACAGGTCGCGGGCGATGCTGGGCAGGCTGACCGCGACGATGTTGGTGTCGAGGATGATCAGGGCACAGACCAGGGAGGCGGTGAGCAGGGTGAAACGCGCAGAGGGCATGGTGAGGCTCCGGATGCAGGGCTGGTTGGTCAAATCGCCGGGGCTGCCCTGCAGCCCATCGCAGGCAAGCCAGCTCCTACAGGGACCGCACCGCCTTCGAGGATTGCGCAATACCTGTACCTGCGATGGACTGCAAAGCGGTCCCCTGCAATTCCCAGGCAGCCTTTGCCGCCAAGCCACCAGCCTTGTAGTGTTGGCCTCACCATAACGCCACCAGCCCCCAGGCTTGTTAGCCACGGCGGCTCGCGTCATTACCCTGCAGGTAACACCCATGGAAATCCGCCATTTCCGCTACTTCCTCTGCGTCGCCCGCCACGGTCATTTCACCCGTGCCGCCGAACAGCTGGGCATCGCCCCGCCCACGCTCAGCCGGCAGATCCAGGACATGGAGCGCGAACTGGGCGTGCGCCTGTTCGAGCGCAACCAGCGCGAGGTCAACCTCACCGCAGCGGGCCAGGCGCTTTTGATCGAGGCCGAACATGCCGTGCGCCAGTTCGATGCTGCACAACTGGGCGCGCAACGGGCCGCCCGAGGCGAAAGCGGGCGCATCGAACTGGGCTATGTGGCTTCGGCCGCGTACTCGGGCATGCTCCAGCAGCAAGTCGGCCGCTACAGCGAAACCTGCCCCGGCGTACGTCTGAACATTCGCGAACTGCCCATGGCCGAACTGCCCGGTATGGTCCGCGACGGCCTGCTTGACCTTGCCTATGTGCGCTCGCCGATGGAGCTGCCCGAGGAACTCGAAGCCATCGCCTTGCACCAGGAAGGTTTCGTCCTCGCCCTGCCCGCCAGCTCACGGATAAATGAAGTGCCGCAGATCCCGGCCTCGCGCCTGGCCAATGAAACCTTCATCCTGCCCGAACAGATCTCCGGCACGCTGGAAGTGGCAGCACAAGGTGGTTTCGTCCCGAGGCTCGGCCCTCAGCCGGGCAGCCTGGTGGCGGTGATCACCCTGGTGTCACTCGGCCAAGGCATCGCAGTGGTGCCGGAATCGGTGGTGCAGCGCATCAGCCTGCCGCAGGTGAACTACCGCCGTATTGTCGACTGCCAGGCCAGCTCGTGGCTTAGCCTGATCCACCGGCGCTTCGAGAAAGCGCCAGCGGCAATCAGATACATCAAGATGATGAAAGGCTGAAAAAACAAAGGGCACCCATCCACTGGTGCCCTTTGCCCTACCGCCAGGTGAACTCAATCACCCCATCGAACGCACCCCCACAGGTTGCGCATTGCCCCGCGTGGTCACGATCCCCAGGAAGGAAATCACGATCGCCAGGCCCAATGTCGAGCTCACTTCCGCCCGGTGTTCAGGCGTGAACATCATGACCGCCAGTGCCCCGCCAATGAACAGGATCACCGCCCAGGTCAGGTACGGGAACAGCCACATGCGGAACTTCAGCTCGGTGTTTTCCCGCTCCAGGCGACGACGCATGCGCAGCTGCGAAATCGCGATGACCATGTACACCAGCAAGGCAATAGCACCGGAGCTGGCCAGCAGGAACTCGAACACACCCTTCGGCGCGAAGTAATTGAGGATGGCAATGGCCGCGCCGATCAGCGTGCTGCCGAATACCGCAGCGCGTGGCACACCGACCTTGGAGGTCTTGTTGAGCATGGCCGGTGCGTCACCGCGCTTGGCCAGCGAGTACATCATCCGCGAGGCAATGTAGATTGAAGAGTTCATGCAGCTGGTCACTGCCACCAGCACCACCAGGTCGACCATGAAGGCCGCGTTGGGGATGTTCATGATCTCCAGCGCACGCTGGTAGGAGCCCACCACCGCCAGCTGCGGGTCGTTCCACGGCACCACCGAAATGATCACGAAGATCGACAGGATGTAGAAGGTACTGATGCGCCAGATCACCGAGCGAGTGGCCTTGGCGATGTTGCGCGACGGGTCGCTCGATTCGGACGCGGCGATGGTCACCGCTTCGGTGCCGATGAAGCTGAACATCACGGTGATGAACGCACCAACCACGGCCGACCAGCCCTTCGGCGCGAAGCCGCCGTGCTCGGCCATCAAGCTGCTCAGGCCACTGACCTCGCGGTTGGGCAGCCAGCCCATCAGTGCGGCGAAACCCAGGCCGATGAAACCGAGAATGGCCGTGACTTTGAGAATGGCGAACCAGAACTCGAACTCACCGTACTTGGCCACGCTGAACAGGTTGGTACCAGCCAGCAGCAGCACCGAAGCCAGGGCGAATATCCAGCTGTCCACCTGCGGGAACCAGGCGTTCAGCACATGCCCGGCGGCCAGCGCTTCGATCGGGATTACCAGTACCCAGAACCACCAGTACAGCCAACCGATGGTGTAGCCGGCCCAGCGGCCGATGGCCTGCTCGGCGTAGGTGGAAAACGATCCGGTGTCCGGGTGTGCCACGGCCATTTCGCCGAGCATGCGCATGACCAGTACCACCAAGGTCCCGGCCACGAAATAGGAAATTATGGTAGCTGGCCCGGCTGCCGCGATGGCGTGGCCAGAGCCGACGAAAAGTCCGGCGCCGATGATGCCGGCGATGGACAGCATCGTTACGTGACGTGGCTTGAAACCTTGTGCAAGGTTGCCATCAGATCCCACGGTGTTCATTGATGTTGTTCTCTTTTTACTGACACAAGGATGGACGGGCAGGTGTAGGCGAAAATATCTCCTTTGAAATCAATAAGTCGACACGTTACTCGCGCTCTGTTGTTGATATTTGGCACGCGTCACAGAGCAACGTGTCAGTGCAGGTCGGGCTTCATTTAAGCCCCGCAGGGCTGTGGGAAATTACACCAGAACGCCCCGGAACTGTTCGATCACGACAGGCATCCCCATTAACGTCAGAAGTCGCGAATGGCATACCCGATCCCGTCACCAGGCCGTCTGGAGCTTTTGTTTTTCATTTGGGTGTGTTGTGGCTGTACTGGCCCTTTCGCGGGCTCGCCCGCTCCCACAGGTACTCCACCCCCTCAAACCTGTGGCGTACCTGTGGGAGCGGGCAAGCCCGCGAAGAGGCCAGCAGCCTCAACGCACCAGGCAAGGCCGCTTGTTATCGAAGCTCCACCCCGGAATCAGGAACTGCATTGCCACGCTGTCATCCCGCGCGCCCAACCCCATGTTGCGGTAGCACTCATGCGCCTTGGCCAGCTGGTCTTCATCCAGCTCCACCCCAAGCCCCGGCCGCGCCGGCACGTGCACATGCCCGTCGACGATGCGCAGTGGTTCGCGGGTCAGGCGCTGGCCGTCCTGCCAGATCCAGTGGGTGTCGATCGCAGTGATTTCCCCCGGTGCCGCAGCCGCCACCTGGCTGAACATTGCCAGCGAGATATCGAAGTGGTTGTTGGAATGCGAACCCCAGGTCAGCCCCCAGTCGTTGCACATCTGCGCCACCCGTACCGAACCCTGCAAGGTCCAGAAGTGCGGGTCGGCCAGCGGAATGTCCACCGACTGCAACTGGATCGCATGGCCCATCTGCCGCCAGTCGGTAGCGATCATGTTGGTGGCGGTGGGCAGGCCGGTGGCGCGGCGGAACTCGGCCATCACCTCACGGCCCGAGTAGCCGTTCTCGGCACCGCATGGGTCTTCGGCGTAGGCCAGCACATCGTGCTTGTCGCGGCACAGGGCAATGGCCTCCTTCAATGACCAGGCACCATTCGGGTCGAGGGTGATGCGGGCTTCGGGGAAACGTTCGGCCAGCGCCGTTACCGCTTCCATCTCCTCCTCGCCGCGCAACACCCCGCCCTTGAGCTTGAAGTCGCTGAAGCCATAGCGCGCCTTGGCGGCCTCGGCCAGGCGCACCACCGCGTCCGGGGTCAGGGCCTTTTCGTGGCGCAGGCGGAACCAGTCGTCCTCGGCATCGGCTTCGTTGCGGTAAGCAAGGTTGGTCTGCTGGCGGTCGCCGATGTAGAACAGGTAACCGAGCATCTTCACCGCCTCGCGCTGCTGCCCCTCGCCCAGCAGTGCCGCCATCGGCACGTTCAGGTGCTGGCCGAGCAGGTCGAGCAGCGCCGACTCGATGGCCGTCACCGCATGCACGGTGATGCGCAGGTCGAAGGTCTGCAGGCCGCGACCAGCCGAGTCACGGTTGGCGAAGGTCTGGCGCATGGCATTGAGCACGCGCTGGTAATGGCCGATCGGCTGGCCGACCACCAGACTGCGGGCGTCCTCCAGTGTCTGGCGAATCTTCTCGCCGCCGGGCACCTCGCCCAACCCGGTATTGCCGGCGCTGTCACGCAGCACCACTACGTTGCGGGTGAAGAACGGGCCATGGGCACCACTGAGGTTGAGCAGCATGCTGTCGTGCCCGGCGACGGGGATCACGCGCAGATCAGTGACCACGGGGGTGCTGGTGTGAAGGGTCTGCATGTTCATGGTTGTTGTCTCGCAGTCATCAATGGCTCTGACCCAGGGCCGAAGGGGCCTTGAGGTCATCGGAAGGGACGCCCTTTGGGCGAGTGCGTACGAAGAAGATGGCCATGGCCGCCAGCACCGAGGTCACCGACAGGCCGTACAGGCCGCCCTGGATCGAACCGGTCTGCTGCTCCAGCAGGCCGAAGGTGGTGGGGGCGACGAAGCCGCCGAGGTTGCCGACCGAGTTGATCAACGCGATCACCGCTGCGGCGATGCGGGCATCCAGGTAGCCCTGCGGGATCGGCCAGAACAGTGACGACGCCGACTTGAAACCGATGGCCGCGAAGCACACCGCGACAAAGGCGAACACCGGCCCACCCGTGGTGGACATGAACATGCCGATGGCAGCGATCACCAGCGCACCTGCGACCCAGGCCTGCTGGAACTTCCAGCGCGCCGAGCCGGCGGCGAAGGCATACATGGCCAGGATCGAGATCAGCCACGGGATCGAGTTGAAGAAGCCGACCTGCAGGTCGCTGAGGTCACCCATGCGCTTGATGATGCTCGGCAGCCAGAAGGTCGCGGCGTAGATGGTCAGCTGGATGCAGAAGTAGATCAGGCAGAACAGCAGGATCTGGCGGTCCTTGAGCAGGCTCCAGGCCGATGGCCTGACCGCGCCGACCGCTTCGCGCTCAAGTTGCTCGCGATCGATGGCGGCCACCAGTGCTTCCTGCTCGGCCTGGCTCAGCCACTTGGCGTCCTGCGGCCTGGAGTCGAGCCAGAAGAACACGAAGAAGCACAGCGTCACCGAGGCCATGCCTTCGATGAACAGCATCCACTGCCAGCCATGCATGCCCAGGCCCTGGATCTGCATCAGCGCGCCGGCCAGCGGCCCGGAAATCAGCGACGCCAATGCCGAGCCGCTGAGGAAGATGGCAATCGCCTTGCCACGCTCGGCGGCCGGCAGCCAGCGGGTGAAGTAGTAGATCACCCCGGGGAAGAAGCCCGCTTCGGCAACCCCCAGCAGAAAGCGCAGCACGTAGAACTGGGTTTCGTTCTGCACGAAGGCCATGGCCGTGGCCACCACCCCCCAGGTGAACATGATGCGGGTCAGCCACAGCCTTGCGCCGACCTTCTGCAGCAGCATGTTCGAGGGCACTTCGAACAACGCGTAGCCAATGAAGAACAGGCCGGCGCCAAAGCCATAGGCCGCGGCGCTGATGCCCAGGTCGCTTTCCAGATGGGGGCGGACGAAGCCGATGTTGACGCGGTCCAGGTAGTTGACGATGAACATGATGACGAACAGCGGCAGGACGTGGCGCTTGACCTTGGCCACGGCGCTGGCCAGGGCGTCGCCTTCATTCCGGGCAGACGGAGCGAGGGTATCGTTCACTTGCGGATCTCCCACTAATTGTTTTTGTGCGGGTCGAGGTTGTCTGACATGGCAGTGGGGAGGAGCATATGCGCAGCGAAGTTGTACGACAAGATCAACAACATCGGTAAAATCACAAAATACAAGGTAGCGCAAAGCCTATATGCGTCGATCTTGCAAAAATAGACAAACTACTCGCTGACTTGACCACAGGAAAAATCGGCAAAAAATATTTATATCGATTAACTTGTCGTACAAGCACAACAACAATCGGATCACAACATGGCCACCGAACAAGCCCACAAACGCGGCCACAGCCGTGCCCATGACCTGGTCTCCAGCTTGACTCAACAGATCTTGCTGGGCACCTTCAAGCCAGGCGACAAGTTGCCCTCGGAGAACAGCCTGGTGCGCGAGCATGGGGTCAGCCGCACCGTGGTCCGCGAGGCCCTGTCGAAATTGCAGGCCTCGGGGCTGGTTGAGCCACGCCACGGTATCGGTACGTTCGTGATGGAGCGCCAGGCCCAGGCCGGCCTGCGCATCGCTGCGGAAAGCGCGGCGAATGTGCGCGACCTGCTGGAGCTGCGCATCGGCCTCGAAGGCCAGGCCGCCGCCTTGGCAGCGCTACGCCGTGACGAGGGGCACCTGAGGCGCATGCGCCAGGCGCTGGATGACTACCAGGACCTGGCCGCCGCCGGCGACAGCTGTATCGAGGCCGACCGGCGCTTTCACCTGTTGATTGCCGAGGCCACTGGCAACCTGTACTTCACTGAAATGCTGTTGCAGCTGGGCAACGGCCTGATACCGCGCAACCGCATGGCCCTGGCCGAACGCAGCGGGGCGAAGCTGGCGCGGCAGGCGTACCTGGCCAACCTCGAGCATGAGGCGATCCTCAATGCCATCCGTCGGCAGGACCCGGACGCGGCGCGGGCAGCGGTGTGCCTGCACCTGTCCAATAGCCGCGACCGGTTGTTGCCGGACTAGGGGCCGATGCGGTCGAGGTGGGAGCTGGCTTGCCAGCGATGGGCTGCAAAGCAGCCCCCAGCCATTACCAGGTCAGGCAGATCTTGCCGAAATGCCGGTTGCTCTCCTGATAACGGAACGCCTCGACGATCTGCTCCAGCTCGAAATGCTTGTCCACCACCGGCCGCAGGCCGTTGGCATCGATCGCCCGCACCATCGCCTGCTGTTGGGCGCGGCTGCCCACCAGCACGCCTTGCAGGCGTATCTGCCGCACCAGCGCCTGCACCAGCGGCAATTGCCCGGCCACGCCGGTGAGGATGCCGATCAACGACACATGCCCACCAATGCGCGCGGCGATCATCGATTGCTCCAATGTCGCCGGGCCACCCACTTCGATCACATGATCGACGCCGCGGTTGCCGGTCAGCTCGCGCACTTTCTCACCCCACGCCGGAGTGCTCTTGTAGTTGATCAGGTGGTCGGCACCCAGGGCCTTCAGGCGCTCCAGCTTGGCGTCGCTGGACGAGGTAGCGATCACCGTCGCGCCGGCCAGCTTGGCAAACTGCAGGGCGAAGATCGATACACCGCCGGTGCCCTGCACCAGCACCGTATCGCCGGGCTTGAGGTGGTCGTCGCACATCAGCGCGCGCCAGGCCGTGAGACCGGCCGTGGTCAGAGTGGAAGCTTCGGCATGGCTGAAGCCCTTGGGCGCCAGGGTGAAGGCGGTGGCGCGAGCGGTGACCTGTTCACGGGCGTAACCATCGATACCGTCGCCGGGCACCCTGGCGAAGCCTTCCACATTGGCCTGGCCGTCGAGCCAGTCGGGGAAGAAGGTACTGACCACATTGTCGCCGACCTGGAACTCGGTGACGCCGCTCCCCACCGCGACCACTTCGCCAGCGCCATCGGCCATAGGGATGCGCCGCTCGCTCGGGCCCCACATGCCGCTGACAACGGCGAAATCGTGGTAGTTGAGAGAGCTGGCGTGCAGGCGCACGGTGATTTCATCGGCCTGGGGTGCGAGAGCCTCGCTGGTACCGACCTCGACCTTGTCGTAACCGCCGCCGGGTTTTACGTAGATGGCCTTGCTGGTCATGGGTAGGTCTCCGTTCAGGGAATAGATTGGGGTTCAGCATAGACAGGTCCGGCCTCTTCGCGGGTGAACCCGCTCCCACAGGTTGAGTGCTGGACTTGAGCTCGGCGCAGTCCCTGTGGGAGCGGGTTTACCCGCGAAGAGGCCCGCACAGGCGACACAAAAACTCAGCCCAGCATCACCTTCAATGCCCGGCAATCGGCCGCATGCCAATCCACCAGCTCCGGCCACGGATTGTCCGGCAGGTTCACCAGCACCGTGCGCGCTCCCGCAGCCCGCCCACAGTCCAAATCAAACCGGTAATCCCCCACCATCACCAACTCACCCGGTGTCACACCCCAGGCATTGGCAATCTTCAGCAGCCCATCCGGGCTTGGCTTGGGCGCTGCTTCGTCACGCCCCAGAATGTGCTCCACCGGGAAGCAGTCCGCCAGGCCGATGGCCTCCAGCGTCACATGCGCCAACTCACGGGCATTGCGGGTCAGAATGCCCAGCCGGCAACCACGCTGGGCCAGCTCGCGCACCAGTTCCACCGCCCCGGTGGCCGCCGTGGAGGCAATCGCCAGGTCACGCTCGTGCTCCAGCAGCCAGGCATGCTTGGCCGCCGCCTCGTCCGCCGGCAAGGCTGCCAGGTGGGTGAGGATGTCGTGCTCGGCCGGGATATCCAGCGCTACGCGGATGGCGGCAAAATCGTGCACGGCCACGGTCAGGGTGCCGTCCATGTCGAACACCCAGTTGCGCACCTCGCCCAGGCTCATGCCCAGTCCTTGCGATGGCGAATCAGGCCTTCCTGGCACGACGACGCCACCAGTTGCCCGGCCTGGTTGAAAATGCTGCCGCGGCAGAAGCCACGGGCATTGCCCGCCCAGGGGCTGTCGGTGGCGTACAGCAGCCACTCGTCGGCACGCAGGTTGCCATGGAACCACAGCGAATGGTCGAGGCTGGCGATCTGCATGTCACGCTGCCACACCGATTTGCCATGGGGCAGCAACGAAGTGGTCAGCAGGCCGAAGTCCGAGGCGTAGGCCAGCAGGTATTTGTGCAGGGCGGGGATATCGGGCAGGTTGCCGTCGGCGCGGAACCAGGCGTACTTCACCGGGTCGCCAGCCTGGGGGTTGAATGGGTCGCGCTCGGTGACCGGGCGAATCTCGATCGGCTTGGCGCACAGCACCTTGTCGCGAATGCGCTCGGGCAACTGGTCAGCCATGGCCCGGGCCAGCTCGACTTCAGTGGGCAGGTTCTCCGGGCCGACCACATCGGGCATCTGCGCCTGGTGCTCGAAGCCTTCCTCGTCGTACTGGAACGAGGCGCTGCAGGTGAAGATTGGCTGGCCCTTCTGAATAGCCGTCACCCGCCGGGTGCTGAAGCTGCCACCATCGCGCACGCGGTCCACCGAATACACCACCGGCAGGCTGGCATCGCCAGGGCGCAGGAAGTAGCCGTGCAACGAATGCACATGGCGTGCATCCTCGACCGTCTGGCTGGCCGCCGACAACGATTGGCCCAGTACCTGCCCGCCGTACAGCTGGCGAAAGCCCAGGTCCTGGCTGCGTCCACGGAACAGGTTCTCCTCTATGGACTCGAGGCTCAACAGGTCGACCAGGTCGTCCAACACATGACTCATCGGGGGTTCTCCGTAGGAGCGAGTCTTGCTCGCGATGCGCCGCCCAGGCGGCGCTCGATCTCATAGGCGCTGAACATCTTGCGGCAAGCGCCCTCCATTAGGGAAATGATACAGGGTTTGTCATTCGCGCCGGGCATGGCCATGCATTCAGGCGCGCAGGGTACGCTCCCAGTGAGCGCGGTCGATGCGGTACAGCACATGCGGGCGCAGCGGATGGCCCACGGGCAGGCGGGGGTGTTCGAAACTGCCATTCAGGTCCTGCTGCATACCGATGGCCTGCATGACCTTCTGCGAGGGCAGGTTGCTCTCGCTAGTGAACGACACCACTTCCTCCAGGCGCAATTGGGCGAAAGCACAGCGCAGGCATGTCCACGCCGCCTCGCTGGCGAAACCCAGGCCCCAGTGGCGGCGTGCCAGGCGCCAGCCGATCTCCACCGCCGGCGCAAAATCGGCATCGAAGCCCACGTGCAACAACCCGGTCATGCCGATGAAGGCACCACTGTCCTTGCGCTCCAGAGCCCACAGACCAAAGCCGTACTCATTGAAATGCCCACGCACGCGGCCGATCAGCGCGGCTGCCTCCAGGCGTGTCAGCGGCGCCGGGAAGTAGCGCATCACCTGCGGGTCGGCACACAGGGCGGCGAACTCGCGCAGGTCGTCGTCGTGCCATTGGCGCAGTACCAGCCGCGCGCTTTCCAGTTGCAGGATAGGGGTCATCGGGCGTGCTCCGGTTTTACCGTCTTGCAGTTTACAGCGTAGGCGCGGGTGCAGGTTTCACCCAACCGGCGCGCCCGAATGCAATTTTCACACGCCCTTCACCGCCGCCCGACAGGCCAGTTGGCAGGATGCCAGCCAACACCGCCGCGCCAGCCGCGACCATGCCAACGGAGCAACGCATGCTATCGAGCAACACCCTTGGACACCCTGCCATCCACGCCCGGCGCAAGCGACGCCTGACCCGCAAAGCCCTCGGCGCCGCCCTTGGCCTGTGCATGGTCGTGGCGGCGTTGAGCACCTGGCTGGCGACGAGGACGCATATCGTGGACCTTGGCAACGAACGGCAATTGAGTGACAGCGGCCTGCTGCAGGACTGGGCCGACGGTGCGGTGATCGTGATGATCCGCCACGCCGAGCGCTGCGACAGCGCCCCCGGCCCGTGCCTGGACGCCCCCACCGGCATAACCGTGGCCGGCAGCCAGGCTGCCGGGCGTGTTGGCCAAGGGATGCACCAGCTGGGCCTTAACAACGCCGATATGCTCAGCAGCCCGAAACTGCGCACACGGCAAACCGCGCATTTCATCCTTGGCCAGGCGGTGGCCAGTGAGGACTGGCTGGAAAGCTGTGACAGCCAGTTCGCCAGCGAAGCGCTGGCACACAAACGACCGGGGCATAACCTGGTGCTGGTGACCCACAACGGCTGCATCGACCATTTTGCCCGCCAGCAGAAAGTTGCGGGGGGCGAGCGTGAGAGCGGCTATGCCAGTGCGCTGTTCGTTTCGGTGGATGGCAATGGCAAGACGCGCATCCTCGGCCGCCTGAACGAGCCGGACTGGCAGCGGGTGCTGGCCAGTACCACGAAATAACACGCCAATCGTCCAGGTTGTCGCTACTCCGTGTAGGAGCAGCCTTGCGCTGCGAAGAGGCCATAGCCGCCACAGAACATTGTCCTGCATGCCGGCCCTTTCGCAGCACAAGGCTGCTCCTACACGTGATCGGCCAGCAAGCTCATGGCAAGATCAGCACTGGCCCCGATTGCGACCCCACCCATGCCGTTGCCGCTGATCTACCACGAAGACTACAGCCCGGAGTTCCCTGCCGAACACCGCTTCCCCATGGACAAGTTCCGCCTGCTGCACGACCACTTGATCGACAGCGGGCTGACCACCGACCAAGCCCTGCTGCGCCCGGACATCTGCCCCAACGACATCCTCGCCCTGGCCCACGACCGCAGCTACATCGAGCGCTACATGAACGGTGACCTGTCACGCGAGGACCAGCGCCGCCTCGGCCTGCCCTGGAGCGAGGCCCTGGCCCGGCGTACCGTGCGCGCCGTAGGCGGCTCGCTGCTGAGCGCCGAGATGGCGCTGCAGCACGGCATCGCCTGCCACCTTGCCGGCGGCACCCACCACGCCCATTACGACCACCCTGCCGGCTTCTGCCGTTATGCTGACCAATTATGTAAACAAATCTTGTTAGACAACGAAAAATAAGGCCCTTGGAGAGTCAAGGTTTCTAAAAAGTGGAAATTAATACCCGAGATTCGACGAGGTGTTTACAAAACTCAGAAA
>NZ_LQXW01000026.1:0-59517 GCF_001586765.1 Pseudomonas sp. ABFPK | reverse complement strand
ACCGCTTGAAGGACAAGAGGAAGGCGGGAGTGGTCAGGAAAAATTCCAAACCCGAATGATCCAGGTGGGTCAGTATTACTTTGGTGATTCAGGGGTAAAGTGGGTCAGTTTTCAGTTGGTGTTGACACCGGCGTACCCTCGGTGCTATCTTCGCGCCCCAATAGTCGGGGCTTGGCCAGGACTTCCTGAGGCCGTCCGTAACGTGGATGCCGAGGTCAGGCGAGGTGGCCGACCCATGAACGCCGACCTGATTCGTTTTTCAATAGCGCTGGACGTTGTGGTGCCAGGGACTTACCAACCCGATGTGTGCCCATCCGGGGCAGTTACAGCCGTTACAGCCTCTGGAGAGGGAGCGGCTTGCCGCTCGGTGATAATCCCAGCTGTAGCGGCCTGATTACATCCGGCCGCTACACCTAGCTCCACCTTCAAACAAGGAATATCGTTGATGTCACTGTATCGCCGTCTAGTTCTGCTGTCTTGTCTCTCATGGCCGCTGGCTGGCTTTTCTGCCACCGCGCTGACCAACCTCGTCGCGGAACCATTCGCTAAACTCGAACAGGACTTTGGCGGCTCCATCGGTGTGTACGCGATGGATACCGGCTCAGGCGCAACTGTAAGTTACCGCGCTGAGGAGCGCTTCCCACTGTGCAGCTCATTCAAGGGCTTTCTTGCTGCCGCTGTGCTGGCTCGCAGCCAGCAGCAGGCCGGCTTGCTGGACACACCCATCCGTTACGGCAAAAATGCGCTGGTTCCGTGGTCACCCATCTCGGAAAAATATCTGACAACAGGCATGACGGTGGCGGAGCTGTCCGCGGCCGCCGTGCAATACAGTGATAACGCCGCCGCCAATTTGTTGCTGAAGGAGTTGGGCGGCCCGGCCGGGCTGACGGCCTTCATGCGCTCTATCGGCGATACCACGTTCCGTCTGGACCGCTGGGAGCTGGAGCTGAACTCCGCCATCCCAGGCGATGCGCGCGATACCTCATCGCCGCGCGCCGTGACGGAAAGCTTACAAAAACTGACACTGGGCTCTGCACTGGCTGCGCCGCAGCGGCAGCAGTTTGTTGATTGGCTAAAGGGAAACACGACCGGCAACCACCGCATCCGCGCGGCGGTGCCGGCAGACTGGGCAGTCGGAGACAAAACCGGAACCTGCGGAGTGTATGGCACGGCAAATGACTATGCCGTCGTCTGGCCCACTGGGCGCGCACCTATTGTGTTGGCCGTCTACACCCGGGCGCCTAACAAGGATGACAAGCACAGCGAGGCCGTCATCGCCGCTGCGGCTAGACTCGCGCTCGAGGGATTGGGCGTCAACGGGCAGTAAGGCTCTGAAAATCATCTATTGGCCCACCACCGCCGCCCTTGCGGGCGGCATGGATTACCAACCACTGTCACATTTAGGCTAGGAGTCTGCGCGGCAGAGCCGTGTGACCGGTTTTCTGTAGAGCACTGACGATGGCGGCGGCGCTCTCTGCAATTGGCAAGGCGTCGGCGCCAAGGATACCAATCTTGCGGCGCGCGGCGTGTTATGACGACTGGGGTGCATTTGAGCCGCCCCATTTAACCTTCGCCCTCACAGATACGCCATTCGCCTCAGATTTAGCGCCATGCAGACGAGCTTCCACTCGGCTTGCACCTTGTCCAGGCCCCTCATGCTGAACTGACGCAATCCCATCACCGCCTTGATCCAACCATTCGGAGCCTCCACGATCGACTTGCGCCGGCGGTAAGCTGCATCGCCTTGCTCCGTTTTCAATTTCGCCGCAATCGCCGCCGTATGCGGATGGGTCTTGGCATTGACCTTGGCATCTTCACGTCCCTCGCGGCCGAGGGCAACGATGACATCGCCGTGGTGATCGGCGACCTTTGCCAGAACAGCCTCACTACGGAATCCCGCATCCGCCAGCGTCTGGGCCGGCATTTCTCCGGTGTTGGCCTGAACTGCTGCCAGCATGCCCAGCAGCGCCTGACTGTCCGCGGCGCAGTTGGTCAACTCCGCCGCCACGATGATCTGGTGCTCGGCATCGACCGCTGTGTACCCGTTGTAGCTCTGCTCGGAGCCACCACCGGCGTGTTTCATGATCCGGCTGTCCGGATCGGTGAAGCTTTCCTGATCACGGTCATCCGGCACACCAAACTCGCGTTTGTACGAGCCACCGCCCTTGTCCGAGCCATCCGGATGGCGAGGCCGGCGGCCATCGTCTTCGCTGCGCCCCCGGGCCTGGTCCGCTTCACGCTGGCGCGCTTCCAGGCGCGCCTTTGCCGCCTGGATCGCCTCCAGGCGCTTCTCGCGGCGAGAAATCTCGGCAGGAATGTCCAGCTCCGGCTCGTTACGCTCCTGGTCGTCGGTAGCCTTGGCGCGATCAAGCAGCGCCTTGATCTCGCAATGCAATTCGTCCTCGGCCGGCTTCATGCGCTTATAGCTCATCGCCTTGTGGCGGCTGGCGTTGGCTTTTACCTTGGTGCCGTCGACCGCGATCGTGCCAAGCTTCACCAGCCCACATTCGCGCGCCAGTTGCACCACCTGAACGAACAAATTCTCAAGCTCGGTCAGGTGTAGGGCACGGAAGTCACTCAGCGTGCGGTGGGCCGGGAAGTTTCCAGCGGCCAGCACACGCAACGCGACATCCTCGTACAGCTTCCTGGCTAGTTTGCGCGAAGAGAAGACGCCGCTCGCGTAACCATAGATCAGCACTTTGACCATCATCGCCGGATGAAACGGCTGATTGCCCGGACCACCGCCGGCATACCGGGCGTGGAATGCGCTCAAGTCCAGCGTATCGACAGTCTCGCTGATGAAGTAGGCAAGATGCCCTTCAGGTAGCCACTCTCCCAGAGAAGGGGGCAGCAGATAGGATTGGTCGGGTCGGTAAGGAAGGTAACTGGCAGCCATCCCCGTATCGTCCTCGATCTTCCGCCGATTTGGCTTCTGCCGCGCAGGCTCCTAGGCCACCGTAGCTAAACATACGAGAAAAACCGCTTCTTGAGCGCTCTCTGAGACCACCTTGCCGACAACGCAGAAACGGTTGCGGAAAAATCGGCGTTTCCGGCGTACGCCACCCGACCTGGACGAACTATTGCGGACCTGGAACTGGAGTAGCGGAATTCCCCGGGGTTTCAGCGTCGCGCCACAGCGCCTCAGATAGATGCGGTAGCCTTTGGCGGGTCGTCATGCCGCGGACCACCCCCCCAAAAAATTCCACAATGCGGAATGGCGGAATTTTCTGGGGTTCCCGCTTACCCCCCCTATACCTGCACCGGCCTCTTCGCGGGTGAACCCGCTCTCATAGAACAACACATGACTCATTGGTTCGGCGAGGTTCTGTAGGAGCAGCCTTGTGCTGCGAAGAGGCCGGGGCTGACAAAGCCTGTCTATTGGCTGTACCGGCCTCTTCGCAGCACAAGGCTGCTCCTACAAAGGACGCGTCAGACGAGCGATATTGGTTCTCTGCGCGAAAGCGCAGCCCAAAGGGTTGGGCAATCTCCCACAGGAATTCCACTGACCTCAGGCTTGGTGAAACCCCTGTGGGAGCGGGTTTACCCGCGAAGAAGCCAACACGGATTCTACCCTTGGCATCTGGCACACCAGTTCCACATAAAAAGAATGCATTTGATAATGATTCGTAGTAGTTTCTCGGCGCTTGCCCACCCTACCCTCAGCGCCCTACTCCAGGATCGTACCGTCGATGCGTCGCACGTTCGTTTCGCTTTGTGTGCTTCATGCTGTCTCTCCGCTGGCCTTTGCCGAGCCTGAACCGCTCAGCGAACCCACCCAGATCGAACTCCAGGCCCTGAACATCACCAGCAGCGCCGACAGCGAACGTGCCGATGGCCCGGTCGAGGGTTACAAGGCTACCCGCTCGGCCAGCGCCACCCGCACCGACACTGCCCTGCACGAAACCCCGCAATCGGTCAGCGTGGTGCCCAAGGATGTACTGGAAGACACCGGCGCCACGCGACTGCAGGACGGCCTGGACTACGCCGGCGGCGTCGGCCGCGCCAACAACTTCGGCGGCCAGGGCCTGACCACCTTCACCGTGCGTGGCTTCACCACCGGCGAGTTCTACCGCAACGGTTTCCCGATCAACCGCGGCTACCCCAACGCCCCCGACGCCAACACCGTCGAACGCCTGGAAGTGATCCGTGGCCCGGCCAGCAGCCTGTACGGCCGTGGCGACCCAGGCGGCACCTTCAACGTGGTCAGCAAGCAGCCGCTGCCAGAGTCGAAAGTTACCCTGGGCAGCCAGTTCGATGACCAGGGCATGCACCGCGCTACCCTGGACGCCACCGGGCCGCTGAATCAGGACGGCTCGCTGGCCTACCGCCTGAACCTGCTGGGTGAAGGCGGCGAAAGCTTCCGTGACGATGTGGAAAGCGAGCGCTATGACGTGGCGCCTGTAGTCAGCTGGCAGGTCAACGACAGCACGAAGATCGTCTTCGAGGGCGACTTCATGCGCAACAACCATCCGTTGGACCGTGGCCTGACCCGCCTGCCCGGCCAGCTCGGCACAGCTTCGCGCGACACCAACATCTGGGAAAAGGGCAGCGACAACCTGCTGCACAACGACAACAACATGGCCCAGTTGCGTTTCGAGCACTTGCTCAACGACAACTGGACGCTGGGCGGTGGCATGCAGTGGCTCGACGGCTCGCTCAAGGGCAACGCCGTGGAGGCCAACGCATTGCAGGCTGACGGTCGCACGCTGGGGCGCAACTTCAACTACCGCAAACTGGAGTGGACCGACCGCGACTACCAGCTCAACCTCACCGGCCACTTCGACACCGGCGGCTACGCTCATACACTGCTGACGGGCATCGAGTACGAAGACTACGACTACAACTCGATCATCCAGCGCTCGGCCAGCGGTGCCGATAAGTACCCGATTGACATCTTCGACCCGGTACTGGGCCAGCCACGCCCTGCCCTGACCCGCACCACCACCCATGACAAGGAAAACCTGAAGACCTGGGCGGCATTCATCCAGGACCAAGTGGCCCTGACCGAGCGACTGAAGGCGCTGGCGGGTGTGCGCTTCGAGCGCTTCGAGCACGATTACGACGACAAGCTGCCGACCAACCGCGACTTCAGCAAGGGCGAAAACGGCGTCACCCCACGCTTCGGCCTGATCTACGACCTGACCGATACGGTTGCGGTCTATGCCAACACCGCGCGCTCGTTCAAGCCCAACACCGGCACGCCAAGCGGAGGCGGAGGCTTCGACCCGGAAAAAGGCAAGTCTTACGAACTGGGTGTGAAATGGGAGGCACTCGACCGCCAGCTGAGCATCGACGCGGCGATCTATCACATCGTCAAAGAGAACGTCCTGGCGCGCGACCCGAACGACCCCACCGGTACCTACAGTATTGCGGCCGGCGAAGTGCGCAGCCGTGGCCTGGACATCAATATCGCTGGCAACCTGACGCCGGAGTGGCGCGTGATCGGTGGTTATGCCTACGTGGACGCGGAAGTGACCCAGGATACGACCCTGCCCAAGGGCACACGCCTGGCCAACATCCCGCGCAACAGCTTCAGCCTGCTGAACACCTACGAGTTCCAGGATGGCCTGGCCAAGGGGCTGGGGTTGGGGGTCGGGGTGAAGTACGTGGATGATCGCGCCGGTCAGACGGCAGCTACGACCTACACCATGGAGCGCTACAGCGTGGTGGACCTGCTGAGCTTCTACAAGGTCAACGAACACGTGCGGCTGAACCTGGACGTGAAGAACGTGTTCAACAAGGGCTATGACGAAGGCGCGTTCAACAACTACGTCTACCCGGGTGCGCCGCGGACGGTGCAGGCTGGGGTTTCGTATACCTTCTGACCGTTCCTGGGGCTGCTTTGCAGCCCATCGCGGCACAAGGCCGCTCCTACAAGGAAACCGCGATCTCCTGTAGGAGCGGCCTTGTGTCGCGATGGGCCGCAAAGCGGCCCCCGGGGAGTCAGAACCCTTTGCTGTAGAACAGCGAGTACGATTCGATGCCGTCGTTAGGCTGCTTGAGCCCCGCGTTGGAGTAATGCATCGCGCGGATCCCCACCTTCTGCTCCCCCGGCAGTTTCAGGCCGAAGCCGATGCGGTCTTCGAAGTTGACCGACGAGCCCAAGCGCTGGTCGCCCACGTCGGTCTTGGAAAACGCCGCCAAACCAATGCCGGCCTCGATGTACGGGGTGTAGGTAAAACCGCTGAACTCGTAGGTGAACACCGGGCTGAACGACAGCGAGTGTGCACCACTGGCCTCACCGCCTTCCCAATAGGTGTAGGCCGCATCCCAGTATCCGGTCAGATGACCGGTGCTGCTTTCCAGCCATTTCTTGTCCCAGTCGAACGACAGGCCAATACGGTAGGTCATGTCACCTTGGCCAGTGGCGCCAACGGCGCCGCTTACCTGCGCTGCCTGGGCCAGATTCGCCCCGGCAAAGGCCAGCACTGCAGCAGCCAGCGAAGCTGCTAGACGGGTTTTCATCAATGACTTCTCCTGATGGTCTATACGGCAAGCGGGGGCTTGAGCCCCTCGATCTTATGCGGTGACCGGATGCATCCACACCGGTCACAGGAAGTAATACTTTTCTGATTATCGTCCAGATAAACAGAAAGTTGAAAGTGAATTGCCACCATTGGCTAATTACCCTGCGCCAGCATCTGCCATGCCGAGCAGCAGCACTCAGTCGTATTCCGCTTCTTCGTGCTCGCCCAACAGGCGCCTTTGCCTGGGTGTGGCCTCCTCCAGTACCTGCGGGTTGAAACGCCAGTTCAGGTATGGCGAAAACTTCTGCGCGACCATGCGCCGGCCATAGTGCACTTGAAGCATGTCGCGCTGGCGTGACTGGGTGCAGTTGGCCCCGCCGCTATGCCAGACATCGCTGCGAAACACCAGCGCGTCCCCGGCCTTGCACAGCACCGGCTGGGCCTCTCGGCCCTGCCAGTGTTGCTCGCCAGCCTGCGGTGGCCGTGCCGCGCGGTGGCTGCCGGGCACAATCCAGGTCGGCCCGATGTGATGGTCGATATCGCTGAGGTACAGCTGCGCAGTCAGGATCTGCGGGGGCTGGGTGAAGTCGCCGCGCTCGCTGAGCCAGTCGGGCAACTGCATGGGCAGATGGTCCAGGTGCAGGGCCATGCCGGGGTAGCCCGGGTGGCTGCGCCAGGCAGTCTGGCCGATCACATGGCAGTCGGTGCCCAATGCCGCTTCGGCCAGGGCAATCAGCGGCGGCAGGTCGAGAAAGGGTAACCACAGCGGGTTGCGGTTGAACACGCACTTGTAGTGTTCCAGTAGCCCCTGGTAATCCCAGTGGATGGGCTGCAGGTCATCGATGGCGCAGCGCAGCAAGGCGATACGCAAGGGCTCGAGCACACCGGGGAGCAACACATAGCCCCGCTCGTCCAACATCTCCAGCTGAAGATCCAGGCTCATGGCGATGTGCTCCTTTCAGGCAGGAGCACATCTGTACTCCTGCCCGGTTTTCCATCAACGCCAGTTCAGGTTCACGGTGGTGGGGGTCTTGCCATTCACGGTCACCAATTGCTGCACCGTCTCACCCTGGGCGTTGCCAGTCACTTTGTATTTGCCGGGAGGCAACTGCACGTACAGCAGCGGCCCGGCATCCGTAAGACTGAGCACGGGCTGGCCCTGTGCATTCTGGATGTCGACGGTAGCACCGCTCTGGAACTTGCCTTCCGGGCCGGTGGAGAGTTCTACGTGCAGGTCATAGCCCGGGGTCTTGCGCAGGGCGTTGGCTTCATCCTGGCCGATGCCGCCTTGCAGGTAGCGGACGCCGTTCTGCTCCTGCTGTTGCAGTTGCACGGCCTGCATGTCGATAGGGGCATTGAGGTCGGCGGCGGCCGCCAGGGTCCATGGCAGCGCCAGGGCGATCAGCAGCGCCGCGCCGAGGGCATAGTGATGGTTACGCATGGTACGACCCTCCTTTCGAGGATGGCTTACCTATTATCTGATCCTTCGGGCGTAACGGCGTTCGTGCTGATGCGTGGTCGTGTGGATGAAATTCGCTTCATCGGGGTAAATATTGCGCAGGAACATCATGTTGCACGGGCTTCCTCAAGCAGTTTCACGAACATGCTCAAACTGCGCGAAACGGTGCCACGTCGCCATACCAGCCAGGTTTTCAGGTAGCGGAAATCCTCCGACATCGGCCAGGCACTGACGGTGCTGCAACCGGGCATGTTGTCGAGCATGCTGCGCGGCATCATGGCCAGGCCGGCGCCGGCGCTGACGCAGGCCAGCATGCCGTGGTACGACTCCATTTCGTGGATCTTGCCCGGTACCGCCTGGTCCTGCACGAACCAGTTCTCGAAGTGATGCCGGTATGAACAGTTGGCGCGGAAGGCGTAGATGCTTTCGCCGTTGACGTCCTGGGCGCGGGTTACCGGGGCGTGGTTGAGCGGCGCGATGACCATCATTTCTTCCTCGAACACCGGCATGCCCTCCAGCGTCGGGTGCAGCACCGGGCCGTCGACGAACGCCGCTACCAGGCGCCCCGACAGCACGCCTTCGAGCATGGTCCCGGAAGGCCCCGTGGACAGGTCCAGGTCGACCTTGGGGTAACGCTGGTTATAGGCCGCCAGCAAGGCAGGAATGCGCACCGCCGCCGTGCTTTCCAGCGACCCCAGGGCGAAAGTGCCCTGCGGGTCCTCACCGGCCACTGTCAGCCGCGCCTCGTGCACCAGGTCAAGGATGCGCCGGGTGTACTCGAGGAAGTTCCAGCCTGCGGGGGAAAGGCGCAGGCGGCTCTTTTCACGTATGAAAAGCTCCACGCCCAGGTCCTCCTCCAGTTGCTTGATACGCGTGGTCAGGTTCGACGGCACCCGGTGGATATGCTGCGCAGCGGCACTGATGCTGCCCTGCTCTGCCACGGCCTTGAAGATCTCGAGTTGCACCAGGTCCACAGCCATTCTCCAAACGTGAATGTTTCGCTCATTATTATTCAGTTTTCATTAAAGCCATAGCCCACTAGTCTGGCGTCACGGATCAATTACAACGAGAGTGTCCCGCCATGAGTGCGATCAGCAGCCTGACCCACGCCATCTCCCTCGACCCGTACAGCGGCGAGCAGATCGGCGCCTACCCGTTCGACACCGACGCCGCACTGGAAGCGGCGCTGCAACGCGCCAAGGTTGGCTACCGCCAGTGGCGCCAGGTGTCGCTGGGTCAGCGCAGCGAGTACCTGCTCGCCCTGGCCAGTACCCTCGAAACCAAGGCCGAAGCCTTCGCGCAAATGATCAGCCGCGAAATCGGCAAGCCTGTCGCCCAGGCCCGCGGTGAGGTCAGCAAGTGCGTTGGCCTGTGCCGCTGGTACGCCGAACACGGCCCGGCCATGCTCGCCCCCGAGCCGACCCAGGTCGAGAAAGCCCGCATCGAATACCGCCCGCTGGGCCCTATCCTGGCCGTGATGCCTTGGAACTTCCCGGTCTGGCAGGTATTGCGCGGCGCCGTGCCGGCGATCCTGGCCGGCAACACCTACGTACTCAAGCACGCGCCGAACGTGATGGGCAGCGCCTACCTGCTGGGCGAGCTGTTCAAGGATGCCGGCCTGCCGGAAGGCGTGTTCGAAGTGCTGAACGTGACCCCGGACGGCGTCACCCGCGCCATCAATGACCCGCGCATCGCCGCCGTGACCCTGACCGGCAGCGTGCGTGCCGGCATGGCGATTGGTGCGCAAGCCGGTGCGGCGCTGAAGAAGTGCGTGCTGGAACTGGGCGGTTCCGACCCGTTCATCGTGCTGGCCGACGCCGACCTGGATGCCGCCGTGAAAGCTGCCGTGATTGGCCGTTACCAGAACACTGGCCAGGTCTGCGCTGCGGCCAAGCGCCTGATCGTCGAGGAAAGCATCGTTGACGAATTCACCCGCAAGTTCGTCGAGGCCACTCGCGAGCTGAAGGTCGGCAACCCGCTGGAAGAAGGTACCTACATCGGCCCTATGGCCCGTTACGACCTGCGCGACGAGCTGGATGGCCAGGTCCAGGCGACCATCGCCGAAGGCGCCACCCTGCTGCTGGGCGGCCACAAGGTCGATGGCGTGGCCAACTTCTACGCGCCGACCGTGTTCGCCAACGTCACCCCGCAGATGACTGCGTTCAAGCAGGAGCTGTTCGGGCCGGTGGCGGCGATCATCAGCGCACGTGATGCGGAGCATGCGGTGGAGCTGGCCAACGACAGCGAATTCGGCCTGGCCTCGACCATCTACACCGCCGACTACGCGCTGGCCGAACGCATGACCGCGGCGCTGGATACCGGCGGCGTGTTCATCAACGGCTATTGCGCTTCCGACCCCCGCGTGGCGTTTGGCGGGGTGAAGAAGAGCGGCTTCGGGCGTGAGCTGTCGCACTTTGGTGTGCGTGAGTTCACCAATGCCCAGACTGTGTGGCTGGACCGTAACTGATTGGCAATTGGGGCTGCGTTGCAGCCCTTCGCGGGCACGCCCGCTCCCACGGATTGGCGCATTACCTGTGGGAGCGGGCGTGCCCGCGAAGGGCCGCAAGGCGGCCCCAGGGCCTCAATCCCGAACCTGGTCCTTGACCCAGTCCAGCATCCCCCCCGGCACGATCAGTTCATGCCGCGCCCGCGAACAGGCGGTATACAACCCCGCCAGCATCCGCGCCCGTTCATTGCGGTTCCCCGCTACCTGCGGCGCTACCATCAGCTCCGGCGACACCATTACCCGGGCGAACTCCATGTTCTTCACATCGCGCACCCGCCCCAGGAACAGCTTGGGCGCCTTGTCCCAGCGGTAACGGCTCTTGGCCCTGGCAAAGTGCTCCGGTGTGTAGCCCTTGCGCAGCATGTTGGCCACGGCGACGAATGCCTTGTCGTCACCCTTGTCCTGCTCCAGCGCCTGCCAGCTGGCATAGCGGAACAGCATCGGGTGACGCGGCCGGGTGCCATGGCGGTACAACTCGATACAGTCTTCAACGAACAGCTCGAAATCCTTGCGCGCGCTTTTCAGCAGCACGAACGGCACGCCCTGGTGGGTCAGGCGCTGGAACCAGCCAAACAGGCCCCATTCATCATCGACGATCAGCGCCGTCGGCTGTTCCGGCACCGTTACCGCATCGAAAAAGCTGACCCGGGTGTAATGCTCGGCGCTGCCACTGAAGGCTGCCTGGATCGCCGCCGGGTGGGCATTGATCAGCGGGTTCAGCACGTTGTCCATCGCCGGCCCGGCCCGCAGTGAGTGGTCGATATAACGCTGGCGGATAAAGCCGCCATGGTGCGCGCTGAGGCCGTTGAGGTTCTGCAGCTCGTCACCCAGGGCAATGATCGACTGCGGGCTGCGGTCGAGCACGGCAAGCATCGGTGCCGACAGCTCGTGGGCCTCGTCGACGATGACATGGGTGTAGCGGCTGTCGATCACAAGACCGGTCAGCGAAAGCAGTTTGACCCGATGGTAATCGCGCACCGGCAACTGGATTTCCCGTGCCGACGGGCGAATCAGCTCCTGCCAGTACAGGCGTGCCTTTTCCAGCAACACTTCCTGGTCCAGCGGCGTGGTACCCGGCCCGGCCCACGGCAGGTGGTGCAACTGCAGCAGGGGGTCGGCGCTGTGGCAGAACGTGCGTACTGCGCGGATACACAAGGCAACCACATCGCGCGCGGCGAGCGGGCCGATGTCGGGGATGGCCAGCCAACGTACCACCTGCGCATCCTGCGGGCGCCACGACAGCTTGGTGCGATACGGGTCGCGCAGGCGCCAGCCATTGCTGGTGAGGTCGCGGTTGAGCAGTTCGTCGGCCAGCTGGCCGAAGGTCAGCGCGGTGTAGGCGGCGGCGTCCTTGACCCGCGCCTGCAGGGCGCGCAACTGGCCTTCGGTCAAGGCCAGCAACAGCGTGCGCTGGGGCTCGAGCAGGCGGGCGAACTGGTGAATCAGGAAGGTCTTGCCGGTGCCGGCAAAGCCCTGCACCGCCACCGACTCATCGATACCACTGAGGAATTCGCGCAGCAGGCGGTTCTGTTGGTCGCTGAGCATCAGGTCGCTGGCAAGGGAAGGCAGATACACCGGGTGCAGCGGTGTTGCCCGCTGGCGGTAGCTGTCGGCGAACTGGAAATTCCACTGGCCCTCGGCGTCCAGCAACTCCTCGGCCTGGTACTCCACCTCGGTCGACAGCAGTGCAATCCCGTTTTCGCCCAGCATGCCCAGGCCCATGGCGAAGGCTTCGCGATCGAAGTGCTGCGCCACCTGGCCCTGGAAGCGCCCAGGTGCGGCGCTTTCGACCTCGTTGGCAATGCGCACGATTTCGGCAAAGCGGCGTTCCTGCGCATCCGCCGAGGCGGTGGCGGGCTGGCGCGGCAGGTTCTGCACGAACAGCACGGCGGCGGCGGCGAGCACGCTGGCGGTGGTGAAGAAGTCGGTGGTGGGCTCGCTGGCGAGGCGGTCGGCCTGGTCGCTGGGCAAAGGCAGGTAGAACATCGGCACCTCGGGTGAAATCAGGGCGGCACGATAGCAATTTTTGCTGTGGAATGCTGGGTTGTGTATTGCCTGGCCCGGCCTCTTCGCGGGTGAACCCGCTCCCACAGGGACCTCACAATGCCTGGCACTGAGGTAATCCTGTAAGAGCAGCTATACCACCAAGCTACACCACCAGATTCAGCCCCTGCCCCGCTTCAAGGTCTCGCTGGGAAACTCCTTGAACAACTGCCGGTAACTCTCTGAAAACCTTCCCAAATGCCAGAACGACCAACGCATCGCCACCTCGGCCACGGTCACTCCACCGCCATGCAGCAGATCGCGCCGCGCACCGTTCAGCCGGCGCAGGCGCAACCAGTGCGCCGGCGGCATCCCGGTAAACGCCTTGAAGGCTTGTTGCAACTGACGCAAGGAAACCCCGGCAACATCCGCCAGTTCCACCAGGTTCAGCGTCTCCTCCGGGCAGTCGGCCGCCCACTCGCTCACCCGGCGCATGATCGCCCGCTCCTCGTCACGCCGGCCCAACGCCACGCCCTGCAGGCGCTGGCAGGCGTTGTCGAGGATGAACAGGCAGTCCTCCAGCAGCTGCTCCGCCAGGGCCTGCCCCTGCAGCGGGCAATCCGCCTGGCCCAGGCGGGTCAGCGTCGCGCTCAGCCAGCTGCCGAACAGCGCGTTCTGGCCGCTGCCCAGCGGCACCATGAACAACCCTTCCAGGCGCTGCGGGTCCAGCCCATGGCGGGCCAGGAAGGCCTGGTCGAACACGACCGCCACTTCCTGGTAGTTCTCCGGGGTGATCCAGATGTTGCGGCTCTGTTCGTTCAGCAGGTACAGGCTGTTCTCGCTGCGGTCGAAGCAGAACGCCAGCGAACCGCTGGGTGCGCGGAAAAACTGCTCCACCCGCGTGTTCAACCGCTCCTCGTATACCTCCACCCCGTCCAGCCCCAGGCAACGCAGCTCTCCGCAGAAATGCCCGGGCGACATCTGCCGGTACTGCTGCTGCCAGCCAGGGGTGGCACGTACTTGTTCGGTCACGTCGGTGGTGTGGAAAGCCTGGACTTGCAGGGCATTGGCGGTTGTCACGCTCGGTCCTAGTTGCACTCTTTTGGTGCATTCATTGCCGGAGAAAGTGGATAGATCAGCCATGCGGGCTGCGACCAAGATAGTCTCCAGCGCGTCACCTGGGAAGCGGGACGCCTTCGAAACCGTAGAACGGTTTACGCTGGCACGCTTGCTCCCACACCAAAACCCAACCAAGAGGTCTGTATGAACGCCCCCTTCGATCAGCTGTCCGCCTGGCTGAAAGAACACCGGATCACCGAAGTCGAATGCGTGATCAGCGACCTGACCGGCATCGCCCGCGGCAAGATCGCACCCACCGCCAAGTTTCTCCACGAGCGTGGCATGCGCCTGCCCGAGAGCGTGCTGCTGCAAACGGTCACCGGCGACTATGTCGACGATGACATCTACTACAACCTGCTCGATGCCGCCGACATCGACATGGTCTGCCGCCCAGACCCGAGCGCCGTGTACCAGATCCCGTGGGCGATCGAGCCGACCGCGATCGTTATCCACGACACCTTCGACAAGCAAGGCAACCCCATCGAACTGTCACCGCGCAACGTGCTGAAGAAAGTGCTCAAGCTTTATGCCGACAAAGGCTGGCAGCCGATCGTGGCACCGGAGATGGAGTTCTACCTGACCCAGCGCTGCGAAGACCCGGACTTGCCGCTGCAGGTGCCGCTGGGGCGTTCCGGCCGTGCCGAAAGCGGCCGCCAGTCGTTCTCGATCGATGCCGCCAACGAGTTCGATCCGCTGTTCGAAGACGTCTACGACTGGTGCGAGATCCAGGGCCTGGACCTGGACACGCTGATCCATGAAGACGGCCCGGCGCAGATGGAGATCAACTTCCGCCATGGCGACGCCCTGGACCTGGCCGACCAGATCACCGTGTTCAAGCGCACCATGCGTGAAGCCGCGCTCAAGCACAACGTGGCCGCCACCTTCATGGCCAAGCCGATCACCGATGAGCCCGGCAGTGCCATGCACCTGCACCAGAGCGTGGTCGACATCGCCACCGGCAAGCCGATCTTCGCCAATGAAGACGGCAGCATGAGCCAGCTGTTCCTGTACCACATCGGCGGTTTGCAGAAGTACATCCCCAAGCTGCTGCCGATGTTCGCGCCCAACGTCAACTCGTTCCGCCGCTTCCTGCCGGACACCTCGGCACCGGTGAACGTCGAGTGGGGTGAGGAAAACCGTACCGCCGGGCTGCGCGTACCCACGTCAAGCCCCGAGGCAATGCGCGTGGAAAACCGCCTGCCGGGCGCCGACGCCAACCCGTACCTGGCAATCGCCGCCAGCCTACTGTGCGGCTACCTGGGCATGGTCGAGCGCATCGAGCCCAGCGCACCTGTGCAGGGCCGTGCCTACGAGCGGCGCAACCTGCGCCTGCCGATCACCATCGAGGACGCGCTGCAGCACATGGAAGACTGCGAGACCGTGCAGCAGTACCTGGGCAAGCAATTCGTCCAGGGTTACGTGGCGGTCAAGCGTGCCGAGCACGAGAACTACAAGCGCGTGATCAGCTCCTGGGAGCGTGAATTCCTGATGCTAAGCGTGTAATCACCTTCCAGGGCATGCACTGGACCTGTAGGAGCAGCCTTGTGCTGCGAAGGGGCCAGTACCGCCACAGCAGATCTTTTGCCCTACCGGCCTGTTCGCAGCACAAGGCTGCTCCTACAAGGTGATGACTCACCTGTGGGAGCGGCCGCCATAAACCGAACGCCAAGAACAATACCAACGAGGTGTCCCAATGCGTCATCTGCAAGCCCTGATCCCCGCCGCATTCACCCTGCTGTTCGCCACCACTACCCAGGCCACTCCCTCGGTCAGCGTGTACAACTGGACCGACTACATCGGTGACACCACCGTGGCCGACTTCCAGGCAAGCAGCGGGATCAAGGTGGTCTATGACGTGTTCGACTCCAACGAAACACTGGAAGGCAAGCTGCTGGCCGGGCGCACCGGCTATGACGTAGTGGTGCCATCCAACCACTTCCTCGCGCGCCAGGCACAGGCGGGTGCCTTCCTGCCGCTGGACCGCAGCAAGCTGCCGAACTGGCAGCACCTGGACCCCAAGCTGCTCAAGCAACTTGAACAGAACGACCCAGGCAACCAGTACGCCGTACCCTACCTGTGGGGTACCAACGGCATCGGCTACAACATCGACAAGGTCAAGGCGGTCCTGGGCGTCGACCATATCGATTCATGGGCGGTGCTGTTCGAGCCCGAGAACCTGAAAAAGCTCAAGCAATGCGGCGTGGCGTTCATGGACTCGCCCGACGAACTGTTCCCGGCCGTGCTCAACTACCTGGGCATGAACCCGCGCAGCGAAAAACCGGCCGACTACGCCAAGGCGGAAGCCCGCCTGCTCGAACTGCGCCCCTATATCACCTACTTCCACTCCTCCAAGTACGTTTCCGACCTGGCCAATGGCGATGTCTGCGTGGCCTTCGGCTACTCCGGCGACGTGTTCCAGGCCGCCAACCGCGCCGTGGAAGCGAAGAACGGGGTAAAGATCGCCTACAGCATTCCCAAGGAAGGCAGCAACCTGTGGTTCGACCTGCTGGCCATCCCCAAGGACGCCAACAACCCCGAACAAGCCTTGGCGTTCATCAACTACCTGCTCGACCCCAAGGTGATCGCCAAGGTCAGCGCCACGGTCGGATATGCCAATGCAAACCCCGATGCCCAGGCCTACATGGACGCGTCGCTAGTGAACAACCCCGAGATCTACCCACCCCAGGACGTGCTGGACAAGCTGTACATCTCCAGCACGCCGAGCCCGAAGATCATGCGCGTCATGACTCGCTCCTGGAGCAAGATCAAGTCCAACCGCTGAGTCGAGAACGCCCATGTCTTTCACTACCCAACACACCGCTTCGTACTATGCCGCCACGGCACGCGATGCAGCGCCCTATCCCAGCCTGGACGGCGAACTGAGCGCCGATGTGTGCGTGGTCGGCGGCGGGCTGACCGGGGTCAATACCGCCCTGGAACTGGCCGAGCGCGGGCTCTCGGTGGTGCTGCTTGAAGGCCGGCGCATCGGCTGGGGCGCCAGCGGCCGCAACGGCGGCCAGCTGATTCGCGGCATCGGCCATGACGTCAACGGCTTTACCCGGCATGTCGGCCAGGACGGCGTGCAATACCTGAAACAGGCCGGCATCGATTCGGTAGCGCTGGTGGCCAGCCGCATCGCCCGGTACGGCATTGCCTGCGACCTGCGCTGGGGCTTCTGCGAACTGGCCAACACCCCTGCGCAGTTCGCCGCCTTCAAGGACGAACAGGACGATCTCGACGCACTCGGCTATCGCCCTGAAACCCGCCTGGTCAGTGCCGACCGGCTCCATGAAATCGTTGCCAGCTCCCAATACGCCGGCGGCCTGGTGGACATGGGCTCGGGCCATCTGCACCCGCTTGACTTGGTCCAGGGCGAAGCCCGCGCCGCCCACGGCCTGGGTGTACGCATCTTCGAGCAGAGCCCGGTGCTGCGCATCGAGCACGGGCCCTGCGTGACCTTGCACACGGCACGTGGCAGGGTGCGGGCAGGCAGCCTGGTGCTGGGCTGCAACGCCCACCTCGATGAACTGGAGCCACGCCTGAGCGGCAAGGTGCTGCCGGCCGGCAGCTACGTGGTGGCTACCGAACCATTGCCCGAGTCACTGGCCAGCAGCCTGATCCCGCAGAACATGGCGCTGTGCGACCAGAAAGTCGGCCTGGACTACTACCGCCTCACGGCAGACCGGCGCCTGCTGTTCGGCGGCGCCTGCCACTATTCCGGTCGCGACCCCAAGGACATCGCCGCCTACATGCGGCCCAAGGTGCTGAAGGTGTTCCCGCAGCTGGCCAACGTGCGTATCGACTACCAGTGGGGCGGCATGATCGGCATCACCGCCAACCGCTTCCCTCAGGTCGGCCGCCTCAGCCAGCACCCCAATGTGTTCTATGCCCACGGCTATTCCGGGCACGGGCTGAACGTGACGCACTGGACGGCGAAACTGCTGGCCGAAAGCATCGCGCTCGGCCACAGCCAAGGGCTGGACGTATTCAGCGCCGTGCCACACCTGACCTTCCCCGGTGGCAAGGCACTGCGCTCGCCGCTGCTGGCACTGGGGATGCTGTGGTATCGATTGCGGGAGGTGCTGGGTTGATGTGGCAGCGGGCTTGCCTGCGAATCGGAAGTTAAAGGAAATTTTTCAAAAAATTCCGTAATTCACTGTTTTTAAAGGGCTTTCAAAAAACAAGACAAAGGACTCAAAGAAGAACCTGTAACCCTTTGTTTTTAATAATATTCAGCAGCTTCAAAGCCGGTCCCGATGGGCGCGTCTCGCCCTGCTCCCATTTGCGTACTGTCGATGCGCTCGTGTGCAAATGCATCGCAAAGACCGGCTGGCTGAAGTTGAGTGTCTCGCGCAAACGGCGTATGTCCAGTGCGCTGAAATCTCGCACCGGTGCAGGGCATAGCGCTTCGTAATCCCGAAGCGTGACCTTGCCGATCGCTCCGGCCTCGTGCAGGGCGACAAGGTCCTCGCGTAACGATTCAATCAGTTTGCTGCTCACAACATACCTCCATCAGCACACCCGCCTGCAACGCCCGGCAGAGCGCTAGCGGTGATAAATCCAGAAAGACTTTGCCAGCGAATCGCAGTGCTTTCTGTTCCTCCAAGGTGATATTTGCCCTGTCACTTTGGGCAAAGCCATGCAGGAAAACACATCGATTGCCGATGCGGGCGGAAAGAAGGGTTCGATAACCGCCGCGCTTTCCCGCACCATGCGCTGCCACGCGTTTTTTGAACAACTCACCACCCAGGCTCGCATCGACCAGGCCTCTGCACATCTCGTCCACTGCTTTACACAGCACTTCGTCGCTGAGCCTGTGAGCGGCTTGCCAACGCGCGAAATCCTTGCGCTTGAAAATTTCCATCACCGAACCCCAACCATACCCTTAACGGGCATAGTTTTCCAAGAGCGGCAGAAACTGAAAAGCCAGCGAGGTCCCAAGACACTGTAGGAATTTGCGCGCCTGGGAACATTACCGCAGCCAATTCCCACTACAGATTGAACCAGCCCACTGGCCAACTGCCCTGCACCTGCTAGCGTTGTTCTGGCCGACCTATCATGGATGCATCTTCATCATGAAATCATTGCCCCGCATTACCCTGTTGTGCGCCGCACTGCTTACCATGGCCGCCTGCTCCAGCAATCGCGTGGACCCAAAGGACTACTCCGGCTTCCTCAAGGATTACAGCCGGCTGCAGGAAACCAAGAGCCCGTCGGGTGACCCGGTGATGCGCTGGATCGACCCCAAGGTCAACGTCAACCAGTACAGCCAGGTGTTCATCGAGCCCAGCCAGTTCTACCCCAAGCCGCAGCCGACGCCGGTCATCTCGGCGCAGACGCTGCAGGAAATCACCCGCTACTTCAACGAAGCGCTGCGCCGTGAAATGGGCAGCGTGGTACCGCTGGCCAAGGGCCCCGGCCCGGGCGTGATCGTGGTGCGCCCGGCCATCACTGCGGTGTCCACCAGCAACGAGGGTCTCAAGCCTTATGAGGTCATCCCTATCGCGCTGATTTCAGCCGGTGTGAACACCGCCATGGGCGGCCGTGACCAAGAGGTGGATGTCGGCGTGGAAGCTGCGTTCCTAGATGGTGCCAGCCAGAAAGTGCTGGCCCAGGTCGTGCGCAAGGGCACGGGGCAGGATCTGGAGAACAAGACCACGCAACTGACCCTGAATGACGTCAAGCCGGTGCTGGATGGCTGGGCCAAGGACATGCGCGCGAGCTTCCTGGAAGCGAAGCAGAAAGCCCGCTGATACCGACCGGACACGGAACCTGTGGGAGCGGCCTTGTGTCGCGAAAGGGCCGCAGAGCGGCCCCGGGATCTCAGCTCAGGCGTATGAATGGGGCTGCTTCGCAGCCCTTTCGCGACACAAGGCCGCTCCCACAAGACCGCGCTGACCGTTGCGGTGACTCAGCATTCGACGAAGGCAACGGCCAGGCCGCCGCGCGAAGTCTCCTTGTAGTTTGCATGCATGTCCGCCCCGGTATCACGCATGGTGCGGATCACCCGGTCGAGCGAGATGAAGTGCTCGCCATCCCCCCGCAACGCCATCTGCACGGCGTTGATCGCTTTCACCGCAGCAATCGCGTTGCGCTCGATACACGGCACCTGCACCAGGCCGCCGACAGGGTCGCAGGTCAGGCCAAGGTTATGCTCCAGGGCAATCTCGGCGGCATTTTCCAGCTGCGGCGGCGTAGCGCCCAGCACCTGGGCAAGGCCGGCAGCGGCCATCGAACAGGCCGAACCTACCTCGCCCTGGCAACCAACCTCGGCCCCGGAAATCGACGCATTCTTCTTGCACAGGATACCGACCGCCGCTGCCGCCAGCAGGAAGTCCACCACGTCCGCGTCGCACGCCCCCGGGTTGAACTTCATGTAGTAATGCAGCACCGCCGGAATGATGCCGGCCGCACCATTGGTAGGTGCTGTGACCATGCGCCCGCCGGCGGCATTCTCTTCATTCACCGCAAGGGCGAACAGGTTGACCCATTCCATGGCGCTGAGGGTGGAACCGATCACGTTGGGCTTGCCCAGCTCCTGCAGGCTGCGATGCAGCCGCGCCGCACGGCGCTTGACGTGCAACCCGCCCGGCAGGATGCCTTCATTGCGCAGGCCATTGTCGACGCATTCACGCATGGCACCCCAGATCCGCAGCAGGCCCTCGCGTACCTCGGCCTCCGGGCGCCAGGCGCATTCGTTGGCCATCATCAGCTGCGCCACACTCAAGCCATGGCCCTTGCACAAGGCCAGCAATTGCGCAGCGCTGTCGAACTCGTACGGCAGCACCACCGCGTTCGCTTCGACCGCTGGCGCATCGATCTCGGCTTGCTCGACGATAAAGCCACCGCCCACCGAATAGTAGGTCTGGCGCAACAGGCTGCCCTGCCCGTCCATGGCTTCCAGGCTCATGGCATTGGGGTGGTACGGCAGGTTCTCGTCGAGCAGCAGCATGTCGCGGCTGTACTCGAACGCTAGCGGGTGGCTGCCATCGAGCATCAGGCAGTGCTCCTGCATCACCTGGCCAATGCGCGACTCGATGGTGGCCGGGTCGATGCGGTCCGGCCACTGGCCCATCAGGCCGAGCAGGCAGGCGCGATCGGTGGCATGGCCAACCCCGGTGGCCGACAGCGACCCGTACAACCGCACCTCGACACGGCTTGCCCGGGCCAGCAGCCCCTGTTCGCGCAGGGCCTGGGCAAAGGTAGCCGCCGCCCGCATCGGGCCGACGGTGTGGGAACTGGACGGCCCGATGCCGATTTTGAAAAGGTCGAAAACACTGATAGCCATGCTAATGCCTGACCGTGCCCGGGTATGAAACCGCAGGACGGTTATCTGGAGAAATTGAGCGATATTGCGATTTTGCGCGATACTGCCGCGCTGGCTCACGGATGACCAACGAAACTTCCTAAGCAAGGTTTTAGTGGTACTAAACGATGCGACGACAACTCAATGGCCAGACGTACGTCTGGCTACACGTGTTCGCCTGTGCGGCCCGGCACTTGTCCTTCACCCGCTGTGCCGAAGAGCTGCACATTACCCCGGGCGCCGTCAGCCAACAGATGCGCCAGCTGGAGGAACGCCTGGGCTACCAGCTGTTCCTGCGTCGGGCACGTGGTGTGGAACTGAGCGCCGAAGGGCAACGCCTGGCACAGACGGTGACCGAAGCCTACGGCAGCATCGAAGCCGAACTGCTGCGCCTGGACGCGGGTGAAATCCGCGGCACCTTGCGCCTGCGCTCGATCCCGTCGTTCCTGGCCAAATGGCTCACGCCTCGCCTTCCGCGCTTTCAACAACGCTACCCGGACATCGAGCTGCGTCTGGTGGCCGAAGACAGTGCCCAGGCGTTGACCCCGGGCGATTTCGACCTGGCCATCGACCTGAACGATGGCAGCTACCCCGGCATGCTCTCGACACCACTGCTGGACGAGCAGATCTTCCCCGTGTGCTCCCCCACCTTGCTGCGCGGGCGCCCGCCGCTGCACGGGCCGGCGGACCTTGTGCACTACCCGCTGCTGCACGACATAACGGCCTGGCGCGGCAGTTCGGAATATGCCGAATGGGAGTTCTACCTGGAGGGCATCGGCGCCGCCGTCCTGGATGTGCGGCGCGGGCATACCTTCAATCGCAACCACCTGACCATCGAGGCGGCGATTGCCGGCATTGGCGTGGCGATTGCCCGGCGCACGCTGCTCAACGACGAACTGGAGCGCGGCGCACTGATCGTGCCGTTCGGGGTGCCTATCGGCAATCACAAGCGCTATGTAGTGCATTACCCGCCGGGCGGGCTGAACCAGCCGGGGGCGCGGGCGGTGCATGACTGGCTGGTGGAGGAAGCGCGGGGGTTCAGGGAGTTGCACCCGCTGAACAAGGACTAGGCCAACCAATTGCGGCTGCACGAAATCGCTCCCACAGAACAGTACATGAATCATTGATTCGGCAGGTCCTGTAGGAGCAGCCTTGTGCTGCGAAGAGGCCGGTACAGGCAACAGATATGTAGTGTCAGTACGGGCCTATTCGCAGCACAAGGCTGCTCCTACAAAGGACGCGCCAAGCGAGCGATATTTGTTCTCCGGCGACAGCGCAGCCACACCTGGGGAGGTCTCAATAAGCCTGCTTGCCGGTAAAGGCGCTAAGTGTGCGCACCAGAATCACGAAATCCAGCCACAGCGACCAGTTGTTGATGTACTCGATGTCCGAGTCCACCCGCTGGATCATCTGTTCGATATCCCTGGTTTCGCCCCTGAACCCACGCACCTGCGCCAGGCCGGTCATGCCAGGCTTGATATTGTGGCGAGCGAAGTAGTCGACGATGTCCTGCGAATACAGCGTGTCATGCTGCAACGCATGCGGCCGCGGCCCTACCAGCGACATCTCCCCGGTCAGCACATTGAACAACTGCGGCAGTTCATCGAGGCTGGTGCGGCGGATAAAGGCGCCGACCCGGGTCAGCCGTGGGTCATCCCTCTGCGCCTGCTTCACCACGCCATCTTCCGGCTGGTGGACATGCATGCTCCTGAACTTCCAGATACGGAACGCCTCCCCCGTCCAGCCGGTGCGCTCCTGACGGAAGAAAACCGGGCCTCGGCTATCGAGCTTGATGGCCAGCGCAACGGCCAGCAACACCGGCGATGCCAGCAACAGGATCAGCGCCGCCAACACCCTGTCCTCGAGGTTCTTCAAGAACAGGCTCATGCCCGTCAACGGTGTTTCCGACAAGGTCAGCACAGGTATGCCGGCAATTTCCCGCACGCTGTGATTGATCAGGCGCAACGAGAAGATATCCGGTACCCAGTTCACCGCAATGCATTTGTCGAGCAACTTGAGATACACATCGTTGATGACCTCGGAACCGCCCAGCGGGGTCACCAGGTACACCGTGCGAATGCCATGGCGGGCCACGATATCGTCGAGGTCGGCAATAAGCCCGAGCACCGGCATGCGCTGCTTTCCTTCGGCACTTTCGCGCCCCGGCTCATCGGCATTGTCGATCAGCACGCAACCCAGCACGCGTTCGCCGAACCAGGGGTTGTTGCTGATTTTCTGATACAGGAAGTTGGCCAAGTCACCGGCGCCAATGATCAGGGCGTTGTCCAGGCGTGCATGGGCGGTAAAGCGCTTTTGCAATTCGCGCACGGCAAAGTGCAGGAACAACTGGGCGATGTAGCCAATGATGAACAACTGCACGACCAGCAGTCGCGAATAGGTTTCGCTCTGTTTGGCCAGGAAGGCCATGACCACCAGGAAGCAAAAGGTTGCCGACCAGGCCTTGAACAGCCGGAAAGCCTTGATGGAAAGCCCGACGTTGGTACGGTAGATCGCATAGTGATCGTAGATGACTGCCAGTGCGCCAACCAGCAACAGCAGCATGATCACGTAATCGGAAGTGATGTAGCCGAACTGGTCGTAGATCAGGTACCACGCAATACCGGTGACTGCAATTCCATCGAGGCCGGCCTGAATGGCGTTACTTACGCTGCTTCTTCTCTGCAGTAAGGAACGACTGCTTCTGGGCTCTAAGACCATTTCAGACCTCATCAATCTGCGCGCAGCAAATGCCTTCCACCAACAAGCAAGCCTTGACAACGGCTCATGCAAAGCCCGTGGAGCAAAATCCTGCAGCCGCAAGCCATTGATCAAACTGTAGCAGCCATCCGCCATCAGCGTGCCCGGAATCACCGTTCGTGCGGATTCTGGCGCTCATACGGTGTGCCTGGCCGTCCGCCGTCGCGGCGGAACAGCAGGGTACGCACGAGGAACAACGGGTTGCCCACGACATAGCGAATGAACAAACGCTTCGGCTCGCGCAACAGCCGGTACAGCCACTCCCCACCCAACCGCCGCAACCACTCGGGCGCCCGGCTGACCTTGCCGCCGAGAAAATCCAGGATCGCGCCACCGCACACGATCAGGCACGGCCCCCCAGCGGCCGCCAGCCTTGCCGCCACAACCTCCTGCCTGGGCATTCCCATGCCCAGCACGATCAGCTCAGGTTGCGACTCCCTGGCCAGTTGCAGGTAGGTATCGACGCTGGCAAAGCCATCGTGGACCGACACCGGCACCACCCCGAACGTGGCTGTGCTGCGCTGCACGGCCTGGTCCAGGTAAGGCTGTCGGGTGCCCCAGAACGCAACCCGCCGCCCGCGGTAGGCAGCCAGAAGCCGAGGAATGAAGTCGGTGCCATTCATGTTGAGCCCTGGCTCAAGCCCCAGCCGACGATACAGGATCGCCAGGCCGGAACCGTCGCGCAGCAGCACGCCGGCCGCCGACAATGCCTGGTAGCAGGCGCCATCACGAACCACCAGGTTCATTGCATGGGCATTGACGAAACCCAGCACGGTCGTGGCTTCCGGGGCGCTGAGCCTGTCCAGCAGGCGCTGCGCGGCAGTGGCATCCGGCACCACTTCGAGCTTGCCGACAAGGGTGTTCCAGCGTTCTTGCCAATGAGCCATCAGTCTTCATCCCGTTTCGAACGTACCCATTCAACCTGTCGCTTGATCAGGAACCGCAAATACAAGGGGAGCTTCCTTGCAGCGTAGAACGGCGCGTACAGCAGCACGGAGAACGGGATCAGTTCGCGACAGAAACGCGCCCAGGCCACTGCGACGGCAAGGCCGAGCAAGGCCAGCGCGCAAAGGGCGATCCACGCAGGTGCCGCCAGGCCGAACAGCAGGTACGCCAGCCAGGCCACCAGGTTTAGGCCGAGCAAGGCCAGCACCAGCAACGCCAGCGGCGGCACCAGCAGGTCCAGGGTCATGGCCAGCAAGCTGCCGTTACGCTGGGTGATTGCCGCCAGCGCACGCTTGGGCGCATCGGCCAGCATCAGGCTCAGGTGCCCATGTTCCCAGCGGGTGCGCTGGCTGCCCAGGCCTTGCTGGCTGGCAGGGAAACGGCTGCTGACCACGGCCTCGGGGCAGAACACTGGCGGCTTGCCCTGCTGGCACAGGTCCAGGCCCAGCTTCACATCCTCCACCAGGTGCCCGTTGGCCAGGTCGATCAAGGCCAGGTCACGCCAGCCGAATGCCATGCCGGCGCCCATCAGCTGGCATGGCAGGCCCAGCCGCGCCCAACCACGCGGGCGCACCAGGTTCTTGACCCGCCAGGCGAACTCGGCAACCTGCACTGTCAACCCAGCCCCTGCCGGTGCGTACATCAGGTACAGCGCCTGCACCGGGCGAGCGACTTCTCGGTAGCGCCGCGCCAGGCGCTCGATCGCCCCCTCGCCGACCTGGCAGTCGGCATCCACCACGATCACCACCTCGGGCGGCTGGTTGGCCAGGTGGCGCACGCCGAAGTCCAAGGCGTAGCCCTTGCCGCGCAACCGTGCATCGTGGCGCTCCACCACTTCGGCACCCGCCTCGCGCGCCAGTTGCGCGGTGTCGTCAGTGCAGTTGTCCGCCACCACCAGCAAGCGGTCGCCAGGCCGCAACTGCGGGGCAATGCTCGCCAGCGTGGCACCAATTATCGAAGCCTCGTCGTGAGCTGGCACCAGCACTGCCACCTGCGGACGGGCGGTGTTGCCCATCGGCTGCGCGCGTGCAGGCAGGCAGGCCATCAGCACCTGCACCAACAGCAGCAGCACCGGCAACAGGACGATGGCCGCCAGCATGCCCAGTAGCCAAGCCAATACACTCATCATGCGGATGCCTTGAAATAGCTGGCCAGCCTGGCCGCCTCGGTATCGATGTCATGCCGTTGCAGGACACGCTGGCGTGCCGCCTCGCCCATGCGCTGCAGCACTTCGGCAGGTTGTGCCAGGCAATCGGCCATGGCCGCTGCCAGCTCGTCCACGGCGCCGGCAGGGAACAACCAGCCGTTTTCGCCCGGCCGCACCAGCTCGGGAATGCCTGCCACATAGGTGGTCAGCACTGGCCTGCGCAAGGCCATCGCCTCCATGATCACCACCGGCAAACCCTCGGCAAAGCTGGGCAGCACCAGCGCACGCGCCGCCAGGATTTCCTCGCGCACCTGTGCGCTGCTGATCCAGCCGGTGATGCGCACCTGCTGCTGCAAGCCATGCCGTGCAATCAACGCCTCGACCTGGCCACGCATTTCACCGTCGCCGGCCAGCACCAGTTCGAAGGCGATCGACCGGGCGGCCAGTACTCGCGCGGCCTCGAGCAGCAGCAGCTGGCCTTTCTGTTCGCACAGGCGGCCGACGCACACCAGGCGCGGCGCCGTGGGCACGCCAACCGGCGCCACCTCATGGAAACTGCGCTCGAGGCCGCAATGCACTACCTTCACCTTGGCCCAGTGGTCGTGTGCCACCCAGCGAAACAACTGGCTGCGCCCGTACGAGCTGACCGCCGCGACAAATGCGGCACGCCGCACCTTCTCGCCCATGTGCAGAAACTGCGGCTTGTCGAACTCCTCCGGCCCGTGCACGGTAAAGCTGTAGGCCGGCCCGCCCAGCACATTGGCCAGCATCACCACCTCGGTGGAATTGGTGCCGAAATGTGCATGCACATGTCTTGCCTCGCCAGCCTGCAACCATTGCAGTACCTGGCAGGCCTCGGCCAGGTAGACCAGGTGGTAGGGCCAGGCGCGGTCGGCCCGCAAGCCAACGCGCATGGCCAGCTGCAGCGCCTGGAAAAACCGGCGCGGCTGTGCCCGCAGCACTTGCCAGGCCGGTGCCAGCAAACCCTTGATGCCACGCTGCAGCACATAGCGGGTCTTGGCCCGTTCGCTCGCGTCGTCGGCATCCTGCAACTCGGCGTCCCACCCGCGCAGGGCAATACGCTGCACCTCTACCCCCTGGCGCTCCAGCGCCAGGATCTCGCGGCGGATGAAACTGTGGCTGACCTTCGGGTACTGGTTTATGAAGTAAGCAATGCGCATAGAAATCCAGATCAAGACCCGCGTAGTGAACATTCAGACCTGCCGCGGCAGGGCTGGCGATTACTTCAGGCTGTCGACTACCGGCGGCCGGCGCCCCGCCGATGGCACCTCGTCAGATGCATCCCCCTGTTCCCCTTGTAGCCCAAGGTTGTGACCGCTGCCTGGCAACACGGCCTGCAAGCGGGCGAAAACATCGTCGAGCAGCACTTGGCGGCGGCGGTACATTGCCCGTTTCTTCGCCGGAATATCCTGTTCCGCCCGCTGTACAGCAGCCAGCGGAAGGGCGAAGAAGTCAGCATGGTTCGATGCAGTAGCGCCGTGCTCCAGCCAGATCACATCATAATTGGCCGCCAGGTCGTGGCCTTTGTCGTTGCCAAAATACGTGTGCCGATGGTGGCGGCAGGCGTCACTGACGGCATACAGGTGCGCCACGCCCAGGGTCCTGGCCAGGCACTTCAATGCCTCGATCAGCAGGCTGCGAGGGCGCAACCCTTCGAAGTCCTTGGTCAGGTCGCGGTAGATGGCCAGTGAGGTTTCGCTGTCGATCCCCTTGTGGATGCCCTGCACGGCACCGATGAACAGGCAAAGCTCGCCCTGGCTGCGGCATAGGCTGAACGCCAGGGATGCCACGCGCAAGTCGCTCTGGAACAGGTTCAATACCAACTCGCCTTCGCGCTTGAACCAGATCGGCCGGTCCAAAACCAGACGACAACCCGGCGAATGGCTGGACAGCTCGCACAGCGTCAGGCTTTCGTCCCGCCCCAGCAGCAACAGCGCCGGAAACTGCCCGGCCAGCACTTCGAAGTGCGAAGCCACCACCTCCAGGCGCTGCGGGGCTTCCCAGCATTTGCTGAGATAAGGCCACTGCACGACACCGATGCAATCCACCCCTAGCCGCTGCAAGCCTTGCTGGCCCAACGCCGCCGTCATGCGCTGCAGAAAGGCATTCAGTTCAGGCCATTGCCTGGCAATCTGCAGCGCCAACCTGCACTTGTTGTTCAGCGCCCGCAACGAGTAGCCCGGTTGCAAGGTAAACACGCTTTTGACGATCGTGCCGAGCATCATGGGCCTCTCTCACTTGTACTCGATCAACGTCGATTTGCCGGCCGCGATGCGGTGGCGCAGGAACTTCAGTTGCCCGAGCATTTCCGGGAACTTGCCCAATACCAGAAACACCGCCTGTAGCCAGTTCTCCCTCACCGACTTGCCACCACGGCGGGCCAGGCGTACGGCCTGCAGCGGGTAGACCGCCAGCAACAGCAGGCCCCAGCCGCCCAGCAGCAGGCACGCCAGCACGATCACCACGGGGATGCCCAGACCCCACAGCCAAGCGCGGCGCGATTCGCGCAACCAGTGCCGCTCGGGCGGCTGACCATGCAGGTAAGCCCCTTCGGCATAGGCGTGGCCAGCGCGCAGACTACGCCGCCACCACTGGCTGAAACGGGTCATGCCGGCGTCGTGCAGGGTCATCTCGGCGTCCAGGCGCCAGACTTTCCAGCCCTTTGCCCGCAGGCGCACGCACAGCTCGGGCTCCTCTCCGGCAATCAGCTCGGGGCGAAAGCCGCCGACGGCGGCAAAGGCATCTGCTCGCATCAGGGCATCGCCACCACACGCCTTGGCCTCGCCAATGGGGGTGTCCCACTCCAGGTCACACAACAGGTTGTACACCGACCGCTGGGGGAAGCGCTCGCGTCGGCGGCCACACACCACGGCCACGTCGGGATGGTCGTCGAGAAACGCCTGCGCCGCGGCCAGCCAGCCGCCATCCACCTCGCAATCGCCATCGACGAACTGCACCCGTTGCAGCGACGGCAACCGCCGTTGCAAGGCGAAAAAGCCTTCGTTGCGCGCGCGTGCGGCAGTGAACGGGGTGTCCATGTCCAGCGCCAATACCTCTACCCCCAGGCTGCGGGCCAGGTGCGGTGAACCATCGGTAGAGCCGGAGTCGACGTACATGATCTTGTCGGTACCCTGTAGCAGCGAACGCAGGCAACGCTCCAGGCGCAGGCCTTCGTTGCGGCCAATCACCACCACACCGATGCCGCTCGCCATGGGCCTCACTCGACGGGCGCCGTGGCGGCCGGTTGCCTGGCCTTGATGATGGCCGGCACCCCCACCGCCAGCGAATTGTCCGGCACATCCACCAGCACCACGGCGTTGGCACCGATGATCACGTCGTTGCCGATACGGATGCTACCCAGCACCTTGGCCCCGGTGCCGATATCGACGTTGTTGCCGAACACTGGTGCAATCGGCTCATCGACGTTCTTCAGGCCCACCACTACCCCGTTGCGGATGCGGCAGTCATCGCCAAACCGGGCATAGCCGCTGACTACGATGCCGCCAAAATGGTCGATGACGAAGTTGCGGCCGATCACCACCTCGCACGGCAGCTCCACACCCGTGATGATCTGCACGAACTTGAACAGGACCTTGTAGATGAGCGAAAACAGTTTTCGCAGCAGTGCCGGGCGCACCCCATAGCGCCAGCGGCCGAAGCGGTACACCAGCAATACCCAGAAGCCCTGGGCGCCCCAGTCGCCACCATGGGCACGCAGGTCGGCACGTATATTCTCGAACATGGCTCCACCTACCTTGTCGGTTGGCTGGCGTACCGGGTCTTGAACAACAGAGACCAGGTCGCCCGGCAGTGACGCCAGCAGGCCTGTATTGCGCCCCGACCGCGTCGTTTCAACAGCGCCTTGAGTGCCAGTACCAGGTCGCCCAAGGTGACCAGCAGCATGTGCAGGGCAAGGCCCGCCAGCCCATGATGCTTGCGGAAGTACAGCAGCTCGCTTTCGATCTGGTATGACGAGATCTGCCGGCTGGCCGCCTCCAGTTCGGCCACCGATTTGGAGCTTTCCCCTCCGATGTGCACCACCGTGGTATGCGGGTAGAACACCACCTTCCAGCCTGCAGCCTTCACCCGCTTGCAGTGGTCGACCTCCTCGTAATAAAGAAAGTAGCGCGGGTCGAACAGGCCCACCTGGTCGAGCACTTCGCGGCGCACCAGGTAGAAGCAGCCAGGCAGCCAGTCGCACTCGCGGACCGAAGCGTGGTCCCAATCCATTTCGTCGACCATTTTCAAGCCCGGGAAGAAACGCCCCAACCCGGTACGCCCGACGAACACGTTGAACGGTGTGGGGAAGTAGCGGCAACTGGGCTGCAGGGCGCCGTCGCGTCCCTCCAGGCGTACCCCCAGCACACCGCACTCCGGGTGGGCTTCCATGTAGTCGAGGGTTTTCTGCAGTGAATCGGCGGCGACAAAGGCGTCGGTGTTCAGCAGCAAGGCGTACTTGCCCTTCAGGTGCGCCAGCAACTGGTTGTTGGCCCGGCCGAACCCCACGTTCTGCTTGTTGCTCAGCAGCAGCGCCTGCGGGCATACCTCGGCCATGCGCTGCAGCGAGTCATCGGCCGAGGCATTGTCCACCACAAGGTAGCTGGCCAGCCGTTCGCTGTCGGCCCGACGCAGTGCATCGAACATCGGCTGCAGCAGCCCGGCCGTGTTGAAGTTGACCACCATGACGTCCACAGGTTTGCTAGCCATTGTTGCCGTCCCCGAAGAAATACTGGCGCCTTTGCGCCATCAGCTGCGGCTCCAGTTGCGGGTCGTAGGCTCCATTGCGCTGCTTGACCAGGTCGATCCATGGGTAGGCTTCGCAACGTGCCTCAACCCGCTTGATCAACGCCTCGGTGGTGCATATGAACTCTGCAGGGTTGCCACCGAACACCGTGCCCGGCGGCACATCCTTGGTCACCACGGCACCGGCGGCCACGATCGACTCAGGCCCGATGGTGACGCGAGGCATGACGATTGCACCGTGGCCGATGAAGCAGTTGTCCTTGATGTCGATGAAACCGACCGAATCCAGGTGCTTGCCGAAGCGATGTTCGATCAGCAATACCACCCCGTCATGACCGATCAGGGTGCAATCGGACAGCCCCACACTGTTGCCGATGCGAACCAGCGAAGGGTCGAGGAACTTGCAGCCTGTATTGACATAGAAGTTGCTGCCTACCGAGTGGAAGTTGCCCCAACGGGCAAGGTAGGCCCCCCACTCAAGCCCCGAAGGCTTGCAGAACCTCCTGTAGAAGGAGCTTCCTCGCCCCGTTGCATGGACATAGTGCGCCACTGCCTTGCGTATCCATCCCTTCATTCTGCCAGCCTCGCAATCAAAGCCATCTGGACTGTCCCTGAGGCGCATCCGGTCTCGTTCTTGTGGGTGCTGACCGTCGCGCACTCAACCCGTTTACAACATGCATCACCCCACGGCGTCGCTGGCCGCGCTCAGCCTGGCATCGAGGTGGTCGGCCAGGCGTACCGCAAACTGCAGCAGCGGCATGGTCGGATTGCAAGCGCCGCCCGTGGCAAAGATGCTGCTGCCGGCGACATAAAGATTTTCGGTACCGAACACCTTGCAGTTGGTATCGACAACACCAAACTGCGCCGAAGACGCCATGCGCGTGGTACCCATGTGATGGGCATGTGGCGACAGCTTCAGCGGTATCGAGGTGTTGTAAACGAAGTCATTGAGCTTGATGTAGCCCAGGTCCATGGCAGCCCACTGCTTGGCCAGCTCGCTTCCGATGCACTTGACGGTGTGCCGGTCATCAGCGGTCAGGGCCCAGTTGACATTGACCTTGGCCACGCCCAGTGCGTCCTTCTCCTCCAGCAGCGAAATGCGGCTGTGCAGGTTGGGAAACTGCTCGATCATGGTGCTGATGACGCCATCACCGGGGCAGTTGAACTTGGCCACGAAGGCGATCTTGCTGGCTACTCCCATGTCGCAGGCCAGGTTCTCCAGAAAATGCTTCACCTCGGCAGTACGACCATAGGTTTGCACATCAGCCAGCAAGGCGGCCCTGACGTTGCCCTTGCCTGCCTTGTACTCCTCAACGAAGGCATCGGTGGTGTAGTACTCGCGCGGGTCAGGGGCCAGCCCCGAGTTGAGGATGAAGGTGCCCAGGTCAATGTTCAGATGCTCCATGAAACACCCGCCGACCAGCCCGTCCTTGCTCACTATCCCCGCCGCCGCCAACGACTCGCTGTTGAGCAGTTGCCGGGCATTCTCGATGGCACCTGTAGCGAGTACGAAGTTTCTTGCAACCAGGCGCTGGCGATTGCACTCGTAATCGGAAAGCACGACTGCAGCCAGGTGACCGGAGGCCTGGTCGAACTCCAGGTTCACGCAATTGCAGTTGATGAATACGTCCAGGCCCTGGGTCTGCTCCAGGGCCGTGGCGTACTTCTGCGCAAAGCGCGTTGGCGGGCTGAGCAGAAAGCGGTCCGGTTCGAAGTCACCGCCGTCGAGGCCATCATTCAACGCGCGAAAGTTTGCCCCTGGCGGCAGGTCGACGATATCCATGGCAGCAGGCAGGTAGCCTGCGATCTCCGAATAAGGAATGGGCCAGCCAGGCAAGCCGCCAATGGGGGGAACTGCGAAGTCCGAGGGGCTGAACGGCCGGCAACGGCCGGCCCAATGGTTGGATGTGCCGCCCAGGTAACGCAGGCGAGCTTCCCCGGCATACAGCTCCAGGCCAGTGGATGCACAGGCGTACAAGGCTTGCGAGTTCGCCGAGTACTCGCGCCCGCCACCTTCGGCAAGCAGGACGCTCCAGCCGGCGGCGGCCAGGCGCAGGCCCAGGGTGATACCGGCCGGGCCGGCGCCGATGATGCAGACATCGTAACTGTCGCGCAGCGCCTTCTGCTGCTGATAGTCCCTGATCATGCGTGCTCGTTCCGGAAGTAACGGGACGGCAGTACCCAGCCGTTGATCACCACGAACCCAGGCCTGCCAGCAGGTTGGCTGGCGACGGCTGGCGTAGCAGCGAACACCACACCACCTACACCCAGCAAGACACAACTCTGGAGAAACCCCCTACGACCCAATTGCGCAGTACAAAACGTAAGTTTCCCCATGATCCAATGACCTGCACCTTAGAAAGTTTCACCCGACAAGCCGAATTACAGCCAGTTGAAAAAGGCTGTCAGCAGCGCCCCGCAAAGCGCCCCGACCAGTAGCATCGGCAGTACCACCAGCTCACGCCTCAGGCTGAACATATCCAGCTTGCGATTCACGTACACGATCAACACAAGGGTTGGCACGGTATGCAGGGCAACCCCCCAGATCGCCCAGTCAACGCCACCGATCGCCAGCAACAGTGGCAGCCCCCCCCACAACGAGACCAGGCGGATGATGTTATCCATGGCCTGGTACTTGGTCAGGCCCAGGGCAATCCACACCTGATGAGCCAAGGTATAGCGCAATGTGAGGAACGACAGCGAAAGAATGGCCATCATCGGGCCAGCTTCACGGTAGCGATCGTCGTACAGCCAACCGATCAGCAACGGGCTGGCGGTCAGGAAGCCGCCACAGATGAACAGCACCAGCAGGTCGACCAGCAGGCGGAAGCGGTAATACAGCGCCTTGAGGCGCTCCTTGTCATCGGCCCGTGCCGCTTCGCTGAAGGCGGGCAGCGCCACCGCGCCGAAAACCTTCATCAGCGCGGTCTGCACGGCACCCAGGATCAACACGGCAATCGAGTACACACCCAGTTGTGCCGCCGTCATGCTGGCGCCAAACCACATGCGATCACCGTACATGGCCAGCACGCCGACCATCGACGACAACAGGATCCAGCGGCCGAACACGATCAGTTCGGTCAGCGCGCTGCGGTCCCACTGCAGGCGGTTGTCATGCCCCTCCAGGGCGGTGTGACCGAGCAGGGTCCAGGCCACGGCAGACACCAGGCCGGCGATCACCAGTGCCCACACTGAATGGGTCAGGTAGCCCAGCACCAGCATCACCACCAGGCCGACCGCCTGCGAGGCCAGGTCCACCAGCACCACGCGCTTCTGTTGGAAAGTCCGTACCGCGACATCTATCTTGGTGGACTGGAAGCCCCAGATCACCGCCGACAGCCCGGTTGCCGCCAGCACCATCGGCAACACCGGTGCGGCATAGGTGGAGTCCGCCGGCCACAGCTCGGCGAGCTGGGCGAACCAGGCCCCCAAGGCCAGCAGCAAGGTCAGGGCAAACAGCACGAAGCCGCGGATGATCTGCACGGTCCATGCAGTATTGAGAAAGTCCGGGTCGTCACCGCGATGGCTCTGGATGATGTTCTGCCGCAGGCCGACATCGGACAGTAGATGCAGGAGTACCGAAACGGTGGTGGCGATGACCATCACCCCGAACATTTCCGGCAGCAGCAAGCGGGCCATTATCAGGTTGCCGCCAAGGCGCATCACCTGTGACGCCACTTGTGCAACCAGGTTCCATGACCCGGCCCTCAGGGCCCGCTTGCGCAGGCTCGCGGTGGCAGACACATCAATCGACGGCATGAGAGCAATCTCTGACTGACTGGCTAAAAGGTCACTATAGTTTCAATCAGCCACGACGCTAGCCGTTGCCCACCGATGCAAAGGTGCACATAGCCAATGCCTGAACATTTTCGTGCGTTGATCGTCATCCTTTTTCTGGCGAGCGTGGTCTTCCTGCTGGCGCGGCGGCCTGCCACCGACCTGATTCCGCTGAGCGACTTCAAGCGCCGACGCAACCTGTGGTTCCTGCTTACCCTGCTGGCCTTCTTCTCGCACAGCTTCTGGCTGTACCTGGGTGCTGGCGCCGTCATCCTGTACATCGCCGGGCGCCGCGAACACAACCCCATGGCGCTGTTCTACATGCTGCTGTTCCTGATCCCGCCAGCTTCGGTGCAGGTGCCCGGGTTTGGCGTGGTCAATTACCTGGTAGACATCAATCATATCCGCCTGCTGACCCTGTGCGTGCTGTTGCCGGCGGCGCTGGCCCTGCGCCGGCAAGGCGACACCCTGCGCTTCGGCCGCACCTGGCCCGACAGGCTGTTGGCGGCCGGCCTGCTGCTGATGAGCGTGCTGTACCTGCGCGAGACCACCCTGACCGACACCCTGCGCCAGACGCTGTACCTGTTTGTCGACGTGTTACTGCCGTATTACGTGGCCAGCCGTGGCCTGCGCCAGATCAGCGATTTCAAGGACACCCTGCTGGCCTTCGTGCTTGCCTCATTCGTTCTGGCCCTGATCGGCGTGGCCGAGTACGTGCGCCACTGGCTGCTGTACAGTGCCCTGGTCGACGCCATGGGCGTGCCGTGGAGCATGTCCGGCTACCTGAGCCGTGGCGGTTCGCTGCGCGCCAGCGTCACCACCGGGCAGGCGATTGCCCTGGGCTATGTGATGAGCGTGGCCATCGGCCTGTTCCTGTTCGTCCAGGGTTACGTGCGCCGCCCCCTGCAGCGGGCCCTGGGCGCCCTGCTGCTGGCCGCAGGGCTGTTCGCGCCACTGTCCCGCGGCCCGTGGATCGGTGCCGTGGTCATCGTGGTGGTGTTCATCGCCCTGGGCAAAGGTGCGGTCAGGCGCCTGGCGCTGCTCGCTGCGGCCGGCATGCTGGCCCTGCCCTTGCTGACCATCGTGCCCGGTGGCGACAAGGTACTGGACATGCTGCCGTTCATTGGCAACCTCGAGAAAGAGAACATCACTTACCGCGAACGGCTGATGGACAACTCGTGGATCGTCATCCAGCGCAACCCGTTGTTCGGCTCGTTCGACTTCCGCAACACCCCGGAAATGCAATCGATGATCCAGGGTGACGGCATCATCGACATCGTCAACACCTACATAAACCTGGCACTGCGGGTCGGGCTGGTCGGGCTGGGCCTGTTCGTGGCGTTCTTCGCTGCCGTACTGCACGGTATCCGCAAGGCCATGCGCAGTTTCCCCGACAAGGACGACGAGCGACGCCAGCTCGGCCGGGCATTGCTGGCGACACTGATCGGCATCCTGGTGATCATCTTCACCGTCAGCAGCATCACCTTCATCCCGGTGGTGTACTGGACTGTCGCCGGACTGGGCGTGGCCTATGTCCAGATGGTTCGCAAGCTGCACAACAGCCAGGCCATCGCGCTGGCCGACCCCGCCCTTCAACCCAGGTGACACCTATGAACCTGCTCCCCCTGCGCCGCTGGGGTTTTCAAACCCTGCTGCGGGTTTCGGCCATCGCCGGGCTGGCCTCACTGCCGCTCGCCGGCTGGGCCTCAGCGTGGCAAGTCAGTGTCGATGAACAGAACGGCCTGCCCTTGGTGACCCGCGGTGGTGGGCCAGTGATGAAAGCCAAGTTCGACTTCTGGGCGGCCAACTGGAGCTGGACCGGTTTTTCCACCACGTTCAAGGTAGTCGGCCCCGACCACTACATGCTGCAGGGCAAGAACAAGGAACTGGACTTCGATCTGGCGGCGGATATCCGCAAGGAGCAGGCGCAAACCCTGGGCTGGGCCTTCGACCTCGAGGCCCACAGCCGCCAGGCCGGAGTAATGGGCGGTGGCATGGTGTTCGAGTTCGACCCTGCGCAAATTGCCGGGGGCATGGGTGCACCGCAGCTGCTGCCCGGCAACCGTGGCTGGTCATGGGGCAAGGCTGACCAGGGCCGCCGCATCGAAATGCGCTTCGACCCGCCGCTGGCCAAGGTGTATTTCGAGCGCGGCAACCCGTCCGAACTGCGTGCGTTCATTTACAGCGACCCGATCAACGCTGGTCGGCAGCAGATCAAGGCGGTGCTGAACATCACCGGCGACATCGACCTGGGGCCCACGCCCAGCGAACGCTTCGGCCTGGCCGACCCCGCCGGTTGGCCCGACGACCAACTGGACTGGCGCACCTCGCCCGTGGACCTGTCATTCCTCAACGCCCCGGAAAAGCCTGCCGGCAAGCATGGCTTCGTCAAGGCTGTCGGCGAGCAGCTGATGTTCGAAAACAACACCCCAGTGCGCTTCTGGGGCACCAACCTGTCCGCCTATTCGCTGTTCAAGAGCCCCGACGAAGAAATCCGCCAACAGGCCAAGCGCCTGTCGGCACTGGGGTTCAACCTGGTGCGTTTGCATCACCACGACTCGCCCTGGGTCAGCCCGAACGTGTTCGGCGACGGCACCCTGGTGCGCGATACCCAGCAGCTCAGTGCCGAATCGCTGCGCAAGCTCGACTTGTGGATCAAGGCGCTCAAGGACGAGGGCATCTATATCTGGCTGGACCTGCACGTGCAGCGGGCGCTTACTGCCAATGACAATATCGATGACTTCAAGGAGCTGGCCAAGGGTGAGAGCCATGTCGACCTGAAGGGTTACGCCTATGTGAACCGAAGCATCCAACAGGCGATGAAACGCTTTGCCGAGCAGTACCTGACTCATGTGAATGAATACACCGGCCTGGCTTACAAGGACGACCCCGCCATCGCTGCCGTGCTGCTCACCAATGAGAACGACCTCACCCAGCATTACGGTAACGCCCTGATGCCGAACAAGGATGTGCCGCGCCATAGCGAGCGCTACATGGAAGCGGCCAAAGCCTTCGCCAAACAATATGACCTGCCCACCGACCTCACCTGGCGCGCCTGGGAGCATGGCCCTTCGAAGCTTTTTCTCAACGACCTGGAACAGCGCTTCAACACCGACATGATCACTCACCTGCGCGGCCTCGGCGTGAAAGTGCCGATCGCCACCACCAGTACCTGGGGCGGCAATGGCCTGAGCGCGCTGCCGGCACTGACCACAGGCGATGTCATCGATGCCCATGGCTACGGTGCCAATGGCCAACTGGAGAAGAACCCGTTGACCAGCGACGGCGTGATCGACTGGCTCGCTGCCGCCCAGGTAGTCGGCAAGCCGCTGACCGTCACCGAGTGGAACGCCGAACCCTTCCCGCTACCCGACCGCCACTCGCTGCCGCTGTACGTGGCCGGCACCGCCGCCCATCAGGGCTGGGACGCCATGATGCAGTACGCTTACAGCCAGCAGGCCTTCAACCCTGGCTGGCGCACGGCGGATAACTGGCACGCGTACAACGACCCGGCGATGATCGCCACCCTGCCCGCTGCCGCCCTGCTCTATCGCCGTGCGGATGTGAAGCCGGCCACTACCCGATACGTGTTCGCGCCGACGCCCGCCACCCTGTACAACCAGGAGATCACCCCGCGCAACTCGCCACTGCTGCGCACGGCCATGGAAAAGGGCCAACTGCAGATCGCCCTGCCACAGACGCCGGAGTTACCCTGGCTGAAACCCGCCGCCATCCCTGCCGGTGCGCAGGTACTGCAGGACCCGGAGCAGTCCTTGCTGCCGGCCGACGCCACGGAAGCGGTCAGCGATACGGGTGAACTCAAGCGCAACTGGCAACAGGGCATCTATACCATCGATACACCGCTGACCCAGGCCGCCACCGGATGGCTGGGAGGTCGCTTGATCAGCCTGGGCGCCATCCAGGTGCAAGCACGAACGCCGTACGCCAGCGTCGTGCTGCAAAGCCTGGACGGCAAGCCCCTGGGCCAGTCGCGTGAACTGCTGCTGTCGCTGGGTACCCGGGCCGTGCCCAAGGCCGATGACAAGACACCGTTCAACGTAGAGCCGTTTGCCGGCACCTTGAACATCAAGGCGCCTGCTGGCCTGAAGCTGTTCGCCCGGGATGCACAGGCACAGTTGAAACCCTTGCCGATGGCTTACCAGGATGGACGCTACAGCATCACGTTCGACGGCAAGTACATGTCCAACTGGCTGTTCTTGAAATAGGGCATATGGCCATCTACCCTCACAACAGTCCTGTAGCTGAAAAGCGCAGCTGTACAACAGCAGAGTCCAGGAGGCATGGATGAAGTTTCTGGTTGTCGGTGGCGCAGGCTACATTGGCTCGCACATGGTCAAGCACCTGCTCGGTACGGGCCATGAGGTGGTGGTGGCGGACCTCGTCTCGCCCGGCCCCGGCGTCCAGTGGGCGAAACTGGACATCGCCGACGAGCCCGCCCTGGATGTGCTGTTCGGTGTTTGCCGCTTCGATGCCGTGTTCCACTTTGCCTCGTTCATCCAGGTGGGCGAGTCGGTCAGCGTGCCCGGCAAGTACTACCAGAACAATGTCGCGGCCACCCTTTCCCTCCTGCAGGCCATGGTGAATGCCGGTATCAGGCACCTGGTTTTTTCTTCCAGCGCAGCCGTCTACGGCAACCCGCAGTACGTGCCGATCGACGAAGCGCATGCCAAGGGGCCGATCAACCCGTATGGGTTGAGCAAATGGATGGTCGAGCAGATTCTCGAGGACTTCGACCGGGCCTATGGCTTGAAGTCGGTATGCCTGCGTTACTTCAACGCAGCGGGCGCAGACCCGGAGGGCCAGCTGGGAGAGCGTCATGACCCGGAAACCCACCTGATCCCGCTGATCCTGCAGGCCGCTTCGGGCCGCCGTGATGCGGTAACGGTATTTGGCCGCGACTACGACACGCCGGATGGCACCTGCATACGCGACTATGTGCATGTGGCCGACCTGGCGGCGGCTCATGCACTGGCGGTGGATTACCTGCTGGCGGGTGGCGAGCGAACCGCGTTCAACCTGGGCAACGGGCTGGGCTTTTCGGTGCAGCAGGTGATCGATACGGCCCGGGCGGTGACTGGCCGGCAGATCCGCACCCTCGACGCCCCCCGCCGCCCCGGCGACCCGCCCCGGTTGGTGGCGGATGCTGGCAAGGCCATGCACATGCTGGGCTGGCGGCCGGAGTTTGCCTCGCTGGAGTCGATTGTGCGGCATGCGTGGCAATGGGAGTTGCAGTACCCCTGGGCTCGCTACCCCACCCGCTGAAAGAGTGCGCCATACCTGTGGCAGCGGCCTTGTGTCGCGATGGGCTGCGAAGCAGCCCCAGAATACCGAGACTCAATAATAGGTTCGAGGCTGCTCGTCAGCTTTGTTCAATACCGTTCCCACCAGGTTCACCCTTGCCAGGTGATGCAGGCAATCCTCGATCTCCTTCCTGTTGTTCATACCGTTGGCCACCACCAGCAGCACACAGTCGAACTTGGGTATCACGGTGATCGCATCGTCAGAACTGAGCAATGGCGGCAAATCGAAAATGCAGATGCGCGACTCGTAGCGGTTGCGTAGTTCGCTGATCAGGTTGTTCACTTTGGGCGACGACAGCATTTCGGTGGACAACGGCACCGGCACCCGCGTGGGCAGCACCACGAACCGAGGCAAGGTCGGGTTGACCAGACAGTCCTGCAACTCGGCCTTGTCCGTCAGAAACTCGTTCAACGCCTGGTCCATGGGCAGGCCCAGGCTGCTGCCGACCTTGGGTCGACGCAGGTCGAAGTCCACCAGCAAAGCGGTCTTGGTGGTGTGGTGGGCGATGCTCATGGCCAGGTTGATCGCCAGCACCGTCTTGCCCGCTTCAGGGGTTGGCGAGGTGATGGCCAGGGTTCGCCAGCCATTCTCGTCCATGGTCCTGAGCACTTGCGTGCGCAGCAGGTCGATCGGCCCGTTCATGTTGGAGTTCTTGTTGTAGGCGACGATACGGTGACGCTCCAGGTGCTCCGCGCGCAGCGGCACCACCTTGGTGTTCACGTAGTCGAACTGGCCAGGCACTTCCGCCAGTGCCGTACCAGGGGCGGGTGACAAGGCCTGGGGGGTACCCGGGGTAACCTGGTGAAGATTATTGCCGACAGCCTGCTTGGTCCTGTCCATCACTGCTTCCCTATGCAAACCGAGACATGACTTTGAACAACAGCACATCCAGTGGCATGTAGAACACGTGCACCAGCACTACCATGATAGCCGCCAGCGCCAGTGCCGCCACGATCAGCCAGTTGCGCCAACGCTTGCGCCTGGCCACATCGGCCTTGGTATCGATGTATGGCAGCGCCACCAGCACCCGCCTGCCCAGCAGGTTCTCCAGTGCACCGACGCCGCGAATGCGCTGGTTGAACATCTCCAGCAGCATCACCAGCGCACCGCCACCTGCCGGTGCCAGCACCAGGCCCAGCGCAGCGATCTTCTTGCGGTTGGGCTTGATCGGTTTCTCGGGCATCAGCGGTGGTTCAAGCAGTACAAAGCGCTCGGCCTTGTTCTCCTGTTCCAGGCTTTCGGTAATCTTCGCGCCCATTTCCTTGGCGCGGATTTCCTCGTACTTCTTGCGCGCGTTGTCGTGGTCACGCATCAAGGTCACCAGGCCACGCTCGACCTGCGGCGCCTCGAGGATCTCGGCCTCGTAGCCTTCCATCTTGCGGGTCAACTCGCGCTTTTGCTCGGCCAGCGAAGCAATGCGCTCCTGTGCCGCGCTCATCTTGGCGCGCACGCGGGCGACATCGAGGCCGACCGTGGAGGCCGCTGCCGTGCGATTGCCACTGGCTTCGAGCGCCTGGATCCTGCGCTTGACCGCCACCACATCGGGGTGGGCTTCCTTGTAGCGGCTCAACAGCCGGGCATATTCGGCCTTCAGGCTGGGCAGGTCCTGGGGCTGCTCGGCACCGGCCGCCCTGGGGCCTTCGCCGGCCTTGGTTGCCAGCCCGGCATTGGCCGCGGACAGTTCCAGCTCAAGGTAACGCAGTTCTTCCTGGGCGGCCTTGTAATCACGGTCGACCTCGCGGAACTCCAGCTCCGACCGTGACAGCATGTTCATGCGCAAGGTCTGGTGCTCGGGCAAGGCGTTGGCGTGGGCCTGCTTGAAATCCGCCAGCTGGTTTTCCAGGTTGGCCAGCTCGGCACCCAGCTTGTTCGCCTCCTGGGTGAGGAACTCGGTGGTTTCGTTGGCCCGCTCGGTACGCTGCTTGAGGTTCTCGTTGAGGAACAGCGTCACCAACTCGTCGGCGACTTCCTTGGCCACCTCGGGCTGCTTGTGCTCGAAGGACACATTGAACGCCACGGTCGCTTCACCCCGCCCGCGCACGTATGTGGTAAGGGTTTCGACGACGATGGCGCTGCGCATGTGGTCGATCTTGTCGCTATCGCTGAAGCGCTTGTCGGGAAACAGGTTGTACTTGTCGATGATGCGCAGCAGGTTCTCGCGGGTCATCACCCGCTGGCGAATCACTTCGATGCGTTCATCGGCAAAGCTGGTGTTGTTGGTCGACACCAGCTCAGGGGAAATTTGCTGCGATTCCACCAGGATGGTGCCGGTCGATTGGTAGATCGGCGGCACCATCACCGCGACTGCGACGGTCGTGGCCAGGATGACTACGATGCTCACCCCCAATAACAGGGCCCTGTCCTTGATTATGGCAATGTAATCTCTGAGGGAGAGCTCGTAGTCAGACTTCATGGGGCCACCTGCCTGAAGTTCAGATGTCGGGGTACCTGTACGTCAACGTCAAACCCACGATCGTAGCGTTCGCATCAGCTTCGTTATCCTGCTGCCGTTCCTTGTACATCAGCGACAGGCGCAGGTCCCAGTACGGCGAAAACTCGCGGCTGGCCCACACGCTGTAAGTCTGCAGGGTGTTGGGGGTCTGCCCTTTGCTGTCTTGCCAGGCAGCGTCCGCGCCCACCCGGGTCAATTCGCTGACGGCGTAACTCCACACACCGCGCACCTGGTCCAGCTCGGCGAAGCCGCCTTCGGCGCTGGCTACCGTGCTGCGTTCGGCGGTGAAGCTGGCGACGGCGCGCGCACCGGTGTAAAGCAGCGCAACCCCACCCTCCCCGCGTCGGCCACCTTCGTCACCGGAAACCTCGGTGACACCCACATGCGCATCGGCGCTGAGGCTTTCGGAAAACTGGTACTTGACCCCGACCGCGGGGCTGTAGCTGTTGGACGCCGTCGCCGTCTGGTCCTCCTCGGGCTCATAGCGCCGGGCACCAAAGCGGCTGTACAGATCAGCCCGCTCGCTCCAGGCGTAGGTCCAGGTGAACACGTTGCCCAGTTCTTCGTAACCCGTCAGCGTACTGATGTCATAACGGGCACGGTTGTACGTGGTTTCGTTGCTCAAGGTGCTACGCTCGGTAACCGCCTGGCTCCAGTTGCCGGTCAGCGTATACAGCTTTTGCGTGCCATCGGTGGTGACCACACCGGTATCCAGCACCGTTCCCGACAGCGTCGAACTTTCGTTGTAACGCGCCAGCAGGCCAAACCGCCCGCGCTCGGTCTGACGCTGCCAGCCCAGGCTCACGTCAGGGTCCTCACGGTTGTCGACCACCGCCGTGTCGGACGAGCGCAATACATTCATGCCCAGCCCCAACCTCAGTTCGTCCCGGTCGAAGGTACCGATCAGGGTGTAATCCGGCGCGATGATCGTGCGCGTTATGCCCTTTTCACCCGACGACAGCAGCAAGGGGTTGCTGTCATGTTCGACGGATGTCGGTACCACTACCGTAGACTGCCAATTTGCTGCCAAGACCGTGTTCGTAAACGGCAACACCAAGATTGCCGTTGCAATACTAGTTGTTCTGAGAAGAGGCATTAAGTGTTCTTATTAAAGGCAAGATCAAGGGACGACCAGCGTATCGCCAGCCTGAAGTTGGATGTTGGTGGACATATCCCGGCCAGACACCAGGTCTCTATATCGCACGGGCAGGATTTTTTGGGAAGCGCCAGTGCCTCGCACCACTTTGATTTCGCTTTCATCTGCAAACTTGTCCAGGCCGCCAGACATGCTCAGGGCCTGCAACACTGCGGTAGGGCCCGCCATCTGTACCGGCCCGGGCTTTATCACTTTGCCTTGTACATAGACCAGGTTGCCGGCGATGCTCTTGACGACAACGCTGACGTTCGGGTCGGGGAGGAATTTCTCGAGTTTGGCAGCCACTTGTTTTTCAACGGTCGTCACATCCAGCCCGGCAACATCGATGCGACCTGCCAGGGGGAACGTGATACTTCCATCGGGAAGTACGGTGGCTTCCTGGCGCAGGCTATCTTCCTGCCACACCGAAACCATCACCACATCGCCGGGGCTGAGCAGGTAGGTAGCACTGCTCGGGTCGGCCTTACCGGCACCAGACCACACCATCAGCATGCAGAACGCGGCAAACATTGAACGCACCATGAGGGTCCCTCCGGCCGAAAAGGCCCGACAAAGAGCACTGAATGAGAACAGCACACCAACTCTCGCTCCGCTTCGCGGCATACGCCAACCGCGATAACCTCGATCTTTACGAGGCCTTGCCTTGACGCTGTGCAGCCTGGGCTTTGCTGCCTGCAACCGTGGACCTGCACGGGCTACTGGCAATATAGCAACGGCTGGGGAATTGACAAGCGAGGCCCCGGGCCGCTGGCGTCAAGGTTAGAACCCAGGCTGGCGGATTCAGATCTTTCTCCTGTTGGCGACAGCTACAAAGCCAACGACAGCAAATGCAAAGAACCACCCTGCCGTTGAAACAGGGACGATACTGTTCTGAATGATATACATATCCGCGGCACGCGCTGCGCCACTTAACAGCGCCAGCAAAGACATCGATTTGATAATCAGAGCCGTGCGCATACGCCCTCCTGAAGAGGAAAATCAACTGTTTGTTGGCGTGGTGTTCGGGAGTTGTTTCACCGTTGAGATGAGCTTATGAACACAATGACATTGCGTCAACGATTCGACACTATAATAAAATTCAATGGGCGCCGGACAATATAGTCAAAATATCGACGCGCAAATTGAGCATAGGGCGCTGCATTGGTGGCGCCATAGTTTCATCGCTGAGAAAGGCAAGGCCGTGGGGTGCTTTGGCGCCCCGGCATGTTATTCGTCTGTGTGATGCACCACGACCAGCAACTGCGCCGGCAGCGGCCCCACCGACCTTAGCCGGTGTGGTGTCTGGGCATTGAAATGCAAGGCATCGCCTTGCTCCAGCAGTACCCGCTCGCTCATGAAGTCCACTTCCACCTGGCCGGCGTGGACGAACAGGAATTCTTCGCCCAGGTGCTCCTTGAACGTAGGGTCGCTGAACTCGGTCGGCGGCTGGATCAGGAACGGCAGCAGGCTGCGCTGCCCGACCTGGCTGGTGAGGGCCGAGTACCCCGGCCCTGCCCCGTCACCCACCAATGCCTGGCGCTCGCCATGGCGTACCAGGCTGTAGCGGTTCTGGCCGGTCTGCTCTTCGGCGAACAGTTCTTCGACATTGACATTCAGTGCCCGCGCCAGCTTCAGCGCGGCGGCGATCGAGGGGGTGTTCAGGCCACGTTCGACCTTGGACAGGTAGCTCTTGGTCATGCCGGTCTTGTCGGCCAGCAACTCCAGGGTCATCCCCAGTTTCTTTCGCAGCAGTTTCAATCGGATAGACATGTGACGCGGATTTCCCAGGCGAAGGCAGCCCGGCCATCATACGTGGACTGCCAGGGAAATGCTGGGGCTGCTGTGCAGCCCCCGACTTTACGGCATCACCGGCGGCACGTACTGCAACGTCGTACCCAATGCCCACAGCAACACCAGCACCAGCGGCACGTGCACCAGCAACTGCACGAACGAGAAGCCGATCAGGTCGCGTGCCTTGAGCCCCAGTACCCCCAGCAGCGGCAGCATGTAGAACGGGTTGATCAGGTTCGGCAAGGCTTCTGCGGCGTTGTAGATCTGCACTGCCCAGCCCAGGTGGTACTGCAGGTCATTGGCCACCAGCATCACGTACGGGGCCTCGATGATCCACTTGCCACCACCCGATGGGATGAAGAAGCCCAGCACCGCCGAGTAGACGCCCATCAGCACGGCATAGGTGTCATGCGTGGCGATCTGGGTGAAGAACAGTGAAATGTGGTGGGCCAAAGTCTGCTCGTCGACGCCCTTCACCTGGGTGAGAATGGCAGCGATCGAACCATACAGCGGGAACTGGATCAGCACCCCGGTGGTGGTCGGAACCGCACGCGCCACCGCATCGAGGAAGCTGCGCGGGCGCCAGTGCAGCAAGGCACCGAGCATGATGAACAACAGGTTGTAGGTGTTCAGCCCGGAAATGGCGGTAATCGCCGGTTTGGTGGCGAACTCCTGGTACAGCCAGCCGGCGGCCAGGGCCACCAGCAACAGGATCAGGATGGGGCTGTGTTCCAGCCACTCGCCCGGGCGGGTGCGCTGGGGTGCCGGTGGCGCGGTGAAGCTGGGGTCGACCCCGCAGTCCTGGGCGCTGCGCGCGCTGTTCGGGCCCGGCGCCGTGGCGTAGGCGATCACCAGCGAGACCACTACCAATGCCGCCAGCATCACGCCGGACTGCCAGAGGAAGATGGTCTCGGTGAACGGGATCACCCCGGTAATCGACAGGATCGACGGTGGCAGGCTGGCCGGGTTGGCCTGCAGTTGCGCCGCCGACGAAGACAGGCCCAGCGCCCACACGGCGCCCAGGCCCAGGTAGGCGGCGGCGCCGGCGGCGCGGTAGTCCATCTTCAGTTCGGTGCGTCGGGCCAGGGCGCGCACCAGCAGGCCGCCGAACACCAGCGACAGGCCCCAGTTGAGCAGCGATGCCAGCATCGAGATCAGCGCCACCCAGCACACGGCCGAACGGCCATTGCCGGGGATGCGCGCCAGGCGGTCGATCAGGCGCGCGGCGGGCGGCGAGCTGGCCACCACATAGCCGCCGATGACCACGAAGGCCATCTGCATGGTGAAGGGGATCAGGCTCCAGAAGCCATCGCCAAAGGCCTTGGCAGTGTCGGTCGGCTTGGCGCCCATGGCCAGGGCGCCGATGCACACCAGCAGTACTGCCAGGGCGGCAAACACCCAGGAATCGGGGAACCAGCGTTCGGCCCAGTTGGAGCAGCGCAAGGCAAAGCGCGCGGAACGGCTGTCTTGGATTTCAGCGGCCACAGTTCAATTCCTTTTATTGGTTTTATCGGATACATCAGCAAAAACGCAAAACCCCTGTAGGAGCAGCCTTGTGCTGCGAAGCGGCCAGTACAGACAACACATCTCGTGCATGCCTGCGCTGGCCGCTTCGCAGCACAAGGCTGCTCCTACAGGGGCGTGACGCTAGCGATCTTAGAAGGTCATTTCCTTCACATCATCCGGCACGATCAGCTTGCCGGCGGTTTTCTCGATGATTTCCTCGATGCTCACCCCAGGCGCGGTCTCGCGCAGGATGAAGGCGCCGTCTTCGATTTCCAGGTAGGCCAGGTCGGTCAGCACCTTGCGAATGCAGCCAGCACCGGTCAATGGCAGGCTGCACTGCGGCAGCAGCTTGGACTCGCCGTCCTTGGAAGCGTGGGTCATGGTGACGATGATGTTCTCGGCACCGGCCACCAGGTCCATGGCGCCGCCCATGCCCTTCACCAGCTTGCCCGGGATCATCCACGAAGCGATGTTGCCTTGCACATCCACTTCGAAAGCGCCGAGCACGGTCAGGTCGACGTGGCCGCCACGGATCATGGCGAACGACTGCGCCGAATCGAAGATCGAGGCACCGCGGCGGGCGGTGACGGTCTGCTTGCCGGCGTTGATCATGTCGGCATCGATGGTGCCTTCGGTGGGGAATTCGCCCATGCCGAGCAGGCCGTTTTCCGATTGCAGCATCACATCCATGTCGGCGGGTACGTAGTTGGCCACCAGGGTCGGAATGCCGATGCCCAGGTTTACGTAGTAGCCGTCCTTCAGTTCACGGGCGACGCGTTGCGCCATCTGTTCGCGGGTCAGTGCCATGGTCAGGATCTCTTTGTTGTTCTGGTGGATGGCGCTCAGGCCTTGACGGTGCGCTTTTCGATACGCTTTTCGAAGGTGCCGACGATGACGCGATCCACGTAGATGCCCGGGGTGTGGATCTCGCTGGGCAGCAGCACGCCAGGTTCGACGATCTCTTCCACTTCGACCACGGTGATCTTGCCGGCGGTGGCCGCCAGCGGGTTGAAGTTTTGCGCGGTGTTGCGGTACACCACGTTGCCGTAGTGGTCGGCCTTCCAGCCCTTGACGATGGCGAAGTCGCCGGTGATGGATTCTTCGAGGATGTACTTGCGGCCGTTGAATTCGCGCACTTCCTTGCCGTCGGCAACCGGGGTGCCGTAGCCGGTGGCGGTGTAGAAGGCCGGGATGCCGGCGCCACCGGCGCGCATTTTCTCGGCGAGAGTGCCTTGCGGGGTCAGCTCCACTTCCAGCTCGCCGCTCAGCAGCTGGCGTTCGAACTCGGCGTTCTCGCCCACGTAGGAAGCGACCATCTTGCGGATCTGCCGGTCTTCCAGCAGCACGCCCAGGCCAAAGCCGTCGACACCGCAGTTGTTGGAGACTACGGTCAGGCCCTTGACGCCACGGCGCTTGATTTCGCTGATAAGGTTTTCAGGGATACCGCACAGGCCGAAACCACCAGCCAGTACCGTCATGTTGTCGGTCAGGCCTTCGAGGGCCTGTTCATAGGTTGCAACGCGCTTGTCCAGTCCGGCCATGCTGATCCGCCTTTTGTAGTTGTTGAACCGACGAGGCTGTCGGTGAGCGTGTGGGGACATCTTCACCGCAAGCGACTGATTTGTTAATTTTGTTTTCATCATCGATTGATAACTTTTGCAAAACAACCAACAGGCCTGTCATGAACGTCAAGCAACTGCGCGCCTTTGTCGCTGTGGCCAAATACCAGAGCTTCGCCCAGGCCGGTGAACACCTGCATGTCTCGCAACCGGCACTGAGCCTGACCATCAAGGCCCTGGAAGAAAACCTTGGCGGCGCCCTGCTCAGCCGCACCACGCGCAGCGTCAGCCTGACTGCCGAGGGCGAGGTGCTGCTGCCGCTGGCACGGCGCCTGCTGGCCGACTGGGACGACACCGAAGAAATGCTGCGCCAGCGTTTCACCCTGCAACTGGGCCGGGTTTCGGTGGCGGCCATGCCGGCCTTTGCCGGCAACCTGCTGCCCCACTCGCTGAAGGTATTTCGCCAGCGTTACCCGAAGGTCAACGTCACGGTGCACGATGTGATCAACGAACAGGTGCAGGAACTGGTGCGCCATCGCCGCGTCGAACTGGGCATCGGCTTCGAACCGGACAACATCGATGGCCTGGATTTCCACCCGTTGTACATGGACCGTTTCGTCGCCGTGGTGCCCGCCGATTCGCCCTTGGCGCAGCTGCCCCAGGTCAGCTGGGCACAGTTGCTTGCCGAAGACTTCGTGGCCCTGCAACGCCCTTCGGCGGTGCGCCTGCTGATGGAGCAGAACGTGGCCGCCCGCCACGGCAAACTCGCGGTGGCTTTCGAGAGCCATCAGTTGTCTACCGTCGGGCGCATGGTCGCCAGTGGGCTGGGGGTCAGTGCCGTGCCGGCACTTTGCATCAATCAGATGCAGGAGCTTGGCGCCCGCTGCGTGCCCTTGGTCGAGCCCACGGTCGAGCGCCGCATCGGTGTGATTGCTCTTAGCGAACACAAGCTTTCCACGGCAGCGCAAGCGCTGCTCGAGGTACTGCTTTCCAATACCCGCATCCCGGAGGTGACATGCGTTACGTGAAACTGGCAGGTTCGAGCGTTCCGGCCATCGGCCAGGGCACCTGGTACATGGGTGAAGATCCGGCTCGCAAGGCGGCCGAGGTGGCGGCCCTGCAACAGGGTATCGAACTTGGGCTGAGCCTGATCGATACCGCCGAGATGTATGCCGAAGGTGGCGCGGAAGAAGTGGTTGGCCAGGCCATTGCCGGGCGCCGCGACCAGGTGTTCCTGGTCAGCAAGGTGTATCCGCACAATGCCAGCCTGCGCGCCATGGCCGCCGCCTGCGAGCGCAGCCTCACCCGCCTGGGCACCGACTGCATCGACCTGTACCTGCTGCACTGGCGCGGCCAGCATCCACTGGAGGAAACCGTCGAAGCGTTTGAGCGCTTGCGCGAGCAAGGCAAGATCAAGCGCTGGGGTGTTTCCAATTTCGATGTCGACGACCTGCGCGAACTGCACAACCCCGATTGCGCCACCAACCAGGTGCTGTACAACCCGGCCCAGCGTGGCATCGAGTTCGACCTGTTGCCGTGGTGCGAAAAGCGTGCGCTGCCGACCATGGCCTACTGCCCGCTGGCCCAGGCCGGGCGCCTGCTGCAGCACCCGGTGCTGGCGGAAATCGCCGAGCGCCATGGGGCCACGGTGGCCCAGGTCAGCCTGGCGTGGGTGACACGCAATGACGGGGTGATAGCCATCCCCAAGGCCGTGACGCCCGAGCATGTGCGGCTGAATGCCGCTGCGGGTGCGCTGACCCTGACCGGCGAAGACCTGCGGGCGATCGACCGGGCGTTCCCGGCACCGACGCGCAAGCAGCGGTTGGCGATGGTGTAGCGAAGAGAACTGAATTCGCAAGTAATCCTCGTACCCTGTGGGAGCGGCTTTAGCCGCGAAGAATTCAACGCGGTGCATGGCACCGGCTGCGCCGGTGTTCGCGGCTAAAGCCGCTCCCACAGGGACCGCGCAAAAATCAGGGTTTTGCGTGAGATGCCGGGGATCAATGGAAGTCCCGGCTGCGTACATCCAGCCCTTGCAACAACGGGCTCACATCCTCCAACCGCCGTGCTATCAGGTGGCGCACGCCATTCTCCTGCTCCAGCCGCCCGCTGACCTTGAGCAACTGCGCCCCCACCAGTGCCCGCCGCTGCCGTTCGGCAAGCGCCCGCCACACCACCACATTGACCATGCCGTGCTCGTCCTCAAGGGTGACGAAGGTCACGCCGCTGGCGGTCTGTGGCCGCTGGCGGCCCACCACCAGCCCGGCCACGGCAATGTTGTCACCATGCCCGACATCTTGCAGCTCGCGCGAACTGCGACAGCCCAGGGCCCGCAGGCGTGAGCGCAACAAGGTCAGGGGATGCGGCCCAAGCGTGGTACCCAGGGTCTGGTAATCGGCCATCAGGTCTTCTGCCACACTGGGGACGGGCAGTTCGACGGTACGTTCCGGCAAGGCTTCGATATCGGCGAACAAAGGCAGCTGCGGCTGCACCGCCGCCACCTGCCAGCGCGCCTGGTGCCGGTCGCTGGCCAAGGCGCGCAACGCGCCGGCATCGGCCAGGTGGGCGCGGGCACGCGAATCGAGCCCGGCACGCAGGCACAGGTCTTCGACATCGCGCCATGGCCGCTGCGTCCTCGCCTGCTCCAGGCGCCTGGCATCAGCCTCGGCAAGGCCGCGTACCAGGCGCAAGCCCATGCGAATGGCCAGCACCTCGCCAGGCTCAGGCTCGAGCGTGCAGTCCCAGTCACTGTGGCACACATCGACCGGCCTGACCTCGATACCCTGGCGCCGGGCCTCTTGCAGCAACTGGTCGGGGCTGTAGAAACCCATGGGCCAGCTGTTGACCAGCGCGCAGGTGAAAATCGCCGGTTCATGGCACTTGAGCCAGCTGCTGGCATAGCACAACAAGGCAAAACTGGCCGCGTGCGATTCCGGAAAGCCATAACTGCCAAAGCCCTTGATCTGCTCGAAGATGCGCTCGGCAAACGCCAGGTCATAACCATTGCGCAACATGCCCTGCACCAGCCGCTCGCGGTGCGGTTCCAGGCCGCCGTGACGCTTCCAGGCGGCCATGCTGCGGCGCAACTGGTCGGCCTCGCCCGGGGTGTAGTCGGCCGCGACCATCGCCAGCTCCATCACCTGCTCCTGGAACAGCGGCACACCCAGGGTGCGCTCGAGCACTGCCTTCAGTTGCGGCGAGGGATAGGTCACCGGTTCCTGCTTCAGGCGCCGGCGCAGGTAAGGGTGGACCATGTCGCCCTGGATCGGCCCGGGGCGGACGATGGCCACCTCGATGACCAGGTCGTAGAACTTTTCCGGCCGAAGCCGCGGCAACATGGCCATTTGCGCGCGCGACTCGATCTGGAACACGCCCATGGTCTCGGCACGGCTGATCATCGCGTAGGTAGCCGGGTCTTCGGCGGGGATGGTCGCCAGGGTCAGGTGCTGGCCACGGTGGCGTTGCAGCAGGTCGAAGCAACGGCGCAAGGCGCTGAGCATGCCCAGCGCCAGCACGTCGACCTTGAGCAGGCCGACCATGTCCAGGTCGTCCTTGTCCCACTGGATCACCGTGCGCTCCGGCATCGCGGCATTCTCCACCGGCACCAGCTCGTCCAAGGGTTGCTGCGAGATGACGAATCCGCCCGGGTGCTGTGACAGGTGCCGAGGGAAGCCGATCAGTTCGCCGGCCAGCACCAGCACCCGGCGCAGCGAAGGGCTGCCCGCCTCGAAGCCGGCCTCGGCCAGGCGCTGGTCGTCGGGTATGCGATCGCTCCAGCGGCCACAGCATTTGGCCAGGGCGTCCACCTGGTCGGCGGGCAGCCCCAGCACCCGCGCCACATCCCGCACCGCACCGGCGGCATGGTAGGTGTTGACCACCGCAGTGAGCGCCGCCCGGTGCCGGCCATAGCGGCGGAACACATACTGGATCACCTCCTCGCGCCGGTCGTGCTCGAAGTCCACGTCGATGTCCGGCGGCTCGTTGCGCTCGCGCGACAGGAAGCGCTCGAACAACAGGTGGTGTTGCATGGGGTCGAGCTCGGTGATGCCCAGCACGAAGCACACCACCGAGTTGGCTGCCGAGCCCCGCCCCTGGCACAGAATGCGCTGGCTGCGGGCGAAGGCGACGATGTCGTGCACAGTCAGGAAGTAGCTTTCGTAGCCCAGCTCCTCGATCAGCGCCAGCTCCTTGGCCAGCACATCCCGCACCTTGCTGCTCGGCCCGTTTGGCCAGCGCGACGGCAAACCCTGCTGGCACAACTCGCGCAACCAGCTCGCCGGGGTATGCCCCTGGGGCACTAGTTCGCAGGGGTACTGGTATTTCAATTCGCTCAGCTCGAACTGGCAGCGCGCAGCGATGGCCAGGGTCTCGGCCAGCAAGTCGGCGGGATAGAGTTCGCCCAGTTGCGCCTGGCTGCGCAGGTGCCGCTCGCCATTGGCAAACAGGAAGCGCCCGGCCTCGGCCACCAGGCAATGCTGGCGAATGGCGGTCATGCAATCCTGCAGGGCGCGGCGACCGCGCACGTGCATGTGCACGTCGCCACAGGCCACGGCGCGGATGCCGACCCTGGCCGCCAGGCTACGCAAGCGTTCAAGGCGCAAGGTATCGTCACTGCCGCGGTGCAGGTGCACGGCCAGCCACAGGCGCTCACCGAACACGCCGTGCAGCCACTGCCCGGGGGTGGCATCGCCGCTGTCATCGGCTACCCACAATGCCAGCAGGCCTTGATGGTGCTGCTGCAGGTCATCGCGAAACAGTTGGTACTCGCCCTTCTGCGCCCGCCGCCGGGCCCGGGTGATCAACGCGCACAGGTTCTGGTAGCCGGCCAGGTCCTGCACCAGCAGCACCAGCCTGGGGCCGTCCTGCAACTGCACTTCACTGCCCACGATCAGCCGCAGCTGGTGTTCCTTGGCCGCCTGCCAGGCACGGACGATACCGGCCAGGGTGCATTCGTCGGTGATCGCCAGCGCCTGGTAGCCCTGTTCACGCGCGCGCCGGAACAGCTCGTCGGCGCTCGACGCGCCGCGCTGGAAGCTGAAGTTGGACAGGCAGTGCAGCTCGGCATAACCCGGGGTGTTCATGCGAACCAGCCCTGCAGCCACAACGGGCCGGCCTTGCCCAGGTCGCGGTAGGCCCAGCCGCGCAGGCCGTCACGGGTTTCGATACGGTAATAGTCGCGGCGCACATCGCCGCCATCCCACCAGCCCGATTCGATGCGCTCGGCATGGCCTTGCAGGCGATAGCCGCCTTCGTCCAGCGCCATGGGGGCCGACAGCAGCCAGCCAGGGCGGCTGCCAGGAACGACCGGCATGCTGCCCTGGGCACCCTGCTCTACCGCTTGCCAGGCGCATTCGGGGCGATGATCGGCTGCCGCGCTCAGGCCCTTGACCGCCTCATCCCCCAGGCGGGCGCGTAGCCGTTCGCGCAATTGTTCCCAAGGTTGCGCCTGTTGCGCACGCGGGTCGAACAATGCCTGGTGTTGCGGCACGAAGGGTGGCAGGTCCTCGGCAACCAGCCGCAGGTTGCGCACAGGTGCGGGAATGCGTAGCGGCTCCAGGCGCCCGCGCGCCAGTTCGAACAGCATCGCAGCATCGCGTTCGGCGGCCAGCAGGCCCACCTTCAGCAAGGTATCCGGCCCTTCGGCATGCTCCAGGTGCAGGCAGAAACGCTGCACGCCACAGTCACGCCCGGCGAGGAACGCGGCAAGGTCGTTGAGCATGCGCCGCAGCGGGAACAGCAGGGCCTGGTGTGATTCGACGTCGAAGTTCAGCTCCAGCCGGGTCTCGAAACGGTCCGGGGGATGGTAAAAGCCCAGCCCCAGGTTGCGCAGGCCGAGCAACTGGTCAAGGTGCAGCTGCACCTGGGCCGGAAAGCGCCTGGCCAGGCTGTCGCGGGGCAAGGCCAGCACCTGGCTCAACTGGCGCAGGCCCATGCGGGCAAAGGCCTCGGCAGCCTGCGCAGGCAGGCCGATACGCTCGATGGGCATGCCCAGCAGCGCCGCACGGGTGGCATCGGCATCCATCACGGCCAGGCCATCGTGAGCATTGGCAAGCATGCGCGCCGCCACCGGGTTGCTGGCCAGGACGATGCGTTGGCGCAAGCCCAGCTCCGCCAGCTCCTGGCGCAGACGGGCCTCGAACAGCGGCCAGGGGCCGAACAGCTGCAGGCTGGAGCCCACCTCCAGCAACAGCGCCCGTGGGTAGTGCAGGCTGACCTGGGCACTGAAGCGGTAGGCCCAGGCTGCCAGCAACTGCTGCACCTGGTCGATGCGCCTGGGTTCGGCTTCGACGCAGCTGAAGCCATCGGCCAGCGCACGCGCCGCCGTCAGGGTTTGCCCGGCCCGCAGGCCGAGCGCGGCCGCCGCCGGGTTGACGGCCTGCAGCACGCGTCGCTGGGTCGGCCCGCCAAGCAGCACCAGGGGGGTATCGGGGTCGTCACGCTCACGCAGGACCGTGTCCAGCGCCAGCTGCGGAAGCAGGATGCAGGCCCAGAGCATGTTGCATCAGCCCCGCCCCGGGCAGGCGATGGGCAGCGCCGGTGGCATGCCACCACGGCTTTTCAGCACGCGCCATTGTGCCGGGCGGGTGTCGACGGCAATGCGCAGCGCCGCGGGTGAAGGGTTGTGCGCCGCCTGTTGCGGCCGGCAGGCGAAGGCCAGCGCCTGCCCGGTTTCGGCAGCCACCTGCAAGCGCCGCAGGGCGCGGTCATCGGCACGTTCCGGCCAGCACAGCACCGCCGCGCAACTGCCGGAGCGCAGGCACTGCTCGGCGGCCCACAGGGCATCGGCAGGTTCGGCGTCCACCTGTACCAGCCAGCGCAGGTCCACCCCCGCGGCCTGCCAGGCCGGGGCGTAAGGAATGAATGGCGGTGCCACCAGCACGATTCGGCTGGCTTCAGCGCTCAAGCGGGCCAGGGTCGGCCACAGCAGCTGCAATTCGCCACAGCCGGGGCTGGCCAGCAACAGTTCGCTGAGCGCAGCCGCCGGCCAGCCACCTTCCGGCAGGCATTGGTCAAGGGCGGCATGGCCCGTGGGCTGCAGGCCGAGCGGCCGCGCCTGGGCCTGCCGACCGCGCCATACCCGGCGCTGGTCGAGCAACCTGTCGAGGTCGACCACCGCGCCCATCAGTCACGCCTCAGCAAGCCGCAGAACACGCCTTCGATGAAGAACTCCTGTTCAGGCCGCACATCGATGGGCGCATAGGCCGGGTTGCGTGGCAACAGCCGGTAATTGCCACCCTGGCGCTGCAGGCGCTTGATGGTCACCTCGCCGTCCAGGCGGGCGACCACGATCTGGCCATCGCGGGCGTCGGCCTGCTGGAGGATGCCGACCAGATCGCCATCGAAAATGCCGTCGTCGATCATCGAGTCGCCACGCACCTTCAGCAGGTAGTCGGGGGTACGGCGGAACAGGCTGGGGTCGAGCAGCAACTGCTCGTGAATGTCGAGGTCCGGGCCGATGGGGGCGCCTGCCGCCACCTGGCCCAGCACCGGCACTTCGAGGATTTCCGGGCGGCGCAGCCGTTCGGCCAGGCGTATGCCCCGCGCCTGGTTCGGCGTGACGTCGATGTAGCCGGCCTGGCACAGGGCGGTGATGTGCTTGCGCGCCACGCTGCGCGAGGCAAAACCGAAGCGCGTGGCGATATCGGCCAGGCTCGGCGGCTGGCCGTGGTCGGCGATGCGCTCACGGATGAACTCGAAGATGGCGCGGCGTTTTGGGGTAAGATTGTCCATGGAGCACATTTGTACTCTTTTCGGAGCACGCTGAACAGCCCCCTTCGTCGACGGCTTGGCGGCTGCGTTCAATAGCTGGGCTGATACTCCAGGGAAAAGGCTGATGCGTTTGGATGGCGAAATGGGTTTACCCCTGTTTCACCCAGCCACAGGTGCATGCTCGGCCATCAACTCGATCATCCAGTCGATAAATACCCGCACCTTGGCGCTGACATGGCGATTCGGCGGGAATGCCAGGTACATCGGCATTGGCGCCATCTGCCAGTCTTCAAACAGCGGCAGCAGCTCGCCGCTGGCCAGGTGCGGTCTGGCCATGTACTGCGGTAGCCAGATTATCCCCAGGCCAGCCAAGCCGGCGGCAAGGTACGCATTGCCGTCGTCGACCATCAGTTGCGAGCGGCCTTGGGCTTCCATGCGCTCCTCGCCCCGCTGCATCGCGTAGGGCAAGGCTTTGCCTGTACGAAACCAGAGGAAGCCGACGGTGTTGTGTCGGCTCTCTTCTAGCTCACGGGGATGCACCGGCGTACCGAAGCGCTGCAAATAGCCGGGCGCGGCATAGATGCCGAGTTTCAAATCGCCCACGTGCCTTGCCACCAGGGATTGATCGGTGATCTCGCCGCCACGCACCACGCAGTCGACGTTTTCACCAATGATGTCGACGATACGATCGCTCACGCCCACAGTCAGCTGAATCTCTGGATAGCGTGCAAAGAACCCTGGCAAGGCTGGTATGAGCAGCATTCGCGCCAGTGGGCTGGGGACATCCACTCGCAGCCGCCCGCGTGGTGTCATCGACGCGCTGGACAAACTGGTCTCGGCGTCGTCCATGTCGACCAGCAGCCGGACGACGCGTTCGTAGTAGGCCGCACCGTCGGCGGTGACATTCACCTTGCGTGTGGTGCGGTTGAGCAGGCGCACACGCAGCCTCGCTTCCAGTTGCTGAACGAGCTGCGTCACGGTGGTCTTGCTCATGTGCAGCGTGGCTGCCGCCTTGGTGAAGCTGCCGGTTTCCACCACGCGGACAAATGCCTGCATTGCATCGAAACGGTCCATTCCACGTCTCACTCGCGCCTGGATTGTTTGGATTATACAAACAGTCATGGCCAGCGCTGCCCGTTTATTCAGGCCGGCGGCCTTTCTTATAGTGGCTTCACCCTAATCAACGGGCCGCCAGGGCCCCGAACGAGGTATGCAATGTCCAGCAAACGTGATGTCGTCTTCCCGCCTGATCGCCATGCTTTGTATGAGCTCCACCGCTACTCGCCAGCGCTTCGTTCCAACGGTTTTCTGTTCGTTTCCGGCCAGGTAGGTAGCCGCAAGGACGGCTCGGCCGAGCCGGACCTCGCGGCGCAGGTTCGCATGGCCTTCGCCAACCTCAATGCGATCCTGGCCGAAGCCGGCAGTAGTTTCGAGGATGTGGTTGACACGACCATCTTCATGGTCGACCCCGACTCGAAATTCGAAACCATCTGGGAGGTGGCGGCCGAGTATTGGGGTGAGGCTCCCTACCCGACGGTGACCGCTATCGGCGTGACCTGGCTGTCGGGCTTCGACTTCGAGATCAAGGTGATCGCGAAACTGCCGCAATGATGCTGAAGGCTTATATGGCTGGTCCGGCAACCTGAATGCGGAGGACGTCTGCCAAGGCTGCCGTACTCCAGTACACTCAGGAAGTCGCGTAGGTGACGTGACTCCAAAGGCAAAGAATCTCCCTTCTGGCCCGCCCATGATTTTGGACCTGGATACCCAATGCTGACTGCCCTGCTGTTCGACCTCGACGGAACCCTCACCGACACTGACACCTTGCATCTGCAGGCCTTTCGCCAACTGCTGCGCGAGCATGACGGCCGCGAGCTGAGCCAGGCGCAGTTCGATGCCCAGGTCAGCGGCCGCGCCAACGGCGAGCTGTTCGCCGAGCTGTTTGCCGGTGCCAGTGCCGAGCAGTGCCAGGTGCTGGCCGACCGCAAGGAGGCGCTGTTCCGCGACATGTCGCCGGCTCTTGAGCCGATGCCGGGCCTAGTGCGCCTGCTGGAACATGCCCAGGCTCGTGACATCGGCATGTGCGTGGTGACCAATGCACCGCGGCTGAACGCCGAGCACATGTTGAACGCCATGGGCCTGGGCCAGCGTTTCGCGCACGTGCTGGTGGCCGAGGAACTGGCACGGCCCAAGCCGGACCCGCTGCCTTACCTGACCGGGTTGCAGCGGCTGGGTGCCGAGGCCGGGCAGGCACTGGCCTTCGAGGATTCGCTGCCGGGGGTGGCAGCCGCGAGTGGCGCGGGGATCTTTACCGTGGGCGTGGCCACTACGCAGACGCCGGAGCGGTTGCTGGCGGCGGGGGCCGGATTGGTGATCGATGATTTCAACGACCCGGCGTTGTGGGCGTTGATCGAGCGTCGGGCTTGAGGTATGTGGTGGATTTGAGATCGAGCGCCGCCCGCGCGGCGCTTCGCAGCACAAGGCTGCTCCTACATCTGTTTCGAACCAGTATCGCCTGTTCCAATGCACGCGACCGCCTTGTTTGCCCGGCACGATATCGAGGTGGACGCCAAGGGACCGCGCGCTTTCGCCTCAGGAATAACTGGCCCGAAACAGATGTAGGAGCAGCCTTGTGCTGCGAAGCGCCGCGCGGGCGGCGCTCGATCTCAAATCCACCATAACCCCCAAGCCGCACACCCCAGGCCCCCATGCTGATCGACGAAGAACTGACCCTCAAGAAGCTGGAAACCTTCCTCGCCTTCATGCGCACCGGCAACCTCGGCCGCGCCGCCGCGGAGCTGGCCACCAGTGCTGTCAGCGTGCACCGCGCCATCCACTCGCTGGAAAGCGCACTGCGCTGCCCGTTGTTCAAGCACGAAGGCCGCCAGCTGATCCCGCTGGAAAGCGCCTACGTGCTGGAAAAGAAAGCCCGCCAGCTGATCCAGGACGCCGAGCAGATGGTTCGCCTTACCCGCGAGGCCGCCGGCTTCTACGCCGAGCGCTTCCGCCTGGGTGCGCTGTACTCGCTGACGGTGAAAACCGTACCCAAGCTGGTCATGGGCCTCAAGCTGCGCCGCAGCGAACTCAACATCGACCTGACCCTGGGCTCCAACGTCGACCTGCTGCAGCGCCTGAAGAACCACGAACTGGAGGCCATCCTCGTGTCGCTCGACGAAAGCGTCAGCGACCCGGCCTGCGAGCAGTTGCCGCTGTTCTCCGACGACATCTTCCTTGCCGTCCCCATCGATTCACCCTTCGCCGAGCAGGCCGAGGTGGACCTGGCCGACCTGGCCGACTCCACCTTCATCACCCTGACCCAGGGCTTTGCCACCCACCGCGATGGTGCCCGGGTGTTCCAGCAGGCCGGCTTTGAACCCAAGGTAGCCATGCAGGTGAACGATATCTTCACCCTGCTGAGCATGGTCAGCTCGGGCGTGGGCTTTGCCTTGCTGCCTGGGCGGATCGCAGCGGTGTATGAAAACCGGGTCAGGCTGATTGCCCTGAAGCCGCAATATCGCTTGCAGCAGCATATTGGCGTGGTGTTCCTCAAGGCGCGGGAGCGGGAGCCGAACCTGCTGGCGTTGCTGGCGGAGTGCCGGATATACAGCCTGGAGCGCTGAGGGGACTCGGACACAGCTTCTTTTGTTGTTTGCTGCACTGGCCTCTTCGCGGGCTCGCCCGCTCCCATAGAACAACACATGACTCATTGGTTCGGCGAGGTTCTGTAGGAGCAGCCTTGTGCTGCGAAGAGGCCGGTACTGACAAAGCCTGTCTGTTGCTTGTACCGGCCTCTTCGCAGCACAAGGCTGCTC